>NZ_CP082839.1:3180000-3480000 GCF_019930585.1 Sphingomonas nostoxanthinifaciens | reverse complement strand
GGGCACGGCGACCAGCACCGTCTCCAGTGTCACCACGTTGACGCCGCGCACTGTCCGCCAGAGTTACAGCAATTTCTTCCCGACCGTACAGTTGCGCTACAATTTCACCGACGATCTGGTCGCCCGCGCCAACTGGTCGACTGCGATCGGCCGCCCTGGCTTTAGCCAGGTGACGGCGACCCAGACCGTGAACACCAGCGGCACCGTCACCACGGTCACGCAAGGCAACCCGGACCTGAAGCCGACCACCGGCAACAATTTCGACGCCAGCCTCGAATATTACATGCCGCATGGCGGCATCATCTCGGTCGGGCTGTTCGACAAGGAGTTCGACAATTATGTCGTGTCGACCACCGTTCCCGGTACGTACAACGGCACCACGGCGACGTTCACAACCTATGGCAATATCGATCATGCCTCGGCGCGCGGCGTAGAGGTCAATTATCGCCAGCGGTTCGATGATCTGCCGGGTCTGCTCTCGGGCGTCGGCATCAGCGGCAACTTCACCTATGTTCGTTCGCGCGGTTCCAGCCGCGGCGGCGTGACCGAAACGTTGCCGAATACGACGCCCTACATCGTCAATGTCGGTCCGTTCTACGAACACGGCCGGTTGTCGCTGCAGCTGCTCGCCAATTACCAAGGCTGGACGATGACCTCGCTCGGCTCCACCCCGACGCTCGACAATTTCGTGCAGCCCTATCTGAACTTCGATTTCGATGCGCGCTTCGCCATCACCAAGCGCCTCACCGTGTTCGCGCAGGGGCGCAACGTGACGAACACGAATCAGGTCGCAACCGAGGGCAAGGTCTCCGGGCGCTTCACCGAGCTGCAATATTACGGATCGTCCTACCTGTTCGGCATCGATCTGAAACTTTGACCTGCGCCGGGCGGCGCTATCGGCGCCGCCTGTTCCATCTCCCAGGGACACGAGACACGACATGGATATCATCACGGATCGTAGGTCGCTGCTTGGCGGCTTCGCGCTTACCACGGTCACCGCAGGGCTGCTCGGCGCCGAACCGGCCGCTGCCGCCAAGCCAAAGTCGCACAGCGTGACCTTCTGCATGATCGGCGACTGGGGGCGCGGCACGCCCGCGCAGCACGACGTCGCCGCGGCGATGGGCATGGCCGCCGCGCGCAGCAATGCTTCCTCGGTGCTCGCGGTCGGCGACAATTTCTACGATGTCGGCGTCACCTCGGTCGACGATCCGCTGTGGCAGTCGATGTACGAGCATGTCTACACGCACCCCGCGCTGCAGGTGCCGTGGCATGCGATGCTCGGCAATCACGATTACACCAGCAATCCGCAGGCGCAGGTCGAGTATACCGCGCGCAGCCCGCGCTGGCGGATGCCGGCGCGCTATTACAAGGTCGAGGACGCCAACATGGCGGCGGCGAGCGTCGATATCTTCGTGGTCGATACGGTGCCTTTCGTGAAATCGTATAGCAAGGATCCCACCAATCCGCGCGCGCGCAACATCGTCGGCCAGGACACGGATGCGCAGCTCGCCTGGCTGGATGGTGCGCTCGCGGCGTCGACGGCGCGGTGGAAGCTGGTGGCGGGGCATCACACGATCCATTCTGGCGGCAGCGCGCATGGCGACACGGTGGAACTGGTCGAGCGGCTCAAGCCGATCCTCGTGCGCAACAAGGTGCAGGCCTATCTCGCCGGGCACGATCACGATCTGCAGCACATCCGTCGCGACGGTCTCGACATCGTCCAGTGCGGTGCCGGCATGGAGGCGCGGCCGGTGAAGCCGATCGACGGCACGCTCTATTGCCTGGCCGAGCCCGGCTTCGGGCTGGTCACGGTCGGCGGCGACACGATGACGATCGACTTCCGCGATCAAAAGGGTGCGCCGCTGTACAAGGGCTCGATCCCGGTCGCCGCGACGGTCGCCTGATACCCATTGCGTTCACGTCCCGCGCCCCGGGGGGCGCGGGTTTCAGGATGTTTCCGATGCGATATCTGTCTTTGCTGCCTTTGGCGGCCTGTCTTGTCGCGGCCGCGCCGGCCCCGACCTACCAAGTCTCCGGCACGATCGCCGGCCCGGATGGTGGCTGGGATTATGCCAATGTCGACGCCGACAGCAACCGCCTGTTCGTCGCGCATGGCGAGACGGTTGCGACCGTCGATCTCGCCGCGCCAAGCGCCATGACGACCTTCGGCCCGGCGCATCATGCCCATGCAGTCGTGCCGATCCCCGGCTCGGGACTGCTGCTCGTGACCGATGGCGACACCGGCACGGCCCGCCTGGTCGAGATCAGGACCGGCGCCGAGCGCGCGACCATCAAGGTCGGCGAAAAACCCGACGCCGCGATCTGGGACGCGAAGCATCGCCGCGTGGTGGTGATGAATTCCAAGTCCGGCACGGTCATGATGATCGACCCGGCGACCGCGACCGTCACCGGCACTGCGACGCTCGCGCCCAAGCTGGAGGCCGCCGCGGTCGACAAGCGCGGCGTGCTGTTCGTCAACAACGAAGCACAGAACCTCGTCTATGTGATCGCGCCGGAGACCGCCAAGGTGCTCGGCACGATCACGCTGCCGGGCTGCGAGGGGCCGAGCGGCATGGCTTATGCCCCGAAGGCCGATCGCATCCTGGTGGCCTGCGCCAACAGGGCGGCGGCGGTGATCGCGCCGGTGGCGCGCACGGTCGAGAAGACGCTCGAGATCGGCGCGGGCCCCGATGCCGTGATCGGCGACGCGACGCACGGCCGGTTGTTCATTCCCTCCGGCGGCGACGGCACGCTGACGCTGTTTGCGGATACCGCCGCCGGCATCGTTCGCACCGGCGTCGTCAAGACCGAGATCGGTGCGCGCACCGGCGCGGTCGATCCGCGCACGGGCATTGTGTACCTGCCGACCTCGAAATTCGGGCCGCCGGCGACGGCCGGCGGCAAGCCTGTGGCCGTGCCGGGGACGTTCCACGTCGTCGTCGTGAAGCCGGGCAAGGCGGCATGATCCGCGCGCTGGCCGGGCTGGCCTTGCTGGCGAGCAGCGCGGCGGCGATCGCCGCGCCGACGCTGCAGATCGATCGCGTCGTGGTGGTGATGCGCCACGGCGTCCGCCCGCCGACCTCGGCGATGCCGATGGCGCCGGGTATCGCGGCCGATCCCTGGCCGGCATGGCCGGTCCCCCCAGGCTGGCTGACGCCGCACGGCGCCGAGGAATCGCGGCGCCTCGGGCTCAGCGATCGCGCGCAGTTCGTGCAATCGGGGCTGATGTCGCAGCAGGGTTGTCCCGCCGCAGGTACGGTCCGCATCATCTCCGACGGCGGCGACGAGCGCACCGTGGCGACCGGCGAATCCTACGCCCTCGGCATTGCGCCGGACTGCCACCTCCCGACAGAACATGCCCCGACGATCGGCCAGCCGGATCCGGTCTTCTCCGCGGTGCATGCGGGGGCCGCCACCTTCGATCCCGCGAAGGCCGACAAGGCGATTGCCGATGCCGACGGGCCGGCGGTGCTCGCGGCGGCCAGCGCCGAGGCCGCTCCGCTGATCGCGCGGATGAACGCGATCCTGTGCGGATCATCCACGGCGCCCTGCGGCCTGCACGACGACGGGCCGCTCGCGATCAAGCCCGCTACTGCGACGAAGGCGCCGAGTCTGTCCGGTGCGCTATCCAATGCGGGCAGCGGCGCGCAGTCGCTTCTGCTCGAATATATCGACGCAAAGCCGATGGCCGAGGTGGGCTGGGGGCGCGCGACGGCGGCTGACATCACCGCCCTGTCCGCGCTGCATGCGCTCAAGTTCAAGCTTGAGGGTCGGCCGCCCTATCTCGCGGCGCGGACCATGGCCGGGATCACGCCGCTCATGCGCAAGGCGCTGACAGCGGACGAGGCGGCGCGGGTGACGGTCTTTGCGGGGCACGACAGCGATCTGGTCGGTCTCGGCGGGATGCTCGATCTGCACTGGCAGGCAGCCGGCTTCGCACCCGACGACATCCCGCCGGGCAGCGCGCTACTGGTCGAGCGGCTGCACGATGCGGCCGGGCATCGCTACGTCCGCATCGCGTTCCGCAGCTTCTCGCTCGATGGCATCCGCAACCTCGACGCACGGGACGTGCCGGCCCGCAGCATCGTCGCGGTGCCGGGGTGCAAGGCCAACGGGCTCGTGGGTTTGTGCACGCTCTCGGACTTCATCGCCAAGCTGGATGCCGCGCAGGCGCTTTGAACCAACACGCCCGACAACCGACCATCGCCACATTGAGGAAACGAACATCATGAAGTCGACGAACCTTACCCTCATCGCGCTTGCGATGGCGTCCGCCGCGACGGGCAACGCGAATGCCCAGGCTCCCGCAGCGGCTCCCGCGCCGAGCGTCACCATCACCATGAAGGACCCAACCGCGCTGCAACTCGTGCGCTCCACGTCGCTGCCCGGTATCGAAGGCGACTTCGAATTCTTCGCGGCCGATCTCAAGCGCGATCTCTTATACGTGCCTGCCGAAGTGCATCACACGATCGAGATCTTCAAGGCCAGCACTGGCGAGCATCTCCGTTCGGTGGGCGGGGTGAAGACGGCGCACGGCATGGTCTACGTGCCGGAATCGAACGAGTTGATCATCACGGACGGTGGCGATTCCTCGACGCGGATCTTCTCGGCCGACGACATGCACCAGATCGAGCGCATTCCGATGATCGATGGTGCAGTCTCCGGCAAGACGGACTCGCCCGACGACGCGATCTATTACGCTAAGCGTCGCATCGTCTACATCGCCAACGGCGGCAAGTCGGCGAACCTGCCTTATTCGGAGCTCGCGGAACTCAACGTCGATACGCACAAGTTCGGCGCGTCCATCCGCGTCGAAGGCGACAACCTCGAGGGGATGGCGATCGACGAGGCCAATGGCCGCATGTTCATCAACATCCGCGACAAGAAGCAGGTCGGCGTCATCGACCTGAACCAGCGTAAGGTCGTCGCGACCTGGGATGTCGGCCTGAACCGCAACACCGCGCTCGGCTATGACCCGGCCAGCAATGTCGTGTTCGTGGGCAGCCGCCAGCCGGGCTTGTTCACCGTGTTGGACGGCACGACCGGCGCAGTCCTCGCGCAGCTGTCGTGCGTGGACATGACTGGCTCGCTGATCTGGGATCCGGTTGCCAAACGGGTCTATATTTCGGGCCTGCAGGGGATTTCGGTCTTCCAGCAGGAAAGCCGTAACTATTACACCGAGGTGCTGCGCACGCCGAACAATGGCGCCAAGACCGCGACCTACATCCCGCAGCTGAAGCAATATTACGTGGCGCACGCGAAGAACGCTTTGGATGACGCCGGCCTGCTGGTCTACCGCGTCCCGCGCTGAGCACGGGAACGCACTGAAACGCACCGTGGCGCGTCTTCGATCAGCCGTAACCGCGCATATCGGGCGAATGCGGCACGATGCCCGGACGCAGGGCCAATGCGGCCTCTGATCCGACGCGCCACGCACTTTCGATCCTCTCTGCCGAGAAAGACACATATCATGAAACCGACGAATATCGCCCTCATCGCGCTTGCGATGGCATTGGTCGCGACGGGTGCTGCCGATGCGCAGACCGCGGCACCCGCCGCCCCGGCGCCGAGCGTCACGATCACCATGAAGGATCCCGCGCCGGTTCAGCTCGTCCGCATGACCTCGCTGCCCGATATCGAAGGCGACTTCGATTTCCTCGCGGTAGATATCAAGCATGACCGGCTGTTTATCGCCGCCGAGGAGCATCATTCGATCGAGATGTTCAAGGCCAGCACCGGCGAACATCTGATGTCGGTGGGCGGGGTCAAGACGCCGCACACACTCGCCTATGTCGCGGAAAAGAACGAACTTGTCGTTGCTGACGGCGGCGATTCCTCGGCGCTGTTCCTGTCGGCGGACGATCTGCACCGCATCGACCGCATTCCGCTGATCGACGGATCTGTCACCGGCAAGACGGATTCGCCGGACGCCGGCGTCTATGATGCCAAGCGCCGGATTTTCTTCACCGGCAACGGTGGCAAGTCGGCGAACCTGCCCTATTCCGAGATCGCCGAGATCAACGTCGATACGCACAAGATCGTCGGCACCGTGCGGGTCGAGGGCAACAACCTCGAAGCGATGGCGATCGACGAGGCGACCAACCGCCTGTTCGTCAACATTCGCGACAAGAAGCAGGTCGGCGTCGTCGATCTGAAGCAGAACAAGGTCGTCGCCACCTGGGACGTGGGCCTCAACCGCAACACCGCGCTGGCCTTCGACGCGGCCGACAACCTCGTATTCGTCGGCAGCCGGGCACCGGGTCTTCTGACCGCCCTTGACGCGACGACCGGCGCGGTCGTCGCGCAGGTGCCGTGTGCGGATATGACGGACTCGATGACCTGGGATCCGGAGATGAAGCGCCTCTACGTCGTGGGCGCACAGGGCCTGTCGGTCTTCCAGCAGCAAAGCCGAAACCACTATGTCGAATTGCTGCGCACCCCCGTCAACGGTGCCAAGACCGGGCTCTACGTGCCGCAGCTCAAGCAATATTACGCAGTCCATCCGAAGAACGCGCTCGATGGCGCCGGTCTGCTGGTATTCCGCGTCAACCCGTGAACGCCTGACGCCAAAGCGGCGTTCTGCTTGCTCTTGCGGTCATCTGTGCGAATGCTCCCGCGCTCGCACAGGCACCCGCCGACCTACGGCCCGCCAATGACTCCGGGTGACGGTGCCACGGCCAGGACGCCATCCCCTCTGGTCGATCCGTGAGCGTCCCGCCGGCAGCGATGCCGGCGGGACGCTCTTTTATGATCCCCTTATGGTCACGGCGCTTATTGGAAGGCGTTGCCGCCCTTCTTCTTCGTACCCGACAGGTTCCAGGATAGGCCGACCAGCGCGATCTGCCCGGCAAGCCGGCGATCGATCCGTTCGCTCAGCCCCGGCGTATCGATCACCGAGGCTTCGCGACGCGATGCGAACACGTCGGACACGGTTGCCGTCAGCGTGAGATTGGGCCGCAGCTTGCGCTGGTAGCCGAGATCGAGGGTGACATATCCCTTGCGATAGCCCTGCGGCGTCAACCGTCGCCCGACCGCGCCGACATTCGCCTGAACGACGTTTTTGGCGTCCAGCGACCAGTCGAGGCCGGCCTTCGCATCGAAGCTCACCGTCGATCGCGTGCCGGCATAGCCGAGATTGCTCGCGTCGATCTGGTTGTAGAGCAGGTTGCCGCTGATCGTGTAGGTGATGCCGCGCAGGATTCTGCCTGCGGCGGCCAGCTCGATCCCGCCCGACTGGCTCCGGCCGAGATTTTCCTCCGTCACCAGCACGGTACTGGCGTCGATCGGGGTCGTCACGACGGTGAAGCTGTTGTGGATGCGCCGGTAGAACAGCGTCGCGCTGCGCGATGTCGCGCCCTGTTCGTATGACCAGCTCGCCTCGAACGACTGGATTTCCTGCGGCATCAGGTTCGGGTTGCCGCGCCGTAGCGTGAAGGCGTCGCGCTGGATGAGATAGGGGTTGAGATCGTCGGCGTCCGGTCGGATCACGCGATTGCCGTAGCTTAATCCGATCGTCTGATGATCGGTCAGCTTCTGCATCAGATGAAGGTTGGGGTAGGCGCGGAAATAGCTGCGGCTGCCACGCTCGTCGCTGGTGACCTGATCGGTCTGCACGTTGGTCTGTTCCACCCGGAGACCGGCGAGGACGGTCAGCTTGCCGATCGAGCGCTCATAGGATCCGTACCACGCCTGCACCGTCTGCCCGAAACGGAAGACGTTGGTGAAATTGGGGTCGGCGATCTCCGCGCCGCCGGCAGCCACCGCGACGCTCTGGAAATTGTCGAAATGATTGTCGTCGCGCTGGAGATTGTAGCCGAGGATCAGCTTGGCCTGTGCCGGCATCATCCGCGTGAAATCGATGCTGAGTTCGCGCGTGACTTCGCCGAACCGCAGGCTCTGCCGCTGCTCCGTCGGATCGGCGGCCGGCAGCAGGACGCTGTCGGCATAGTGCAACTGCTGGTTTTCCGTGGTCTCCGATCGCTGGGCGAGCACGGTGAGATTGCTGCCGTCGTGGCTGATATCGTGCCGATAGCGCAGCATCGCCGACGAACTGGTCTGCTTTTCCGTGCCTGGCCGGTCCCGCGAGGCGCGGCCGGTGGTCGCGCCAGCCGGATCGAAGGACGTGTCGTTCTCCGCGTAGGAGGCGTGATCGAAGCGGTTGGTGTAACTCCCCTCCGCACTCAGATGGTCGATCTTGCCGAGATCGAGATCGCCGCCCAGCGTTGCGGATTCGGACAGCCGGTCGCTGCGGCTGTCTGAGCCGAGCAGCGTCGCGGATCGGAACGCGCCCGTCGTCGCGTCGCTGGTTTGCTTCCGGTCGGTCACGCTGCGATCGCGCACGTCGCGGCGAACCGACAGCGCGCCGTGAACGGCCAGCGCCCCGAGGCTGGTGTTGCCCGTCCCGCCGAGATTGAAGCGGCCGCCGCTGCCGATATTGGCCTGAACGGCGGCGCCGCGACCCCGGCGGTGCTTGGTGACGATGTTGATGATCCCGGCGGAACCATCGGGTTTGAAATTCGCAGGCGGGTTCGTCAGCACCTCGACCCGGTCGATCGTATCGGCACCGAGCTGTTCCAGTGCCGCCCCGCGATTGGCTTTGTTGAATTGCGGCGCCGGCCGGCCGTCGATCAGGATCTGCACGTTCGCATCGCCGCGCAGGCTAGGATTGCCATCGACATCGACGGTTACGGAAGGGAGATTGCGCAGCACGTCGGCGACCGATCCGGTCTTGGCTTGGAGATCGTTCGCCAGCGAATAGCTCTTCCGGTCGATCGTCGTTGTCGTACCGGACGCCCGCCCGGTGACGACGATATCGGCGCTTGCGGCCTGATCGCCGCTTGCGAGCGCCTGGCCCGCATTCTGGCCGGAAGCGGGGGCGGGCGTGTCGGCCCATGCCTGCACCGGAACGAACGCTAGGCACAGGCCGAGCCGGCTGAGCGTGCGTGCGGAGGATTGTGGCGGACGGGTGGGGCGGGGCGGTGTCGATGGGAGGCTGGTCATGCCGACCCGATATCGGAGCGCGCCGGGGCGGTGGTTTCGCACTGTGTCGGATCGGGGGAATTGTGTGTCGTACTATGTCGTTTGCGGCGGACGACACGGATCGACATCGAATCGCTTCCGGCCCGCACCACGAGCGGGCAGAGACAGGCGGTGTCCACCGGCTCCCATCTTCTCATCGTTGACGACGATCCCGAAATCCGGTCGCTGTTGGCGACCGAGCTTCGCAAGGCGGGGTTTTCGGTCGCGGTCGCCGGAAACGGCGTCGCGATGCGCCGGGAGATCGAGCGGGGCGGCATCGATCTGGTGATCCTGGACCTGAACCTGCCCGGCGAGGACGGCCTCGCCTTGTGCCGCGCATTGCGCGCGACGAGCGAGCTGCCGGTTATCATGCTCACGGCGCGGGGTGATCCGATCGACCGGATCCTCGGGCTGGAGATGGGCGCGGACGATTATGTCGCCAAACCGTTCGAGCCGCGCGAGCTGGCGGCGCGCATCCGCAACGTGCTGAAGCGATCGCAATCCCTGCCGGTCAACCTCGAGCCGCTGGCGGCGAAGGGCGCGCGTTTTGCCGGCTGGACGCTGGATTTCGAACATCGCCAGATCATCGATGCGACGGGCCGGGTGACGGTGCTCTCCGGCACCGAATTCCGCTTGCTGCGCCTGTTCGTCGAATATGCGAATCGCGTGCTTTCGCGTGAGCAATTGCTCGCGCTGGGCGCCGTGAAGCAGAGTGAGGCGAACGATCGCGCGATCGACCTTCAAGTGAGTCGACTGCGCGCCCGCTTCGGCAGCGAGGGCGCCGATCTGATCCGAACGGTGCGCTACGAGGGATATGTGCTGGCCGCGGCGGTGGAGTTGCTGTGAAGCTTCCCGCGGAGCTGGACACCATGAGCGGCAGGATCTTCATGCTCTTGCTCGTCGGGATTGCGCTGGCCGGCACGTTGGGCGTGGTTCTGTCCGAGCAACGGCGCGTCGCGGAGGTGCGCCACATCCAGGCCGTCCGCGCGCTGGAGCGGCTGTCGCGCTTCATCGGCGAAATCGAGACATCGGAAAAGGACCGGCGCAAGCATGAAACCCGCGAGGCGCGAACCTTCGTGCGGCTGGCGCAGGGCGGAGACGAGGGCGGCATCGCGGCACCCGATCTCGTGGCTCTGCTGGCGCCGCAACTGCCGCCGGGTGTCACCGCTACGGTGACGGCAATCCCCGTCGCGCGATGTGCTGTCCCGGCGGATCGCGATCACGACAAGGACGATCACGACAAAGACAGGGATGGCGATCACGCCTCGGACCCTGACTCCGCCGCCAGCGAGTCAGCGCGAGCGTGGAGGGCGGTGGTGGAAGCGACGGATTGCTGGCGCATCGCGGCACGCCTCAGCGACGGGAGCGACTGGTCGTTCGTGACGGGACCGCCGCCGCTCCTCAAGGCGAGTTACGGGCCCGATCCGGCATTTCTGTCGGTGATCCTCGTCGCGGGCGCCGCTCTCGCATTGCTCGTCGCGCGCATCGCCGGAGGGCCGATCCGCACGCTCACCCGTGCCGCCGCCAGCATCGTTCCCGAAGTGTCGGTGATCGATCTGCCCGAAGCCGGTCCGGCGGATGTGCGCGGCGCCATCCGTGCCTTCAACGACATGCGCGTCCGACTGGCCCGCCACGCGATCGAGCAGACGCACATGATCGCCGCGATCACGCACGATCTCCAGACACCGATGACGCGGATGCGGTTGAAACTCGAACAGATCGATGATGTCGTCTGGCGTGACCGGCTGCTTTCCGACTGGCACGCGATGCGCGCGATCGTCGAGGAGGGGCTGGAACTGGCGCACAGCACCGATGCGCGCGAGCCGCTCGTATTGCTGGACATCGATTCCCTGATCGACAGTATCGTGGAGGACGAGCGCGATGCCGGCAACCTTGCCACGTTCGATGCGTCGGCGGGGCGCGACTGGGTCTGCCGTCCGCGCATGTTGCGGCGCTGCGTCCAGAACCTCGTCGATAATGCGATCAAGCATGGTGATGAGGCGCACCTTTCCACGCATGACGATGCCGACGGGTTGCGGATCGTGATACGCGATGCCGGGCCGGGCATCCCGGCCCATCAGATCGATGCCGTGTTCGAGCCGATGGTGCGGCTCGAAACCTCCCGCTCCCGCGAGACCGGCGGGACTGGCCTCGGCCTCACGATCGCGCGCAATCTGGCGCAACGCATGGGCGCGACACTTACGCTGGAGAATGCCGAGCCGCATGGCCTCGTCTGTACGATCCGGTTTCGTGCCGCCGCCTCAGTCGCCTCGACACGACCGCCTCATCACCGTTCCTGACCTACGCGCGTCCCCCGAACCGCCGCGCGGCATCTCGCCGGCTATGACCCGCGGCCACATGTCCGGAGATCTGCTCGCGAGAGCTTCGAACAGGATTTTCCATGATCCACCTCCGATGACGGCGAACCACGGTTCCTCGATCAAGAGCATCCCCTGCAATTCCTATTTCGTGTCCGATGCCATCACGGGACGCGGTGAACAGATCGGCATAGTTTGAGAAGGCGAGATCGGTTGCCACTCGGCGGCGTTGCTTTTCCGCGTTGGCGGTTGGCGGCGATCAGGGCGTCGACCGTCCACTTGAGAGTTTTGCCAGTTGCCCTTGGGTTATTCCGGAGCCTCATGTCCCTGTTTCGGTAATCACTAGGCAATCACCGGAGCGGAAATCATTGCGACCGACTGCCGTGAGCATGGTTTCGTGCATCGAAAACAATATGCTTCTCTGCACCAGACTACGCCCTACTTTCGTATATAGCGGAAATACCAGACCTCGTGGCCATGCGCGCGCGCCTTCGCTTCGTAGCGGGTCTCGGGCCAATCGTCCGGACGGACGAGGAAGTCGTCGGGGGCGGAGGCCAGCCAGTCGAAGGCAGGATTGCTGCCCATCACCATCATCGCCCAGCGGCAATAGACCGGATGATCGGTCCCGAACCTAAACTCGGCGCCCGGCTTCAGCTTGGCGGCGAGCAGGTCGATCGGTCCCTTGTTCATGAAGCGCCGCTTGGCGTGGCGCGCCTTCGGCCACGGATCCGGATGCAGCAGGTAGGCGCGCGACAGGCTGGCGTCGGGCAGCCGCTCCAGCACGCCGAGCGCGTCGTCGCGATGGATGCGGATATTCTCCAGCCCCTCGGCCTCGACATGCAGCAGCAGGCCGACGACGCCGTCGAGGAAGGGTTCGCACCCGATGAAGCCGTGATCGGGCCGCATCGCCGCCTGACCGGCGAGATGCTCGCCGCGGCCGAAGCCGATCTCCAGCTCGAGTGGCCGATCGTCGCCGAACAGGCGCGGCGCGTCGAGCGGCCCGTCGCCGGGCACCGACAGGAGCGGGAGCAGCCGTTCGGTCAACGCCGCCTGGCCCGCACGCAGCGGATGACCCTGGCGGCGGCCGTACAGCCGGCGGATGGTGGTGGGA
This sequence comes from Sphingomonas nostoxanthinifaciens, assembly GCF_019930585.1. Lineage (NCBI taxonomy): Bacteria > Pseudomonadati > Pseudomonadota > Alphaproteobacteria > Sphingomonadales > Sphingomonadaceae > Sphingomonas > Sphingomonas nostoxanthinifaciens. Next base: position 3,467,553 of record NZ_CP082839.1, on the reverse strand, counting down.
TCGGACATGGCCTCGAATTCCGAAGGGCTTGCACCGCGGCCCGACGGCCGGGTCGCTGCGCCTTGCGCGTGCGGCGTTGTACGCGTGGCGGTCGCCGGGGCAAGCCCGGCATGCTCAGACGCGCACTGCGCCGGTTACTGGCGGCGCTGGTCGGCGCGGCCGGAGGTGGCGGGGGCCGCCTCGCCAGCGACGTTGCCCTTGGGCTGCTTGGCCGCCTGCGCCTCGGTCTGCACCGGCTGATTCTTCGCCTTCTGCGCGTCGTCCTTGGTTTCGGCCGCGGCCTTGGCTGGGCTGTCGGCACCCGCCGAGGGCATCGGCGGCAGCGGCAGCTTGGTATCGCCCTGCTGGTTCAGATAGGCGATGACGTTGGCGCGATCCTGCGGGTTGGACAGGCCGGCGAAGGTCATCTTGGTGCCGGGCGCGAATGCCTTGGGGCTGGTGAGCCATTCGCCGAGGCGATCGAAGTCCCACTTGCCGCCCTTGCTCTTCAGCGCGTCGGAGAAAGCGAAGCCGCCACGGCCCGACGCCACCTCGTCGCCGACGATGCCATAGAGGTTCGGGCCGAGTGCATTGGCGCCGCCCTTGTCGGCATTGTGGCAGGCGGTACACTTCTTGAAGACGTCGCCACCCTTCGCCGCGTCGGCCTGCGCCATGTAGAAGGGAAAGGGTTTCTCGGCGGCCGCGGCGCCAGCGCCGGCGCCCGCTTCGGCCTCGACGCCGGTGACGGTGTAGCCCATCGTCTTGGGCCGTTCCGCCATATAGAATTCGCCCGTGACGATCGTGAGCCCCAACGCGGCGATGCCCGCGAACAGCACCCAGCCAGCAATCGTGTTCGCCCGATCGTCCATGCCCCTGCCTTGACTGTTCTGGTTGGCCCGTCGAGCGGGTTTGCCCCGTCTTAAAGGGCAGTAGAAGGCACCGCAAGCATCCCGCCACGATGGTTGCGGTCGCGGGGCCGGGTGGGTAAGCGGCTTCCCACCATGGAAAGCTATCCTGCACCCGCACATGCGCTGGTCGCCGCGATGAGCGACGCCGCCGCGGCGGCGCCCGCCCGCGCCGTCGCGATCCAGGGCGCACCGGGCTGCAACTCGCATATCGCCGCGCTGGAGGTCGATCCCGACGCGCTGCCTTTGCCCTGCTTCAGCTTCGAGGATGCGCTGGACGCGCTGCGCGACGGGCGGGTCGATCGCGCGCTGATCCCGATCGAGAATTCGCTGCACGGGCGCGTCGCCGACATCCACGTGCTGCTGCCCGAATCGGGGCTGGCGATCGTCGGCGAGCATTTCATGACGATCCGCTACCATCTGATGGGCTTGGGCGGCGCCGAGGTGAGCGAGGCGATGAGCCATCCGCAGGCGCTCGGCCAGTGCCGCCGCTGGCTGCGCGCGCGCGGCATCAAGCCGATCACCTATGCCGATACCGCCGGCGCCGCCGCCGCGGTGAAGGATCTCGGCCAGCCGCATGTCGGCGCGATCGCCCCGCGCCTCGCCGCCGAGCTTTACGGGCTGGAGTTGCTGGCGGAGGGGCTGGAGGATAGCGCCGACAACACCACCCGCTTCGTCATGCTGGCGCGCGAGGCCGACGCCGCGCCGGTCGCGAGCCCGAGCATGACCAGCTTCGTGTTCGAGGTGCGCAACGTACCCGCGGCGCTCTACAAGGCGCTGGGCGGCTTCGCGACCAACGGCGTCAACATGACGAAGCTGGAGAGCTATCAGCCGGGCGCCAGCTTCGCCGCGACCCAATTCTACAGCGATATCGAGGGCACGCCCGACGATCCCGCCGTCGCCCGCGCGCTGGAGGAGCTGCGCTTCCACACCAAGTGGCTGCGCGTACTCGGCACCTATCCGCAGGCCCGGCCGCGTACCGTCGCCTGAAGTCGGGCGGTTGATCGCCTGCCACCTTGCCAAGCCGGTGCCGGGTCGGCATCGGAGGGGTGAATGGGCAATCTGCGTTTTCTCTTCGATCGCACCGCCATCCTGTTCCTCGGCGTCGCCGCCGGGGTGGCGATCGGCTTCGCGTTCGGCAGCGGTGGCGAGCGGCACGAGACGGTGACGCTCGCGCCCGAGGCCGCGCCGGTGATCGGCGCGCCCGCCGCGACCGCACCGCCGCCGCCCTCCGGCCCCGCAGCGCCGGCCGCCGAGGAAGTGGCCAAGAAGGAACCTGCACTCGCCAAGCCCGCGCCGGTGGTGGCCGAGCCGATGGCCGAGGCGCCCGTCGCCGACAAGGCGACCGGTTCGCTGGCGGATGCGGTGCGCGGTGGCCGGCTGGTCCATGTCGGCGTGTTCGGCGACAGCTTCGGGGACGGCGTCTGGTCCGCACTCTACCGGCTGCTGCCGGCGACCGAGGGCTATCGCGTCACGAAGTATAGCCAGCAGTCCACCGGCTTCACCCGCTATCGCAGCCTCAACCTGGAGGCGCATGACGACAGCCAGGTCGGCAGCGACCCGGTCGACGTGGCGGTCGTCGCCTTCGGCGCCAACGACGTGCAGGGCGTGTGCGACGGCGGCCATTGCGGCGCGCTGATGAGCGCATATTGGCAGCAGGTGATCGGCCAGCGCATCACCAGCTATATCGCGATGCTGCGGCGGCACGGTGCGAGCGTCTACTGGATCGGCCTGCCGGTGATGCGCGATCCGTCGTTCGACAGCGACACGCACGCGATGGACGCCTTCTACGCTGCCTTGATGCAGCGGCTGGGCGTGCCGTTCATCGAGATCCGGCCTTATACCGCCGACGCCGACGGCAATTATCAGGCTTATTATCAGGATGCCGACGGCAGCCAGAAACTGCTGCGCGCGGGCGACGGCGTGCACATGTCGATGAACGGCTATATCCGCATCACCAAGACGCTGGCGGGCCGCATCAAGGCGACGGCAACCGCCGCGCGCAAGGATGCCGCCGCCGCTCCCGACACGCCCGCGCAGGACAATGGCAATCCATGATCTCCCTGCTCGCCGCGGCGGTGCTGTCGTTCGGCGGCACCTGCACCGATAGCCTGTGCAATCCGCGCTCGCTCGACCCGTTTTTCGCCAAGCTGGCGCGGCAGGGGCCGGGCGTCGGCGGGCGGCCGGTCCACATCCTCCAGATCGGCGACAGCCATACGGCCGGCGATTCGATCAGCGGCGCGTGGCGCGATCTGCTGCAACGGCGCTATGGCGCGGGCGGCCGCGGCGTGCTGCCGCCGGGCCGACCTTACGACGGCTACGTCACCCACGGCTCGACCGAGGCGATGTCCTCCGGCTGGAGCATCGCCGCCGATTTCGGCAAGGCGTGGACCAGCCCGTCGCCGCCGCTGGGCCTGTCCGCGTTCAGCGCGACGAGCATCCAGGATGGTGCCACCATGTCGATCTCGGCCGATCCCGGCGAGATGTTCGACCGCTTCACCGTCTGTGCCATTGCCAAGCCGGGCGCGGGCAGCCTCCAGCTCCGTGCCGGGACCGACACCGTCATCTTCAGCCTCGGCTCGGTAACCGAGCGGCCGCAATGTCGCACGATGCATCTCACCCAGCCGGCGAGCAGCGCCGACGTGACCACCAGCGACGGTCCGGTGACGATCACCTCGTGGGCGACGTTCCGCGATACCGGCGGGGTCGCTTTGTCGAACCTGGGCGTGGTCGGCTCGCAGCTCATGCATTTCTCGCGGACCGACGATGCGGTGCTGTCGGAAGAACTGCACGCTTATCAGCCCGATCTAATCGTGATCGCGTTCGGCACCAACGAGGGCTTCGGCCCGCGCTTCAGCGCGTTCGAGTATGAAACCATCCTGCGCACCCAGATCGGGCGCATCCGGCGGCTGGCGGGCAATGTGCCGATCCTGCTGCTGGGCGCACCCGATGCGCTCAGCCGCCGCGCCGAGATGCGCTCCAATGGCTTGGGCGACGTCTCCGCCGACTGTCCGCCGCTCGGCGCCAGCCCGACGCCGTCCGCGCCCGCCGCCGCGCCGCCGCAGGGCGTGATCGCGGGAATCATGGATCGGTTGCGCGCCAGCATCGGCATGACGGGGGACGATGCGACCCCGGCTCCAGCCGCACAGCCGCCGCTGGTGGTGCCGCCGCCGGTCGCCGCCGCGCCGACCACCTCGCCGCCGGTCGTGCGCCCCGGCCTGTTCCCGCCGGCCGCGCTGAAGGCGGTGCGCGACGTGCAGCGGCGCGTCGCTGGTCAGCTCAACGTCGCTTTCTGGGATTGGGAAGCGCGGATGGGCGGGCGGTGCGCCGCCAACGACTGGGTTCACCGCACGCCGGCGCTGATGCGCGGCGACTACGTCCATTACACCACCACCGGCGGTCAGGAGATCGCGCAGCGCCTGCAGGCCGATCTCGACCGGGCGGCCGCACGCTAGATGCTGTTCCCGACGCTCAGCTTCGGGCTGTTCTTTCTGGTCGTCTATGCGGTCGCGTGGGGTGCGCAGGCGTCGAACGAATGGCGCAAGATCCTGCTGCTGCTGGCGAGCTGGACCTTCTACGGCGCGTGGGACTGGCGGTTCGTCGCGTTGCTGATCGGATCGGCCTTCCTCAACTGGGGCGCAGCGCGGCTGATCGACGCCCAGCCGGAGGAGGAGACGGGACGGCGCAAGGCGATCCTGATCGTCGGCGTGGTCGCCAATCTCGCGATCCTCGGCTTCTTCAAATATTACGGCTTCTTCCTCGAACAGCTCGGCGACGTGCTCGGCGCGCTCGGCATCCAGCGCGATCTGCCGCTGATGCAGGTGGTGCTGCCGGTCGGCATCTCCTTCTTCACCTTCCAGGGCATGTCTTACCTTGCCGACGTGCATGCGCGGCGGCTGGCGCCGGCGGCCTTGCTCGACGTGACCCTGCTGATGTCGTTCTTCCCACATTTGGTCGCGGGGCCGATCGTGCGCGGATCGGATCTGCTGCCGCAATTTGCGCGCGCGCCGCGGCTCACGCGCGACATGGCGACGATGGGCCTACTGCTGATCGTGTGGGGACTGTTCAAGAAAGCGGTGATCGCCTCCGAGCTGTCGACCCAGCTGGTCGACCCGGTCTTCTTCGATCCGTCGGCGCACAGCCGCGCCGACCTGATAGCGGCGGCCTATGGCTATGCCATTCAGATCTATTGCGATTTCTCCGCCTATAGCGACATGGCGATCGGCATTGCCGCTCTGCTCGGCTATCGCTTCCCGCTCAACTTCGACCAGCCTTATCGTGCCGCCTCGCTGCAGGAATTCTGGCGGCGCTGGCACATCAGCCTGTCGAGCTGGCTGCGCGACTATCTGTATATCGGCGCGCTCGGCGGCAACCGGCGCGGCTTCGCGCGGCAGTGTGTGAACCTTGTGGCGACGATGCTCCTCGGCGGGCTGTGGCACGGCGCGAAGTGGACGTTCGTGGTGTGGGGTGGCCTGCATGGGGGCGTACTGGCGCTCGAACGCATCTGGGATCGTTACCGGCCGGAGGATTGGCCGCGCCTGCCGCGCGTCGTGACATTGCTCGTCACCTTCCACGTCGTGCTGATCGGCTGGATTTTCTTCCGTTCGGAAACGTTCGGCGGCGCCACGACCTATCTCGGCGGCATGGCCGCGAGCAACGCGACGAGCGCGGTGCTGACGCCGCTGATGCTGGTGCTGATCCTGTTCGGGCTGGCGATCCACTTCACGCCGCCGCTGCTGGCGCAGAATGTCGCCCTGCGCTTGCGGCGGCTGCCCGCCCCCGCGCTGGGCCTGCTGACGGGGGCGGCGATCCTCGTGGTCGACGCGATGCGCTTCGAAGGGGTCGCGCCCTTCATCTATTATCAGTTCTGACGAGGGAGCTGGGCATGCCGCGCGAGACGCCGTCACCGATCGACCTGCCCGGCCCGGCGCTGCTGAACGGCAGCGGGATCGCGTGGGCGACCACCGTGATCGCGGTCGCGACTTTGGTGCTGCTGCTCACCAACGCGGTGGCATTGCGCGACTGGATCGACGAACAGCGGCCGAGCCCGGTGCAGGCCTATGCCGCGACTGCCGCCGACGGTTGGGTGGCATTCACCGACACGATCGGCCTCGGCGCGCCACGCGCGGCGATGCACGGCCAATGGAAGCGGGCCGAGGCGGCGCGCTTCGCCGGCCAGCCGCCCACGGATGACGCACGGCAATAGCACCGCTCCGGCCGAGGCCGGGAACGGCGCCATTGCTACGGCGATAGCGATTTAGCGGTAGAAGACCTGCGCGCCGACCATCGCGACGCGCGCGCGCGAGCGGAAGAAGCTGCTGGCGGGGCTGGCGGCGGAGCGGAAGAACATCGCGCCCGGTACGATCGCATCGGCATCGCCGGTAAGCACCGCGCGCGAAACCGCCATCGATTCGGCCCAATTGTCGCTGTCACGATGCGGCTGATAGCTCGCGACGTTGAAGAACTGGCCCGGCTGCTTGGCGATGGCGCAGATCGAATCGCCGAAGCGTCCAGTCTTGAGGCGGTTGACCAGGGTCTGGGCGACCGCGACCTTGCCGGCGCGCGGTTCGGAGCCGGCTTCGTGCATTACCACCTTGGCCATGCATTCCAGCGCGGCGGGGTCGACCGCGACATCATCGTCGCCGGCATCGGCCATGGCAGGCTGCGGCGCGGCGGCCTGCGGGAGATTGGAGGAATCGAGATCGTAGGCCAAAGCCGGGAGCGCACCGAGATCGGCAGCATGGCCCATCGTCGGCATCAGCCCCAGGAAAGCGGCAGCTGCAAAGCCACCGCCGAGGGAAAGCAGCGTCACACGCTGTTTCACAGTCATTCATTACTCATGCGCATGCGCAAAAACGCCCGGCGTCGCGGATACAAAGCCACGCCTGCGGATTTCACGTCTTGTCGACTGGACGGAAACGCGAGCCCCGGCGACCGTTCGATACCCTTACGTGTCCGCAACAGGTTAATGCGTCAATTAAGTGACGACGAGTCGGTAGGCTGCCGCGATGGGCCGTTGCGGCCCAAATGCGGCTTTGTTGCACGAACGCGACGGTTTTTGGCCATTTTCAGCGGCTTGTGATCGCTCCGGGTGCCGCGCGTCCAATCTTGGGATATCGACGTCTCGCCCGCTATGCAGGGCCCGATTCGCGGGGAGACGCGGTGGAAGAACGGCTGGGTACATCTGCGATTCGCGCCATGCTGGCGGCGCGCGGTGCCGAATCGCTGCGCCGCGACCGGCTGCTTGCGGCCATTGCCTTGTTCGCGGGCCTCGGCCTGCTGATCGCGCTGCCGTTCGCCTTGCGCGCGGGCACCGCATTCTTCCTGCCGGTCACGGCAGCACTCGTGATCGCCATCGCCCTGGTGCCGACGCTCGAATGGCTCGAGCGGCGCGGGGTTCCCTCTTCGGTCGCCGCCTTTTTCTGCATCGCCGCCTTCCTCGCCATCGCCAATGCGGCCGTCGCGGCGATCATCGTGCCGGCATCGGGCTGGTTCGCGCTGCTGCCGCAAAGGGTAGTGCGGATTCGTCATAATCTGCGCCCGCTGATCGAGCTCTATGGCAGTCTCGACCGCTTCGTCAGCGATACCTCGGCGACGTTCATGCGCGTCAGTCCGCACGCGCATACGGTGACGGTGGCCGCGCCCAATTCGTTGCTCGACGTGGTCGCGAGCTCGGCGCCGGTGGCGATCCTGCAGATGTTCTTCGCTTTGCTGGTCGTCTATTTCTTCCTCTCCGGCTGGACGCGGATGCGGCGCAACACCATCACCAGCCGGGGCAGCTTCACCAGCGCGCTCACCACGGCGCGGGTGATCCAGGAAATGGTCGATTCGACCTCGGCCTATCTGTCGACCATCACCATCATCAATATCGCGCTGGGGTTGATGGTCGCGTTCGCCCTGTGGCTGATCGGCCTGCCCGATCCGCTGATGTGGGGCGGCATCGTCGCGTTGTTCAACTACATGCCCTATCTCGGCCCGATCATGGCAGCGTTGCTGCTGGCGCTGGGCGGGCTGATGGTGTTCCGCGACGCTTGGTACGCCACCTTTCCGGTGGCGGTGTTCGTCGGCTGCCACCTGATCGAATCGAACATCATCACCCCGTCGCTGGTCGGGCGACGGCTGACGATCAATCCGCTGCTGATCCTCGTGTCGCTCAGCTTCTGGGGCTGGGTGTGGGGGGCGACGGGTGCGCTGCTGGCGGTGCCGCTGCTCATCATCATGAAGACCGTGCTCGACGCGGCCGGCAAGCCCGACATCGCCGGTTTCCTGTTCGAGGACGGCACGCTTACCGGCCCGCTGCCCGAACCGCCCTCCCCGCCGTTCGAGAGCGGTTGACAGGCAGGGCGGCCCTATTTAGGTGGCCGGCCTCCGCAAGGGCATTCTCATGCGGGTGTAGCTCAGTTGGTTAGAGCGCCGGCCTGTCACGCCGGAGGTCGCGGGTTCGAGCCCCGTCACTCGCGCCATTGCATGTTTCGGTATCCCCGCGATCATTGCGGCGGACCGAGCTGCTCCGGATCGGGGCCGATCCTGCCATCCGAATTGTCGAGCCGGCCGATCGCCGCCATGTCGTCCGCATCCAGCGCGAAATCGAACAGCGCGATATTTTCCGCCTGCCGCTCGGGGCTCGACGATTTGGGAATCGCGATCAGCCCCAGCTGGACATGCCACCGCAGGATGATCTGCGCCGGCGTGCGACCGTGTTTGCGGGCGAGCGCCGCGATGGCCTCGTCGCCCAGCGCCGCGCTGCGCCCCAGCGGGCTCCAGCTGGTGGTGGCGATCCCGCGCTCGGCATGGAAGTCGCGCAGCCGGCTTTGCTGGAAATGCGGGTGCAGCTCGATCTGGTTGGTGACCGGCACGACGCCGCTATCGTCGATGATCCGCTCCAGATGCTCGACCGTGAAATTGGAGACGCCGATCGACCCGACGCGGCCTTCCTCCTGCAGTCGCACCAAAGCACGCCACGTCTCGACATATTTGTCGAGTGACGGCAGCGGCCAGTGAATCAGGTAGAGGTCGAGCTTGTCGATGCCGAGCCGCGTCATGCTCGCATCGAATGCGCGCAGCGCGGTGTCGTAGCCGTGATCGCCGTTCCACAGCTTGGTGGTGACGAAGATCCAGTCGTCGCTCTCGCGCACCGCCGCGCCGACGCCTTCCTCGTTGCCGTAGAATTTGGCGGTGTCGACCGCGCGATAGCCTTGTCCGATCGCGCTCGCGACCTGTCGCTCGGTCTCGTCGATCGGCATCTGGAACACGCCGAAGCCGATCTGCGGCATGCGCGCGCCGTCGTTCAGCAGGATATCGGGAACCGCAGTCATGGAATGCTCCGTCGCTCGTTGCGCGTTGGGAGCGTCCGGCGCGCGGTGAGGTTCCGCGCGATGTGGCGACGTCAGCCGACCATCACGCGGTTCCGTCCGGCGCGCTTGGCTTCGTACAGCGCCACGTCGGCGCGCTTCAGCATGGCCGATGCGCCGCCCTCCATCGCCGCGAGCTGCGCGACGCCGGCCGAAAAGGTCAGGCGCCCGAGCGACTGGCCGGTCGCATTGACCCGCAGGTCGCGCTTTCCGATCGTCGCACGGATGCGGTCGACCTCGCGGCTGGCGCTGGCCGCGTCGGCACCCTCGAACAGCACGACGAATTCCTCGCCGCCATAACGCGCGGCAAACAGCCGTTCGCTGGCGCCGTTGGACAGGCTGGTCGCGACGAACTTGATGACCTCGTCGCCGATCTGGTGGCCGAAGCGATCGTTGACCGCCTTGAAATGATCGATGTCGCAGATGGCGATGCTGAACGGGCGGCCCGTGCGGCGGGCGGCATCCGATGCGGCGGCGAGGCGGGCGTCGAGCGCGCGGCGGTTGGGCAGGCCGGTCAGCGCGTCGCGGTTGGCGGCATCCTGCGCCTCGGCCAGGCTCTCGCGCAATTCGCGTATCTCTTCGCACGCGGTCCGCAGCTGGTCCTCGATCGCCTGCGTCTTGTCGATCATCGACTGGGTGACGTCGAGGAGCGAGCTGACCAGCGGTCCGGCAGCCGCGCCCGCTGCCAGTTCGGCGGCATTGGTCGCCAGCGTGCTGCCATAATCCTGATGCGCCTCGCGCGAGCCGAGCAGGATCACCTCGACTTCTTCGAGACGCTCCTGCGCTTCCTTCGCCATCCCCTGCAGGTCGGCGGCGGACAGCTCGACATTGCGTTCGGCCATCAACGCCGCGGCGGCGGCGGCCGATAGGCCACCGTGCGCCGTGGCGCGGTCAACCGCGCTGTTGAACGTCGCGTCGTCGGCGGTCAGATAATGATGCGCGAGACCATAATTGGTCGGAGTCGGCTCCAGCCGGTTCTCTAGCAGAACCTGCCGGATGTCGTCGAAGAGACAACTCCACCGATCGTGTTGGGCCGGGCTCGTCATGACGCAACCGTTATCAGCCGCCGGTTAAAGGACGGTGAGCATCGCGTTTAGAAAGATGTACGGCGCTGAAAATATTCGACTAAGGTCTGTCATTTCGCATCCGTTTTGGACCGATTTCCATCCACCTCAGCAATGGCTTCAGCGGAGTGATCCAGACGATGCCTGCGACAGCATAAACCAGCGCCTGGAGAAGGCCCGGCAGCGTCGCGATCCGTTGGCTCTGGCTGACGACCAGCCCTGCCCATATCGCAATCAACAGCAGGATCAGCAGCATGCCGACCGGCTTGCGCCAACTGGGTGTCATTGCCCGGTCTTCGTCACGTCGATCCACTCCCGCTCGGTCGCGATTCCGTCGAGCGCGATGTCCCACGGATCGCGTGGCACGGTCGCGATCTCCTGCGCCGACCAGCCATAGCCGATTCGGAACGCGCCGGGCAAAAGCGCGAACGCACGATCGTAGAAGCCACCGCCCTGGCCGATGCGGCCGCCAGCGCGATCGAAGCCGACCAGCGGCGTGACGATCACGTCGGGCACGACCGGCTCGCTTGCGTCATGAGGCTGGCGAAGGCCGAACATGCCCTCGAACAGCGGCGCCTCGGGATGCCATGCGAGAAAGCGCATGGTCGGATCGCCGCGATCGACATGCGGCAAAGCGAGCCGATGCCCCGCCGCGATCAGCAGGTCCGCAAATGGTGCAGGATCGAGTTCGTCGCCGAGCGACCGATACAGCGCGACCGTTGCGCCGGCCGGAACATGTGCCAGGGCATGCGCCGCAGCGGCATGCGCGGCATCATGACAGCCTTCGTCCCGCAGCCGCGCGACATGCGCGGCGCGCGACGCCCGGAGCGTGGCGCGGATCGTGCGCTTCTCGTCTAGTGGGGAGAGGGGTGGGGGTGGTGGGACCGCCATGGCCGTTTTCCGGAATATCCTCTGACGCCGTAAACGTCAGGTGGGGACCATATGCACCGGACCAGGGTCCGGACAGGGACAGCCCCCAAGGATGATGGATCGCCTCAGGGATGTTCGCAGCGGTTCGCACCGGGCAGTCCCACCGGCAACCAATCTAGGGTCGCTGGTCGCTTTTCTCAAGACGCTCGGCAATCGATTCGACCCGCTGCGCCAGCGCATCGATCGCGGTGGCGGCGCGATCGTCGGCGGTCGGGGCGACCCCCGCTTCGACGTCGCTCAGCGTGTCGGCGAGCAGCAAAGCGGCCATCAGCAATTGACGCGCCTCGTTCGTGTCACCGACGGCGCGTGCCGCCTCGGTCGCGCGCGCGTCGACCATCGCGCCGAGCATCCGCAAGCGATCCTCGCCACCATCGCGACAAGCGAGATCGTAGCGGCGGCCGCCGATCGTCAGCGTCACCTGCGCCATCAGCTGCCGCCCCCGATCAGGGTGTCGAGCCGCTCGATCGTCTGCTGCACGCGATCACGCAGCAGGCCGTGGCGTTCCTCGAGCAACACGTAACGTTCTGCCAGCTCGGCGCCGGCGAAATCACGACCGTTGCCGGCGCGTTCGATCCGCTCGATGGCGCGATCGAGCCGCGCCAATGCGGTGTCCAGGGCTTCATGCGTCATGCCTGCCGAGATAGGGACCCATGCGGCCCGGGCGCAAGCCGCGCGGTTGACGCTTCGCCGCCCAGCCGACAAAGGACGTCGCATTCTGCCGGGCTCGAATCGTGCGGGGTCGCACGGGGGCGGTCCGGTTCCTGGCGCGCTGACCCGCCTGGCGGGGAAAGCCGCCGCATCACGCCGCCCATATGTTCCGGTAAGGAGCGGGTGGCCGCAAGGAGATCGATATGGCGGTGCGGGTTGCGATCAACGGCTTCGGGCGCATCGGTCGGCTGGTGGCACGCGCGATCCTCGCGCGGCCCGAATGCGGGCTGGAACTGGTCGCGATCAACGATCTTGGTGATGCCAAGGCGAATGCGCTCCTGTTCAAGCGCGATAGCGTGCATGGTAGCTGGGACGGCACCGTCACCGCCGAGGGCAGCGATCTGGTCGTCGACGGCAAGCGCATCAAGGTGACGGCGGAGCGCGATCCGGCCAAGCTGCCGCACGCTGCCGACGCGATCGACATCGCGCTGGAATGCACCGGCTTCTTCACCGATCGCGAATCGGCGGGCAAGCATCTGATCGCAGGCGCCAAGAAGGTGCTGGTCTCGGCGCCCGCCAAGGGCGTCGACCTCACCGTCGTCTATGGCGTCAACCACGACAAGCTGACCGCCGACCACAATATCGTCTCCAACGCCTCGTGCACCACCAACTGCCTCGCGCCGATCGCCAAGGTCCTGAACGACGCGGTCGGTATCGAGCGCGGCCTGATGACGACCGTCCACAGCTACACCAATGATCAGAAGATCCTCGACCAGATCCACAAGGACATGCGCCGCGCGCGTGCCGCCGCGATGTCGATGATCCCGACCACCACCGGTGCGGCGCGCGCGGTGGGCGAGGTGCTGCCCGAGCTGAAGGGCAAGCTCGACGGATCGGCGATCCGCGTGCCGACGCCGAACGTCTCGGTGGTCGACCTCACCTTCCAGCCCAAGCGCGACACGACCGTCGAGGAAGTGAACGGCGCGCTCAAGGCCGCGTCGGAGGAAGGCCCGCTCAAGGGTATCCTCCAGTTCGTGACCGAGCCGCTCGTCTCGATCGACTTCAACGGCGACGCGCACTCGTCGTCGGTCGACAGCCTCGAGACCACCGTGCTCGAGGGCAAGCTCGTCCGCGTGCTCTCATGGTACGACAATGAGTGGGGGTTCTCGAACCGGATGGTCGATACCGCCGGCGCGATGGGCAAGCTGCTCTAACACCCGATGGGACGCCTGCTCGGCATCGCGCGCCATGCGCGGCCGCGCGGCGCCATGGAAACGCTCGGCGCGGCCGACGTGACCGTCGCCGAAGGGGTGCATGGCGACTTTCGTGGCAGCCTCAAGCCCGGCCGCAACAAGCGCCAGGTGACGGCGATGGCGGCCGAGGATTGGGCGGCGGCGCTCGCCGATCTCGGCGCGGACGTGCCGTGGGAGCAAAGGCGCGTGAACCTGCTGGTCGAAGGGCTGGCGCTGCGCGAAACCAAGGGCGCGCGCATCGTCTTCGATACGGGCCTCGTGCTTGAGGTGACCGGCGAATGCGATCCGTGCAGCCGCATGGAGGAGGTGGCGCCCGGCCTGAAGGCGGCGCTGCTGCCCGGATGGCGCGGCGGCGTCACCACGCGCGTGATCGAAAGTGGCCCGATCCGGGTCGGCATGGAAGTGAGGATCGATCGATGAGCGGCTTCAAGACCCTGGACGACATGGGCGACGTCACGGGCAAGCGCGTGCTGGTGCGCGAGGATCTCAACGTGCCGATGGATGGCGCGCGCGTGACCGACGACACGCGCCTGCGCGCTGCCGCGCCGACCGTCGCCGAACTGTCCGACAAGGGCGCGATCGTGCTGATCCTCGCCCATTTCGGCCGGCCGAAGGGCGAGCGCAATCCCGATATGAGCCTCGCCTTGGTGACGAAGCCGCTGTCCGACGTGCTGGGGCGCGAGGTGCGGTTCGTCGACGATTGCGTCGGCCCGGACGCGAAGGCCGCGATCGCCGATCTGAAGCCGGGTGATATCGCGCTGCTGGAGAATACCCGCTTCCACAAGGGCGAGGAGAAGAACGATCCGGCGCTGGTCGCCGCGCTGGCCGAGCTGGGCGACGTCTACGTCAGCGACGCCTTCTCGGCCGCGCATCGCGCGCACGCGTCGACCGAGGGACTGGCGCACGTGCTGCCGGCGTTCGCCGGCCGCGCGATGCAGGCCGAGCTGGAGGCGCTGGAGAAGGCTTTGGGCAAGCCCGAGCATCCGGTCGCCGCGGTGGTCGGTGGGGCCAAGGTCTCGACCAAGCTCGACGTGTTGCGCCAGATGGTCGCGAAGGTCGATCACCTCGTCATCGGCGGCGGCATGGCCAACACCTTCCTCGCGGCGCGCGGCATCGATGTCGGCAAGTCGCTGTGCGAGCATGACCTGGCCGACACCGCACTCGCGATCCTCGACGCGGCCGATGCTGCCGGCTGCACCGTCCACCTGCCCTACGACGTCGTCGTGGCGAAGGAGTTCAGGGCCAACCCACCGACGCGCACGATCAACGTGCACGAGGTCGCCGCCGACGAGCTGATCCTCGATGTCGGCCCCAATGCGGTCGAGGCGCTCGCCGATGCGCTCAAGACCTGCCGCACGCTCGTCTGGAACGGTCCGCTCGGTGCGTTCGAGACGCCGCCGTTCGATACGGCGACGGTGGCGCTGGCGCGGACTGCGGCGGCGCTCACCCAGAGCGGCACGCTCGTCTCGGTCGCCGGCGGCGGCGATACGGTCGCGGCGCTCAACCAGGCCGGCGTCGGCGACCAGTTCACCTACGTGTCGACCGCGGGCGGCGCCTTCCTCGAATGGATGGAGGGCCAGGAATTGCCCGGCGTGAAGGCGCTCGAGGCCGCGTCGACGCTGTAAGGCCCTGGTCAGCGAGCTTGTCTAAGGATGCGTCCGCGCGCACAAGGATGTGCGCGCACAAGGATGTGCGCGGACAAGGGTGAACGGCGGACATGATGGATCGGCTGTTCACGACGATCGCCAACCGCATCGCCAGCTTCGTCGGCCAGCCGAGCGCGTTCATGCTCGCGCTGCTGGTCGTGATCGTGTGGGGGGTGACGGGGCCGCTCTTCCATTATTCCGATACGTGGCAGCTGGTCATCAACACCGGCACCACTATCGTCACCTTCCTGATGGTGTTCCTGATCCAGAATTCGCAGAACCGCGACGCCGCGGCGATGCAAGCGAAGCTGGACGAGCTGATCCGCGCGGTCGACGATGCGCGCGGCCAGTTCATCGGCATCGAGCACAAGACCGATCACGAGATCCAGCAGATCCGCGCGGACCTCGAGAAGGAATGCGAGGACATTGGCGATGAGGAGCGCGGCAAACCGCCGAGCCCGACCTATATCGATCGCCTGATCCGGCGGCGCTGAGCCGTTATCGGCAGGCCGACCGGTTGCCATTCACCGGGTCGCGCACCTATCTGTGGTCGCTCCGATCCACGTTGCGAGCTGCCGTATGACCGCCGTCCATTCCACCCGTATGCTGATCCTCGGCTCCGGTCCCGCCGGTCTTTCCGCTGCCATCTATGGCGCGCGGGCAGGCATGGCGCCGATCGTGGTGCAGGGGCTCCAGCCCGGCGGCCAGCTCACCATCACCACCGATGTCGAGAATTATCCCGGCTTCCGCGACGTCATCCAGGGGCCGTGGCTGATGGAGGAGATGCAGGCGCAGGCCGAACATGTCGGCGCGCAGATGATATGGGACACGATCGTCGAGGTCGACCTGTCCGAGCGGCCGTTCCGGCTCAAGGGCGACGGCGGCACGCTCTACGTCGCAGACACGCTCGTCATCGCGACGGGCGCGCAGGCCAGGTGGCTCGGCGCGCCGGGCGAGGCGGAGCTGGGCGGCAAGGGTGTCTCGGCCTGCGCGACCTGCGACGGCTTCTTCTATCGCGGCAAGAAGGTGGCGGTGATCGGCGGCGGCAATACCGCGGTCGAGGAGGCGCTCTACCTCACCAACCACAGCCATGACGTCACCCTGATCCACCGTCGCGACAGCCTGCGGGCCGAGAAGATCCTGCAGGAGCGGCTGTTCAAGCATCACGGCATCAACGTGCTGTGGAACAAGGAGGTGGTGCGCTTTGTCGGCGGATCGGACGCCGAGGGGCTGATCGGCATCGATCTCAAGGACACGAAGACCGGCGAGGTCAGCCGGTTCGACGTCGATGGCGGCTTCGTCGCGATCGGCCACCACCCCTCGACCGAATTGTTCGCCGGCCAGATCGAGCTGGACGAGGGCTATATCAAGGTGAAGCCCGGCACCGCGCTCACCAACGTGCCCGGCGTGTTCGCGTGCGGCGACGTGATGGACAAGGTCTATCGTCAGGCGATCACCGCCGCCGGCACCGGCTGCATGGCGGCGCTGGATGCCGAGCGCTTCCTGCAGGCGCAGGATTTCCCGGTGCCAGAGGATGCGGAACTGGGGCCGATCGCGGCGGGCGAGAGCATCGCCGCCGAATAGGCGATCCTCGGCTTTCGCCCGCGATCGTTCCGGGCTAGGCCTCGCCAAGCATGGTTGCGATTCCCTTTCTGCGCCGCGCCGACGCGCCCGACGTCGAGCGGGCGCCGGTGGCGATTATCGACATCGGCTCCAATTCGATTCGGCTTGTCATCTACGAAGGACAGGGGCGGATCCCGTCGATCCTGTTCAACGAGAAGGTGATGGCCGGGCTGGGCAAGGGGCTCGGCAAGACCGGGTTGCTCGACCCGCCCTCGGTCGAGCGCGCCTTGGTGGCGCTCGCCCGCTTCAAGCGGCTGGCCGAGGATATGGGCGTGCGCCAGCCGCGTACCGTCGCGACGGCGGCCGTGCGCGATGCGCGCAACGGGCCCGATTTCATCGCGCGGCTGGGGACGATCGGCCTCGAGGTCGAGTTGCTGACCGGCGCGGAGGAAGCGACGCTGGCCGGACACGGCGTGCTCGCGGCGATCCCCGAAGCCGACGGCATCGTCGGCGACCTTGGCGGTGGCAGCCTTGAGCTGGTGCGCGTGGGCAATGGTCAGGTGCAGCATGGCGCCTCGGTGCCGTTCGGCGTGCTGCGGATCGCGGCGATGAAGCTGCGCACCGCGCGCGATCTCGACCGCGCATTGGGCCATGCGCTCGACAAGAGCGGCTGGAGCGGCAACGCCGAGGGCAAGCCGCTCTATATGGTCGGCGGCTCGTGGCGCAGCCTCGCGCGGCTGCACATGGCGCTGGCGAGCTATCCGCTGCCGATCGTGCATCATTATGCCATGGCGCCGGGTGAGGGGCAGCGGCTGGTGCGCGCGCTGGGTCAGCTCGATCCCAAGCGCGTGCGCGAGGTGCCCGGCATCTCCACCCCGCGCGTGCCCGCGCTCGGCGACGCGGCGATGCTGCTGGCTGCGCTGGGGCGACGCCTCAAGCCGTCCGCGCTGATCGTCTCGGCCTATGGCCTGCGCGAGGGACTGCTCCACCGCAGCCTTCCGGCGGCGGTCCAGGCGCGCGATCCGCTGATCGAGGCGACGCGCGAGGAAGGCGTGCGGCAGGGGCGCTTCCCCGAGCATGGCGACCTGCTCGATCGCTGGATCGCACCTTTGTTCGCGCACGAGTCGCCGGCCTTCGCGCGGCTCCGCCATGCCACATGCCTGCTTGCCGATGTCGGCTGGCGCGCGCATCCCGAATTCCGCGCCGAACGCGGTCTCGACACCGCGCTGCACGGTCATTGGGTGGGGATCGACGGGCAGGGTCGTGCGATGATGGCGCAGGCGCTGTTCACCCATTTCGGCGGCGATAGCGTGCCCGAAATGGTCGCCCGTCTGATCGGGCCCGAGCTTAGCGCGACCGCCAGCCGTTGGGGCTATGCGATGCGTCTCGGCCAGCGCCTGTCGGGCGGCATCGCCGAGCCGCTCGAGAATAGTCGTCTCAGCCTCGAGGATGATGCGGTCGTGCTGCGCCTGTCGGGCGGCGATCGCGCGCTTTACGGTGAGGCGGTCGAGCGCCGCCACCGCGCGCTCGCCGAGGCGCTCGGCCGCAAGGCGCTGCTCTACACCTGATTTAGGGTCGTCAGAGTTCGCTCATCACCATCTTGCCGCTCTGCACGCTGAAGGCGAGGCGGCCTTCGACCAGCGCCAGCGCATCGCGGCCGAACACGTCGAAGCGCCACCCCTCCATCATCGACAGATTCTGGCGCTGGCCAGCTGCGAGCGCGTCGAGCTCGTCGCCGCGTGCGATCAGGCGCGGTGCCACGTCGGCGTCGCGCGCGCGCACCTTGAGCAGCAGCTTGAGCAGGTCGGCGACGAGCGCGCCTTCCTTGCCGAGGCCGGGCCGACGATCTTCGCGCGGCGGCATTTCGGCCTCGACCAGCGGGGCGGCCCCTTCGATCGCGCCCATCAGCCGGGCGCCGATCTCGTTGCCGGCCCAGCTCGGCGCGAGTCCGCGCACCTTGGCAAGGTCGGCCTGCGCGCGCGGCGGGTGGACCGCGAGATCGGCGATCGTCTCGTCCTTGATGAGGCGGCCGCGCGGCAGGTTCTTGCGGCGCGCCTCGCGCTCGCGGAAGCCCGCAATCGCCTTGAGTCGGCCGAGCACCTCGGGCTTGCGGCTGGCGACCTTCACCCGCTGCCACGCCAGATCGGGGTCGTTCACATAATTGGCCGGATCGGAGATGCGCTCCATCTCCTGGTCGAGCCACGCGCCGCGGCCGGTCTTGCGCAGCTTTTCCAGCATGCGCGGGAAGACCGTCACCAGATGGGTCACGTCGCCGATCGCATAATCGATCTGGCGCTTGTCGAGCGGACGGCGGCTCCAGTCGGTGAAGCGTGCGCCCTTGTCGAGCTTCACGCCGGTCATGCTCTCGATCAGGTTCGAATAGCCGACCTGCTCGCCCATCCCCAGCGCCATGGCGGCGATCTGCGTGTCGAACAGCGGGTGCGGCGTGGTCTGGGTCAGGTTGTAGATGATCTCGATGTCCTGCCCGCCGGCATGGACGACCTTCAGCACGTCCTCGTTGTCGACCAGCAGATCGAGCATCGGCGTGAGATCCAGCCCCGGCGCGAGCGGGTCGATCGCCGCGGCCTCGTTGGTATCGGCGATCTGCACCAGGCAGAGTTCGGGCCAATAGGTGTTCTCGCGCATGAACTCGGTATCGACCGCGATGAAGTCGCTTTTGGCGAGGCGGGCGCAGAGCGCGGCGAGGGTTTCGGTGTCGGTGACGAGCGGATGAATATGCATTGTGCACTGCCATAGCGAGCGCAGCGCGGGTTGACAAAGCGAGCCGCGGCAAGAAAGCGCCGGACACGGTTTTGATCCTGCCCGCGCGGGACGATTTTTGCGGAAAGACCCCGACGATGCACGCCTATCGCACCCACACTTGCGCCGGTCTGGGCGCCTCCCAGGTCGGGGAGCAGGTCCGCCTGTCCGGCTGGATCCATCGCAAGCGCGATCATGGCGGCGTGCTGTTCGTCGATCTGCGTGATCATTACGGCATCACCCAGGTTGTCGCCGACAGCGATTCGCCGGCACTCGCGGTGCTTGAAGGGCTTCGCGTGGAGTCGGTCGTGACGATCGACGGCGTGGTGAAGGCGCGCGCCGACGGAACGGCGAACCCCAACCTTGCCACCGGCGCGATCGAGGTGTTCGCGCAGAGCGTGACGGTGCAGAGCATGGCGCAGGAATTGCCGCTCCCGGTCGCGGGCGAGGCCGAATATCCCGAGGATATCCGCCTGCGCTATCGCTTCCTCGATCTGCGGCGCGAGCGGCTGCACAAGAACATCGTCCTGCGTTCCAACGTGATCGCCTCGATCCGCCGCCGCATGATCGGGCAGGGCTTCACCGAATTCCAGACGCCGATCCTGACCGCGTCGAGCCCCGAGGGCGCGCGCGACTTCCTCGTGCCGAGCCGCATCCACCCCGGCAAATTCTACGCGCTCCCGCAGGCGCCGCAGATGTTCAAGCAATTGCTGATGGTGGCGGGCTTCGATCGTTATTTCCAGATCGCGCCCTGCTTCCGCGACGAGGATGCCCGTGCCGACCGCTCGCCCGGCGAATTCTACCAGCTCGATTTCGAGATGAGCTTCGTCACGCAGGACGACGTGTTCGCCGCGATCGAGCCCGTGCTACACGGCGTGTTCGAGGAATTCGCCAACGGCCGCACCGTCAGCGCCTGCCCCTTCCCGCGCATCGCCTATCGCGACGCGATGCTGAAATATGGCTCGGACAAGCCCGATCTGCGCAACCCGATCGAGATCGTCGACGTGACCGATCATTTCCGCGGCTCGGGCTTCGGCCTGTTCGCGCGGCTGGTCGAGAGCGGCAACGTCGTGCGCGCCATCCCCGCGCCGGGGGCGGGCGCCAAGAGCCGCAAATTCTTCGACGACATGAACGAATGGGCGCGCGCGCAGGGCTATTCGGGCCTCGGCTACATCAACATCAAGGATGGCGAGCCCGGTGGCCCGATCGCCAAGAATCACGGCGAGGAAGCGACCGCCGCGCTGATCGAGGCGCTCGGCCTCGGGCCCAATGACGGCGTGTTCTTCGCCGCGGGCAAGGAAGGGCAGGCGGCCAAGCTTGCCGGCCTCGCCCGCACGCGCACCGGCGAGGAACTGGGCCTGATCGAGCAGGGCGTGTTCCAGTTCTGCTGGATCGTCGATTTCCCGATGTTCGAATATGACGAGGATGCGAAGAAGGTCGATTTCAGCCACAACCCCTTCTCGATGCCGCAGGGCGAGCTGGAGGCGTTGGAGACCAGGGATCCGCTCGACATCCTCGCCTATCAATATGACATCGTCTGCAACGGCATCGAATTGTCGTCGGGCGCGATCCGGAACCACAAGCTCGACGTGATGTACAAGGCGTTCGAGATTGCCGGCTATTCGCGCGAGGACGTCGACGCGAGCTTCCCCGGCATGGTCGGCGCGTTCAAGTACGGCGCCCCGCCGCACGGTGGTTCGGCGCCGGGCGTCGACCGCATCGTCATGCTGCTGGCGGACGAGCCCAACATCCGCGAGGTCGTGCTCTTCCCGATGAACCAGAAGGCGGAGGATCTGATGATGAACGCGCCGTCCGCCGTCACGATGAAGCAGCTGCGCGAGCTCAACATCCGCGTGGTCGAGCAGGCACCGTCGCCGGCCAAGCCGGTCGCCGCGGTGGTGGCGCCCGACGCGGGGTGATCCCCCATCTACCCGTCATCCCAGCGAAAGCTGGGATCTCGTGCGGTCCGGGCGTTCCGCTCGCCTGACGAGATGCCAGCCCGCGCTGGCATGATGGAAAGAGATCAGGCTGGCGGCGTGCCGTTCGCCGCCAGCGCCTCGCCCGCGAGATAGAGCGAGCCGCCGATCAGCACGAGCGGCGCCGTCTGGCGCGCGGCGATCAACGCCAGTGCGTCCCCGATCGTCGCTGCGCCGTCGGCCGGGATGCCCAGCCGCTGCGCCGCTGCCGTCACCGCCGCCGCATCATGATGCGCATGGCCGGGCACCGGCACTGCGTGGATGCGCGTCACGCTGCCGGCGAACGGCTCGAGGAAGCCCGCCAGATCCTTGTTGGCGAGCATGCCCAGCACCAGCTCGAACGGCTGGCCCGGCGTCACCTTGCTGCGAAAGAATTCGGCGATGGCGCGCGCCGCCGCCGGATTGTGGCCGCCGTCGAGCCACAGGCTGCCGTCCTCCGGCAAGGCAGCGGCGAGCGTGCCGGTGGTAATCCGCTGCAGCCGCGCCGGCCATTCGGCCCAGCCCATCGCCGCGCGCAGTGCTGCCGGGGGCACTGCCAGCCGCGTCTGGTGGCGCAGCATCGCCACCGCCAGCGCGGCATTGCCCGCCTGGTGGCTGCCCGGCAGGCGCGGCACCGGCAGATCGAGCGTGCCCACCGCATCTTCATAATGGAGCTGGCCGCGCTGCACGCTTGCCCGCCACACGCCGTCGCGCGGCAGCCAGAGCGCGCCGGCCGCCGCCGCTGCCGCCTCGATCGGCGCCGCCACCGGGGGGGCGTAACGCTGCGTCAGCAGCGGCACGCCGGCCTTGGCGATGCCAGCCTTCTCTCCGGCGATCACCTCGATCGTGTCGCCCAGCAGCGCCTGATGATCGATGCCAAGCTGGGTGATGCCGCAGGCGACCGGGGTCGCCAGTACGTTGGTGGCATCCAGCCGGCCGCCGAGGCCCACCTCGATCACGCAGGCATCGGCGGGCACGCGCGCAAAGGCGAGGAAGGCGGCGGCGGTCGTCACCTCGAAGAAGCTGGGTGAGACGCCGTCGGCCACGCTCAGCACCTCGTCGAGCAAGGCGGCGAGCATCGCGTCGTCGATCAGTGTGCCGGCAAGCCGGATGCGCTCGTTGAAGCGGACGAGGTGCGGGCTGGTATAGACGTGGACCTTGTGCCCCGCCGCCTCCAGCGCCGTGCGCAGGAAGGCGCAGGTCGAGCCTTTGCCGTTGGTCCCGGCGACGTGAAACACCGGCGGCAGCGCGCGCTCGGGATTGCCGAGCCGCGCGAGCAGGGTCGCGATCCGCTCCAGGCCGAGAATGTCGGCGCCCGGCGACAGCGTCGCCAGCCGGTCGAGCTGGCGCTGCACCGCCGGATTGGACGAGACGGCGTGGTCAGGCATCGCTGGCGCCCAACGCCGGCCGGGTCACGCCGCGGCCTTCCCCGGACAGAGGTAGGAGACGAGCCGCGCCAGCTCGGCGCGCAGCTTGTGGCGATGCACCACCATGTCGAGCATGCCGTGCTCCAGCAGATATTCGGCGCGCTGGAAGCCCTCGGGCAATTTCTCACGGATGGTCGATTCGATCACGCGCTGGCCGGCGAAGCCGATCAGCGCACCCGGCTCCGCCAACTGGACGTCGCCCAGCATGGCATAGGATGCGGTGATGCCGCCGGTGGTGGGATCGGTCATCACGACGATGTAGGGCAGCCCCGCCTCGCGCAGCTGCTGCACGCCGATCGTCGTCTTGGGCATCTGCATCAGGCTCATGATGCCCTCCTGCATCCGCGCGCCGCCGCCCGAGGTGAAGATGATGTAGGGGCAATGCTGCGCGATCGCGGCCTGCACGCCGACGATGAACGCCTCGCCCACCGCCAGCCCCATCGTGCCGGAAAGAAAGCCGTAATTCTGGACGCCGACGATCGCCTGATAGCCCTCGATCGTCCCGCGTGCATTGACCAGCGCGTCCGCCTCGCCGGTCTTGGCGCGCGCGGCCTTCAGCCGGTCTGCATAGCGCTTCGAATCGCGGAACTTGAGCGGATCCTCCGCCACCTCGGGATCGGGCAGCAGGGTGTAGAGGCCGCCGTCGAACAATGCGTCGAACCGGTCGTCCGGCCCGATCCGCCCGTGATGCTGGCATTTCGGGCAGACCGACTGGTTCTCCTCATATTCGCGCGTGAACAGCATCGTCCCGCAGCTCGGGCATTTGTGCCAGAGGTTGTCGGGCGTCTCCCGCTTCGGAATGAAGGGGATCGAATTGCGTACCTTGTCGAGCCAGCTCATGCCGACACCCTTTCGCCGTCCGCCAGCGCGCGCGCAAGCGAGGAGACAAGCGCCTCGACGCCCGGCGCGGGATCGCGCCCCTCCTTCGCCGCCGACTCGATCACGTCGATGATTGCCGAGCCGACCACCACGCCGTCGGCCACCGCGCCGATCGCGCGCGCCTGATCGGGGGTGCGCACGCCGAAGCCGACCGCGACCGGCAGCTCGGTCGCAGCTTTCAGCCGGTCGACCGCGTCCGCGATGCTGGCGGTCGCCGCCTGCTGCATGCCGGTGATGCCCGCCACCGAGACGTAATAGAGAAAGCCGCTCGCGCCATCGAGCACCGCCGGCAGCCGCGCCGCATCGGTGGTGGGGGTGGCGAGGCGGATCGGATCGATGCCCTTGGCGCGCAATGCCGGCCCGAGCGAGGCATCCTGCTCCGCCGGCACGTCGACGCAGATCACGCCGTCCACGCCATTGTCGGCGCACGCTTCGGCGAACCATTCGGCGCCCCGCCGCAGCATCGGATTGGCATAGCCCATCAGCACCAACGGCACGCGCGGATGACGTTCACGGAACGCTCGTGCCGCAGCAAGAATATCCGCGGTGCGCGTGCCGGCATCCAGCGCGCGCAGGTTGGCGCGCTGGATCGCTGGGCCGTCGGCCATCGGATCGGTGAAGGGCAGGCCCAGCTCGATCACGTCTGCCCCGCCCGCGACCAACGCGTCGAGGATCGCGGCTGTCGCGGCGGGCGACGGATCGCCGCCGGTGACGAAGGTGACGAGCGCAGCGCGGCGCTCCGCCCTGGCGCGCGCGAAGGCGTCGGATAGGCGGCTCACAGCGTCACGCCCAGCGAGGCGGCGACGGTCGGCATGTCCTTGTCGCCGCGGCCCGACAGGTTGACGAGGATGATGCCGTCGCGCGGCATCGCCTTGGCGCGCGCCGGAACGGCCGCCAGCGCATGGGCGCTCTCCAGCGCGGGGATGATCCCCTCGACCTCGGCGAGCAGCTTGAACGCCTCGACCGCCTGATCGTCGGTCACGCCTTCGTAGGTGACGCGGCCGATATCGTTCAGCCAGGCATGTTCGGGCCCGATGCCGGGATAATCGAGGCCGGCGGAGATCGAATGCGCCTCGGTGATCTGGCCGTCCTCGTCCTGCAGCAGGTAGGTGCGGTTGCCGTGCAGCACGCCTGGCGTGCCGCCGCCGATGCTGGCGGCATGGCGCCCGGTCTGGACGCCATAGCCCGCCGCCTCGATGCCGAGCATCGCGACCTCCGGATCGTCGAGGAACGGGTGGAACAGGCCGATCGCATTCGATCCGCCGCCGACCGCCGCGATCAGCAGATCGGGCAGGCGCCCCTCCGCCTCCAGCATCTGCGCGCGCGCCTCGGTGCCGATCACCGACTGGAAATCGCGCACCAGCTCCGGATAGGGGTGCGGCCCCGCGACCGTCCCGATCAGGTAGAAGGTGTCGTCGACGTTGGCGACCCAGTCGCGCAGCGCCTCGTTCAGCGCGTCCTTCAGCGTCTGCGCGCCGCTCGTCACCGGCACCACCTCGGCGCCGAGCAGTTTCATGCGGAAGACGTTCGACTGCTGCCGCTCGACGTCCTTTGCGCCCATGTAGACGACGCACTTCAGGCCGAAGCGTGCGCAGACGGTGGCGGTGGCGACGCCGTGCGATCCCGCGCCGGTCTCGGCGATGATGCGCGTGCGGCCCATCCGTCGTGCGAGCAGGATCTGGCCGATGCAATTGTTGATCTTGTGCGCACCGGTGTGGTTCAGTTCCTCGCGCTTGAGGTACACCTTCGCGCCCATGCCGTCGGGCGCGGCGGCGCGAAGCGTCTCGGTCAGCCGCTCGGCATAATAAAGCGGGCTCGGCCGGCCGACATAATGCGTCATCAGCCCGTTGAATTCGGCGTGGAAGGCGGGATCCTCCTTCGCCGCGCGATATTCGCGCTCGAGCTCGAGGATCAGCGGCATCAGCGTCTCGGCGACGTAGCGGCCGCCATAATCGCCGAAATGGCCCGACGCATCGGGGCCGGCGCGAAGGCTGTTCTGTAGGGTCATAGTCGGGCCGCGGCTTGAAGGAAGGCGCTCACCTTGTCCACATCCTTGACGCCCGGCGCGCGTTCCACGCCGGACGAGACGTCGATCGCGCGCGCGCCGGTGATGCCCACCGCCTCGGACAGGTTGCCGGCATCGAGTCCACCCGACAGCAGCCACGGCAGCGGATGATCGAAGCCGTCGAGCAGCCGCCAGTCGAAGCGCATTCCCATCCCACCGGGCAGGGTGCCGGGCGGCGTCTTGGCGTCGTAGAGGATGCGATCGGCGACGCCCTGGTAGCGCTTGGCCGCGTCGAGATCGGCGCGGGTGCGCACCGGGATCGCCTTCCACAATTCCAGCCCGTGCCGGCGCAGCGCGGCCAGCCGCTCGGGCGATTCGTCGCCGTGCAGTTGCAGAGCCGTAAGCCCAGCGCGCGCCGCCTCCGCCACTAGTGCATCGTCGGGATCGACGAATACGCCGACCCGGCCGATATGTGCCGGCACGCGCGCGGTGAGCCCGGCGACCGCATCGGCATTCACGTCGCGCGGGCTTTTGGGAAAGAAGACGAAGCCGACCCACGCCGCACCGCCGCCGATCGCGGCGTCGATGGCGTCAGCCGTTGAGAGGCCGCAGATCTTGGAACGCACGGTGGGCATGCGCGCCGATATAGAGGGCGTGCCGCGGCGAAACACCCCCGTCGCCCCGGACCGTGTCCGGCATGACGATGATCGCTAGTCCTTTAGCCCCGCTAGCACCGACGGCCCGATGAGCGCCGCCTCGGCCGCGCAGGCGCCGGCATCGGGTGCTGGCGTCGATGCCCGCGCCGCCGCCAGTTCCGCCTTCGCGGCGGCGAGATCGGCCTGATAGGCAGGGGTCGCGCGGACCGCTTCCATCGTCACCGTCGCGCTCAGCCGGCCATTCTCGACCGCGCTGAAATTGTGCACGCGGCACACGATCCGGCTCTCGCCATAAGCGCGGGCGCGCGTGAGGATCGGCGTCGCGCGATCGGGCAGCGCATCGGCCAGCACGAGCCCGACCGTCCACCCCTTGGTGGTATGGCCCGAGGGGTAATCGTAGCTCTTGCCGAGATCCTTTTTCGGCTGGCAGGTCTCGCCCTTGTCGATCCAGAACGGGCGCAGCCGGCGATACTGATCCTTGGCGTCGTTGTTGGCGTTGGACGTGTCGCGCGACGCGGTATCGAGCAGGCGATAGGTGGCCGGCGTGGTAGTGGGCGACAAGGCGATCCCCGTCGCGCACGCGAAATCGCGCATCACCGCCGGCGTCGCCAGGTCGACATCGCTCGTGGCCAGATCCCAGCGCGGGCTGCCGATCCGCGCCTTCATCGCCTTGAAGATCTTGCGGTCGGTTGCGTAGCGAATGTCGCCTTCTTGCGGCGCGGGCGGCAGCACCTTGGTCAGGTCGATCGCATGGAGCGGCAGATAGCCGGGCTCCTTGTCCGCCGCGATCAGCGCCACTGCCGCCAGCGGCACGATCCCGACCATCCAATACCGCATGACGATCCCCCCTCGGCCGTTACAGGCGGGGCAGGGTGACACCCTGCTGCCCCATATATTTGCCCGCGCGATCGGCGTAGCTCACCTCGCACGGCTCGTTGCCCTGCAGGAACAGGAACTGGCATGCCCCCTCATTGGCATAGATCTTGGCAGGCAATGGCGTGGTGTTCGAGAACTCCAGCGTGACATGCCCCTCCCAGCCCGGCTCCAGCGGCGTCACGTTGACGATGATCCCGCAGCGCGCATAGGTCGACTTGCCGAGGCAAATTACCAGCACGTCACGCGGCACTCGGAAATATTCGACCGTGCGCGCCAGCGCGAAGCTGTTGGGCGGGATGATGCAGATGTCGGTCTTGCGATCGACGAAGCTGTTGTGGGCGAAATTCTTCGGATCGACGATCGCATTGTCGACATTGGTGAAGATCTTGAACTCGTCCGCCACGCGCGCATCGTAGCCGTAGGAGGACAGGCCGTAGCTGATACAGCCCTCGCGCCGCTGCGCCTCGACGAACGGCTCGATCATCGCCTGCGACAATGCCGCCTCGCGGATCCAGCGATCGGACATCACCATGCGAAGGCCTCCGCCGGGGCGAAGTTGAGGATGTTGAGGGGTGCGAACGCGTCCGCGCGCGGATCGTGGCGGCTGCGAGAGAGGCTGGAGCGCATCATGCGCCTTCTTGACGTACCAAATCCTACTTTGCCAGCCCGAAGCGGTTGATCGCGCGGCACCGTTTCTGGCATTATGTCGCCATCCTTGGGGGAGGATGCATGATGGACATGAGCAGCAGCATGGTGTGGCTGGGTCGCGCTCTCAGCCTGATCGTTGTGTCGATTCTGTTGGCGGACGGTGCGGTGGGGTTGTTCGCGCCCGAGCAGCTTCGCGCCAACGTGGAGGAGACGGGCTGGACGGTGGCGCAATTGCCGGTGATCGCGACGACGGCGATTGCGAGCGCCATCCTCTACGCCATCCCGCGGACCAAGACGCTCGGCGCGATCCTGATCACCGCCTTCGCCGGCGGGGCGGTCTGCACGCATGTGCGGATCGGCGAATTCGGCTCGCCGCCGCAGATTGTCTGTATCCTGTTGGCGGTAGGGGCGTGGGGCGGACTCTATCTGCGCGACGCGCGCGTGCGGGCGCTGCTGCCGCTGGCCTGAGCGGTCAGCCGATGCCGAGGTCGGCCGGCCCGAAGGCGTGCGGCAACAGCTCCGACAGCAGGTGGCGACGCAGGATCGAGCCGTCGGCCGAGCCGCAATAGACGATAATGTCGCGGCCCCCCAGGTCGGCCGCTTCGTTCAAAACCTGGCGGCAGCGTCCGCACGGATAGATGGCGCCATCGCCGTCGATGCCGCCGCCCGGCGCCATCGCGCCGCCGACGATGCCGATCGCGACCACGTCGCGCAGCCGCCCGGCGACGTTGGCGGCGGCGAGCGCGACCGTCTCGGCGCAGAGCGACAGGCCGTAGCTCGCATTCTCGAAATTGGTGCCGGGCACGATCGTGCCATCGGTCAGCAGCAATGCCGCGCCGACGGCGAAGCGCGAATAAGGGGCGTGCGCGTTCTTTGCCGCCTCCAGCGCATGATCGACCAGCACGCGGCCGGCGACGTCGGCCATCGCCACCTCAGCCACGGATGTGCAACGCGGTGATCAGGGTGAACAGCCGTCGTGCGGTATCGAAGTCCAGCGCCACCTTTCCCTCCAGGCACGTCACGAGCAATTCAGCCGCGCCGTTGTGGATGCCGCGCCGCGCCATGTCGATCGCCTCGATCTGCGCCGGCTGGGCCTGCGCCACCGCCTGGAAGTAGCTGTCGCAGATGGCGAAATAATCCCTGATGACACGACGAAAGCGGGCGAGGCCGAGGATGATCGTCTCCAGCAGCCGCCCATCCCGCTCGGCGATCCCGATCGCCAGCCGCCCTTCCTCGACCCGCAGGCCGAGCCGATAGGGGCCGCCATAGCCGTTGGCGATCGGCCGCCGCGGCGCGAAGCTGTTGCTGGTCAACAGATCGCGGATCGCCACCGCGCGCTCCTGCTCGATCTCGGGCGTGCGTGCCAGAATTGTGGCCTGGTCCAGGTCGATGGCGATGATCCGGTGTTCGGGCACGCCCCGATCTATCGGAGCGGTCCGCGCAAGGGAAGCGGAGCAATCGATGGCGGTGCGGGTCCATCGCCGCCTGCGACCGATCTCGGGCCGTTCTCATTCGCGCAGCGCGCGGCTATCCCGTCGCAAGGCAGCACTGGGAGACAAGCCGATGAAGCCGGGGCGGCTGGAAGCGTTCACCGACGGGATCGTCGCGATCATCATCACCATCACGGTGCTGGAGATGCGCGTGCCGCATGCGGCGACGCTTGCCGGCCTGCGCGAGGTGGCGCCGGTGCTGGTCGCCTATGCGCTCAGCTTCGCCAATGTCGGGCTATACTGGAACAACCACCATCACATGCTCGCCGCGACCGAGCGGATCGACGGCAGCGTGCTGTGGGCCAATCTGTTCATGCTGTTCTGGATGAGCCTGGTGCCGTGGGTGATCCGCTGGCTGGACGAGGCGGGCTTCGGCGCGATGCCGACCGCCGCTTACGGCGTGGTGATGGGCATGACCGCGATCGGTTATATCTGGACGCAGGCGCGGATCATCGCCGTCAACGGCCACACGTCGGCGGTGGCGCGGGCGGTCGGCCATGATCGCAAGGGACGCATCAGCCTGGCGCTTTATCTCGCGGCGATCGCGATCGCCTTCGTGGCGCCGCTGGCGGCCGACGCCATCTATGTCGGCATCGCGATCCTGTGGTTCGTGCCCGACCGGCGGATCGAGCGCCAGCTCAGCCGGTAATGCGCGTATCCTGCGCGACGCGGGCGGCGGCGCGCGCCTCCAGCAGATCCCACAACCCGCAATGCTGTACGAGCAGCTGGCGTGCGCCGAATGCGAGGGTGCGGCCGAGGCGCGGCTGTTCGGGCAGCCGGGCCAGCAGGGTCGCGGTCAGTTCCTCGTCGGGCATCCGACAGCGGCCGACTGTAACCCCCAGCCGCGCCGCGCCGGTATCGAGCACCGAGCGGATCGACTGCCAGTCGAGCACCATCGCTGCGGCTGCGCCGAGCGAGCAACCGAACCGATCGGATGCCGCAATCGTGCCGAAAGCGTGACGCTGGTTGGCGACGGTAGCGGCGGTCTCGGTTTCGCCCGGCGTGCTCGGCACCGGGCCGGCGGCGACGATCAGCTGGGCAAGATAGGCGCGTTCCAGCGTGAAGGCCGACACCGCCTGATGAAACCACTCGTCCGCCTCGGGCAGGACGTTGCGGTCGGCGGCCATCTCGATCAGTCCGGGATGGACGCCATGCAGCATCGACAGGAGATGCAGCGTGTCGGCAAGATTGCGCGTCGCCAGCGAATCCGCATTCAGTTCGATCGAGACCGTATAAGGATGGCTCGCGCTTCCCTCGGTCGCGGCGAGCGCGACCATCATGGCGCCGAAATCGGCGTCACCTTGTTCCAAAGCTGCGAATGGCATCATCGGCTCCCGAAGCGGCGCGCAGGACGCGCCCTCGTTCATCCCCTGTGGCCAACGTTGTAACGATAGCGCGTAAAGACAGGGTGTATGCCGCATTAGGCATTTGCCGCGCGCGCCTATGTGGCCCGACCCATAATCAAAGGGCGGCGCGAGCCCCCGCCCGCGCCGCCCTAATAATTACCGAAGCCGGTTCGCTTACTGATCGAGGAAACTGCGCATTTTGCGGCTGCGCGAGGGATGCTTCAGCTTCCTGAGCGCCTTCGCTTCGATCTGGCGGATGCGCTCGCGCGTCACGCTGAACTGTTGGCCGACCTCTTCCAGCGTGTGATCGGTGTTCATGCCGATGCCGAAGCGCATGCGCAGCACGCGCTCCTCGCGTGGGGTGAGGCTCGCCAGCACGCGGGTGACGGTTTCCTTGAGGTTCGCCTGGATCGCGGCATCGACCGGGATCACGGCATTCTTGTCCTCGATGAAGTCGCCGAGGTGCGAATCCTCCTCGTCGCCGATCGGCGTTTCGAGGCTGATCGGCTCCTTGGCGATCTTCATCACCTTGCGGACCTTCTCGAGCGGCATCGAGAGGCGCTCGGCGAGTTCCTCGGGAGTCGGCTCGCGGCCGGTCTCGTGGAGGAACTGGCGGCTGGTGCGGACGAGCTTGTTGATCGTCTCGATCATGTGGACCGGGATGCGGATCGTCCGCGCCTGATCCGCGATCGAGCGCGTGATTGCCTGGCGGATCCACCACGTCGCATAGGTGCTGAACTTGTAGCCGCGGCGATATTCGAACTTATCGACCGCCTTCATCAGGCCGATATTGCCCTCCTGGATCAGATCCAGGAACTGCAGGCCGCGGTTGGTGTATTTCTTGGCGATCGAGATCACGAGCCGGAGATTGGCCTCGACCATCTCCTTCTTGGCGATCCGCGCCTCGCGCTCGCCCTTCTGCACCATGTTGACGATGCGGCGGAACTCGGTGAGCGCCATGCCGGTCGCCTGGACGATCTCGGCGATCTCGGAGCGGATACGCTCGACCGCGCCCGCTTCCTCGGCGACGAAGGCGGTCCATTTGCGGTCGATCTTCGCGACGCTGTCCAGCCAGCCCTCGGTGGTCTCGTGGCCGATATAACGGTCGAGGAAGTCCTTGCGCGGCACGCGGTGGCGCTCGGCGAGGC
The DNA here is from genome assembly GCF_019930585.1 of Sphingomonas nostoxanthinifaciens. NCBI lineage: Bacteria > Pseudomonadati > Pseudomonadota > Alphaproteobacteria > Sphingomonadales > Sphingomonadaceae > Sphingomonas > Sphingomonas nostoxanthinifaciens. The sequence goes on along the minus strand of NZ_CP082839.1, from coordinate 3,436,024 downwards.
GCAGCATCTGGCCGCCCAGCGCGGTCAGGCGCCGGTTGAAGCTGTAGAGCTGGTCGACCAGCGACTCGATCTTGGCGGCGTGGAACTTCACGCTCTCGACCTGCGCGGTCAGATCCTCGCGCAGCTGCTGGTAGCGATCCTCGTCCGCCTTGGGGAAATCGTCGCCCAGCCCCTGCGCCGTCACACGACGACCCTGGAGCGCGGAGAAGGAGCGGTACAGCTCGGTGATCGCGGCGAACTTCTCAAGCGCCTGCGGCTTGAGCTGCTCTTCCATCTGCGCGAGGCTGAGGGTGTTGTCCTCCTCCTCGTCGTCCGACGGGCGCGGCGCGCGCCGCTCGACCATCGACTCCTCGTCCTCGTCGGTTTCGGCGGGCGCCTCCTCGGGCTCCTCCTCTTCCTTGAACGAGGGGCCGGCCGAGGTTTCGCTGATCTCGCCCGTATCGTCTTCGGCACCGGCCACCTGCTCGGGCGTCGGCCCCTTGGAGACCATCGCCTCGAGATCGAGGATCTCGCGCAGCTGCATCGTGCCTTCGTTGAGCTGGGTCGACCAGTCGATGATGGCGTTGAAGGTGATCGGGCTTTCGCACAGCCCCTGGATCATCGTGTCGCGGCCGGCCTCGATCCGCTTGGCGATGGCGATCTCGCCCTCGCGGCTGAGCAGTTCGACCGCGCCCATCTCGCGCAGGTACATGCGCACCGGATCGTCGGTGCGATCGACGGTTTCCTTCTTGGCGACCGGCGTGAAGGTGACGGTGGCCTCGTCCTGGCCCTCTGCGGTTTCGTCCGCATCGTCGTCGGGCTGGGGATGCGCCTCGCCGTCCTCGCCCGCTTCCTCATTCTCGACGACGTTGACGCCCATCTCGTTGATGGCGGACATCACGTCCTCGATCTGGTCGGTGGACATGTCGCCCACGACCTCGTTCACCTCGTCAACGGTGATGTAGCCGCGCTTCTTGGCGCGCGCGATCAGCTTCTTGAGCGACGCCTCGTTGAGATCGATCAGCGGCGCATCGCCACCTTCAATCTTGTCGCCTGCGTCCGCCACAATCGTCTTCGCCATGCTGCCTCTTCAACCCTCGTCGCGCTCGCCGAGGCGGAACGCCGCCTCCAACACTTCCGCTTGCTGCTCCCGAACGGTCATCCGTTCGTCTTCAATCCGGCTGTAACGTTCGCCGTCGCCGTCCGTCGCCGCTGCCTTCGCCTCGGCCTCAAGCATGTCGCCATGCTCGCGAAGCTCGCGCTCGGCACAGAGCGTATCGATCAATCCGGCGATCTGGCCCGTCCCCCGATCGCTCCCTGCCTCTGCATGGAGGAACGGGAAGCGCAAGCTTTTCTGTAGATTGACCTGCAACAGCTCGGGCAGCAACGCCGTGTCCAATATGGAAAGGATCGCGTCGCTATCAAGGGCGGGATGGCGCCACGCCGCATCGACCAGCGCCTCGCGCCAGCGCGCCAGCCGTTCGTCGGCGATCGGCATCGCCGCCAGTTGGTCGAGATGCTCGGCGATCAGGTGCGGGTGGCGCGACAGTCCGTAGAGCATCGCCTCGACATAGGAATCGCGCAGGTCGCGATAGCTTTCCGGCCGGGTGGCGGCGCGCAGGACCGCGCTGGCGATCGTGCGGCGCTCGGTCTTCTTCCAGCCGAAATCCTCGAAGAACAGGCTGGTGAAGGCGCGCTTATATTCGTCCGCGACCAGCCGGTCGCCGCAGCGCGCGGCCATGTCGTTGAGCGCCTGGCGCAGGCCCGCACGCGCCTCGGGTCGCTCCATATCGGCGGCATCTCGCGCGGCGCGATACAGCAGAACGTCCAGCGGGACCGTCTCGGCGATCGCCGTCTCGAACGCTTCGGCGCCGCCATCGCGCACCAGATCGTCCGGATCCTTACCCGTCGGCAGCATGGCGAAGCGCAAGGTCTTGCCCGGGCGCAGCACTGGCAGCGCGCGCTCGGCGGCGCGCACGCCGGCCCTGCGCCCCGCGCCGTCGCCGTCGAAGCACAGGATCGGCGCGTCGACGAGGCTCCACAGCCGCGCCATCTGCGCCTCCGTCAGCGCGGTGCCGAGCGGCGCCATCGCCTCGCCGATGCCCGCCTGATCGAGCGCGATCACGTCGAGATAGCCTTCGACCACGATCGCTCGGCCGGACTTGCGCGCGATCGGGCCGGCGCGGTCGAGATTGAAGAGGGTGCGGCCCTTGTCGAACAGCGGAGTGTCGGGCGAGTTCAGATATTTGGGCTCGCCCTGATCGATGATGCGGCCGCCGAACGCGATCGTGCGTCCGCGGGCGTCGCGGATCGGGATCATCAGCCGGCCGCGAAACCGATCATAGGGCTTGCCGTCGCCATCGGGCTTGATGAGCAGCCCGGCCTCGATCAGTTCGACTTCGGGCGCGGGGGCCAGTGCCGGGGCGATGCGGTTGCGGCCGTCGGGTGCGAAGCCGATGCCGAACGCGGTGCGGGCATGCGCGCCCAGCCCGCGCTTGTCGAGATAGGCCCGCGCCGCCGCACCCTCGATCCCGTCGAGCTGCTGGCGAAACCAGCCCGTCGCCGCCTCGCACACGCCGATCAGCCCGCCGGCCCGCTCGGCGCGTGCGCGTGCGGCGGGATCGGGCGCGGGCATGTCCATGCCGGCAGCGGCGGCCAGTTCCTTGACCGCATCCATGAAGGGCAGGCCGTTCGCCTCGGTCAGGAAGCGGATCGCATCGCCGTGCACGCCGCAGCCGAAGCAATGGTAGAAGCCCTTCTCGTCATTGACGTAGAAGCTCGGCGATTTTTCGTGATGGAACGGGCAGCACGCTTTATACTCGCGTCCGGCCTTCTGCAGCTTCACCGAGCGGCCGATCAGCGTCGACAGCAAGGTGCGGGTGCGCAATTCGTCGATGAAGGCGGGCGACAGCAAACCGCCGCCAGAAGTCCGGCGGGTCGGGTATGATTCGCTGCGGGGTGCCGGTGCGGCGGAAGCCATGGCGTATTATATTAGATAGCAGAAAGCGGCGCGATGGGGAAGGGCAGCCCGCCGATTTCGGGCTGCGCAATCCGCTCGCATCGTCGCGCCGGCGCAGGCCGGAAACCGGGCTCGCGCCGTCGATCCGGATCCCGGCCGCCGGGATGACCGTGCGAGCGCGTGGCTATGCGAGCCGCGCCTTCACCAGTGCGCTGGCTCGGCTCATGTCCATCTGCCCGGCGTGGCGCTCCTTCAGCGCCGCCATCACCCGGCCCATATCCTTGACCGAAGCGGCACCCACCTCGGTCGCGATCGCGTCGATGGCCAGCTTCGCCTCGTCCTCGTCCATCTGGCGCGGCAGGAAGCGTTCGATCACCGCGACTTCGGCCTGCTCCGCCGCAGCCAGCTCCGGCCGGTTGCCTTTTTCGTAAAGCTCGATCGATTCGCGGCGCTGCTTGATCATCTTCTGCAGCACTTCGGTCACCAGCAGGTCGTCGCCGGGCTGGGCCGAGGCGGTGCGCAGCTCGATGTCGCGATTCTTGATCGCCGCCTGGATCAGGCGGGTCGTGGCGACCGTCATCTTGTCGGCAGCCTTCATCGCGGCGATTTGCGCCGTCTTCACATCGTCGCGGATCATGCATCTCTCGAGGTCGGGATAAACCCCGATCATAGCCGCTGCCGGCCGATTTTGGTAGAGTTGACCGCCCGGCCCATGCGGTCTAGCGGACGCCGCTTAGCGACATTGCCGCCATCTGAAGGAGTGCCTGCCCACCATGGCCGACGCCACGTCATCACGCGCGCCAGAAGGAGCGACGGGGGTTCTCGTCCTCGGCAACGGCTCGGTCATCTGGGGCCGCGGCTTCGGCGCGGAGGGCGCCGCGGTGGGCGAGGTGTGCTTCAACACGGCGATGACCGGCTATCAGGAGGTGATGACCGATCCTTCCTATGCCGGGCAGATCGTCACCTTCACCTTCCCGCATATCGGCAATGTCGGCGCGAACGCCGAGGATATCGAGGCGATCAACCCGCACGCTTTGGGCTGCATCGTGCGCGAGGACGTGACCGATCCCTCCAATTTCCGCGCGACGCAGGGCTTCGACGCGTGGCTGCGCAACAATGGTCGCATCGGGCTGGCCGGCGTCGATACGCGCGCGCTGACCCGCGCCATCCGCATCGAGGGCGCGCCCAACGGCGTCATCGCCCACAATGCCAAGGGTGAGTTCGATCTCGAGGCACTGCGGGCGCAGGCGCGCGCGTGGCCGGGGCTGGAAGGCATGGACCTCGCCAAGGAAGTCTCCTCGACCCAGAGCTACAAGTGGGACGACGGGCTGTGGACGCTGGGCGAAGGCTATGCCACCCACGCCGCCAATCCGGACGGGCCGCACGTCGTCGCGATCGATTACGGGCTGAAGCGCAACATCCTGCGCAACCTCGTCGCCGCTGGCGCGCGCGTGACCGTCGTGCCCGCGACCGCGACCTTCGAGGATGTGATGGCGCACGCGCCCGACGGCGTGTTCCTGTCGAACGGGCCGGGCGATCCGGCCGCGACCGGCGCCTATGCCGTGCCGGTGATCCGCGAATTGCTGGAGGTCGGCAAGCCGATCTTCGGCATCTGCCTCGGCCACCAGTTGCTCGGCCTCGCGGTCGGCGCGAAGACCTACAAGATGCACCAGGGCCATCGCGGCGCGAACCATCCGGTCAAGCGCGTGGGCGACATCGAGGGCGCGGGCCGCGTCGAGATCACCAGCATGAACCACGGCTTTGCGGTGGATACGGAAACCCTGCCCGCCAATGCCGAGCCGACCCACGTCTCGCTGTTCGACGGCAGCCTCGCCGGCCTGCGCCTGACCGACAAGCCCGCCTTCAGCGTGCAATATCACCCCGAAGCGAGCCCCGGCCCGCAAGACAGCCACTATCTGTTCGAGCAGTTCGTGCGCCAACTGCGGAGCGCGGCGGCATGACTCCCTCTCCCTGTCGGGGAGAGGGTTGGGGTGAGGGGATGCGAGGCGCAGCCGAGCTTGTCCTGTCTGCGGCAGACCACCCTCACCCAATCCCCTTCCTCAAGGGAGAGGGCTCAGCCGCGTGCCAGGAGGATGGTTCGACGTATTTCTTCCAGCACCCCGTCCATGTTCTCGGCTACGTCGTTGTTCCAGAAGCGGATTACGGTGTAGCCCCGTGCCTCGATCAGCCGCGTGCGTTCCGCGTCCGTCGCGCTCGTCGCATGCTGGCCGCCATCCAGTTCGATCACGATCTTGAGCGAACGGCTGGCAAAGTCGGCGACGTGCTGACCGATTGGAAGCTGCCGCACGAACTTCGTGCCTTCCACCTTGCGATTGCGCAGGCGCTGCCACAACGCCGCCTCCACATCGGTAGCCGTCCGTCGCAGATCGCGTGCGACCGGCGTCAATCTTCCCGTCATCGGCGGATCCCCTCACCCAACCCTCTCCCCGCGGGGAGAGGGCTAGCAGGCCTCGCATAACATGCCCAAGCGCACGGACATTTCCTCCATCCTCATCATCGGCGCGGGCCCGATCATCATCGGCCAGGCGTGCGAGTTCGATTATTCGGGCACGCAGGCATGCAAGGCGCTGCGCGAGGAGGGCTATCGCGTCATCCTCGTCAACTCGAACCCCGCGACGATCATGACCGATCCGGACATGGCCGACGCGACCTATATCGAGCCGATCACGCCCGAGGTTGTCGCGCGCATCATCGAGAAGGAGCGGCCCGATGCGGTGCTGCCGACGATGGGCGGGCAGACCGCGCTCAATACCGCGCTCGCCTTGTTCCATGATGGCACGTTGGAGAAATATGGCGTCCAGATGATCGGCGCCGATGCCGAAGCGATCGACAAGGCCGAGGATCGGCTGAAGTTTCGCGACGCGATGGACAAGATCGGCCTCGAAAGCCCGCGCAGCCGGATCGCACATACGGTGGACGAGGCGCTGGAGGCGCTGGAATTCGTCCAGCTGCCCGCGATCATCCGCCCGAGCTTCACCATGGGCGGGCAGGGCGGCGGCATCGCCTACAACAAGCCCGAATTCATCGAGATCGTCACCAACGGCCTCGATCTGTCTCCGACGACCGAGGTGCTGGTCGAGGAATCGGTCCTCGGCTGGAAGGAATATGAGATGGAGGTGGTGCGCGACCGCGCCGACAACGCCATCATCATCTGCTCGATCGAGAATGTCGATCCGATGGGCATCCATACGGGCGATTCGATCACCGTCGCGCCGGCGCTGACGCTGACCGACAAGGAATATCAGATCATGCGCAACGCCAGCATCGCGGTGCTGCGCGAGATCGGCGTCGAGACCGGCGGCTCCAACGTCCAATTCGCGGTCAACCCGAAGGACGGCCGGCTGGTCGTGATCGAGATGAACCCGCGCGTGTCGCGCTCCTCGGCGCTCGCGTCCAAGGCGACCGGCTTCCCGATCGCCAAGGTCGCGGCGAAGCTGGCAGTGGGCTATACGCTCGACGAGATCGACAACGACATCACCGGCGCGACGCCGGCGAGCTTCGAGCCGACGATCGACTATGTCGTCACCAAGATTCCGCGCTTCGCCTTCGAGAAGTTCAAGGGCGCGTCGGACCACCTGACGACGGCGATGAAGTCGGTCGGCGAAGTGATGGCGATCGGCCGCAACTTCCACGAGAGCCTGCAGAAGGCGCTGCGCGGACTCGAGACCGGTCTCGCCGGTCTCAACGTGGTCGATCATCTGAAGGGCGCCCCGCGCCCCGAGATCGAGGCGGCGCTCGCCGCGCCGACGCCCGACCGGCTGCTGGCCGCCGCGCAGGCGCTGCGCGAGGGCTTCACCGTCGACGAGGTGTGCCGGATCGCCAAATATGATCCGTGGTTCGTCGAGCGGCTCGACGAGATCGTCGCCGCCGAGGAAGGCGTCTGTCATGGCGGCCTGCCCAACGATGCCGCGGGCATGCGCAAGCTGAAGGCGATGGGCTTCTCCGATAAAAGGCTCGGCTGGCTCGCGCTCAATTCGGCGCATCTGGCGGGCATGAAGCGCGCGCAAGCGCGCGGCGGCGGCATCGTCCACGACGCGGTCAGCGCGATGACCGGCGGCATCACCGAGGCGGAGGTGCGCGCGCATCGCCACAAGCTCGGCGTGCGCCCCGTCTTCAAGCGGATCGACACGTGCGCGGCCGAGTTCGAGGCGAAGACGCCCTATATGTACTCGACCTACGAGGCGCCGGTGTTCGGCGAGCCCGAGAACGAGGCGCAGCCGTCCGACAAGAAGAAGATCGTGATCCTCGGCGGCGGTCCCAACCGCATCGGCCAGGGCATCGAGTTCGATTATTGCTGCTGCCACGCCTGCTTCGCGCTGTCGGATGCGGGTTTCGAGACGATCATGGTCAACTGCAACCCGGAGACGGTGAGCACCGACTATGACACGTCCGACCGCCTGTATTTCGAGCCGCTGACGGTCGAGGACGTGCTGGAGATCCTGCATGTCGAGCAGCAGAACGGCACGCTCGTCGGCGTGATCGTGCAGTTTGGCGGTCAGACCCCGCTCAAGCTCGCGCAGGAGCTGGAGAATGCCGGCATCCCGATCCTCGGCACCTCGCCCGACGCGATCGACCTCGCCGAGGATCGCGAGCGCTTTGCGGATCTGGTGGTGCAGCTCGGCCTCAAGCAGCCGGCCAACGGTATCGCGCGCAGCCGCGACGAGGCGATCGCAGTGGCGGAACGCATCGGCTATCCGGTGCTGACGCGTCCGTCCTACGTGCTCGGCGGCCGCGCGATGGAGGTGGTCGATACCCCCGCACAGCTCGATCATTACATCATGACCGCGGTGCAGGTGTCGGGCGACTCGCCGGTGCTGATCGACCGCTATCTGCGCGACGCGGTCGAGGTCGATGTCGACGCGATCGCCGACGGCACCGACGTGACCGTGGTCGGCGTGATGCAGCATATCGAGGAGGCCGGCGTCCATTCGGGCGACAGCGCCTGCTCGCTGCCGCCGTACAGCCTGTCCGCCGAGATCGTCGCCGAGATCGAACGGCAGACCGACGCGCTCGCCCGCGCGCTCCGCGTGACAGGCCTGATGAACGTGCAGTTCGCGGTCAAGGACGGCGAGGTCTATCTGATCGAGGTCAATCCGCGCGCCAGCCGCACCGTGCCGTTCGTCGCAAAGGCGATCGGCGCGCCGGTCGCCAAGATCGCGGCGCGGGTGATGGCGGGCGAGAAGCTCGCCGCGCTGCCGCCGATCCCACGCACGACCGATCATATCGCGGTCAAGGAAGCCGTCTTCCCGTGGGCGCGCTTCCCCGGCGTCGACCCGGTGCTGTCGCCCGAAATGCGCTCGACCGGCGAAGTGATGGGAATCGATCGCGATTTCGCCACCGCCTTCGCCAAGGCGCAGCTCGGTGCGGGCACGGTGCTGCCGCAGTCGGGCACGGTGTTCGTGTCGGTCAAGCCGACCGACAAGGCAGTGATCGAGCCGGCGGTGCGCGATCTGATCGCGCTCGGCTTCTCGATCGTCGCCACCACCGGCACCGCCGATTATCTGCGCGGCCAGGGCCTCGCGGTCGAGACGGTCAACAAGGTCGCGCAGGGCCGTCCGCACATCGTCGACAAGGTGAAGGACGGCGAGATCGCGCTGGTCTTCAACACGACCGAGGGCTGGCAGTCGCTGCAGGATTCGAAGTCGATCCGGGCCTCGTCGATGCTCGCGCGCGTGCCTTACTTCACCACCGCGGCGGCGGGGCTGGCGGCGGTTCGCGCCATCGCCGCGCTCAAGGAGCGGAGCCTTGAAGTGCGCTCGCTCCAATCCTATCATAGCTGACCAACGATCCCCCCACATCGCCAAGTGAGGGCGCCGTCGATCCGGCGGCGTGGCATAGCTTTTGACGAATAAGAAAAGGGTTTGGACATGGCCGGCGAAGACAAGCTGCCGATGCTGCAGGAGGGCCACGACATGCTCTCCAAAGAGCTTTCACGCCTGAAGGTCGAGCGGCCGCAGATCATCGACGCAATCGAGGAAGCGCGCGCCCACGGCGACCTGTCCGAGAATGCCGAATATCATGCCGCCAAGGAGCGTCAGGGCCAGATCGAGGCGATGATCGCCGACATCGAGGACAAGCTCAGCCGCGCGCAGGTGATCGATCCGTCGATGCTGTCGGGCGACAAGGTGGTGTTCGGTGCGACCGTCCACCTGCTCGACGAGGACGAGAAGCCGATCAAGTATCAGATCGTCGGCCAGACCGAGGCCGACGCCAAATCGGGGCGGATCAGCTATAATTCGCCGCTCGGACGCGCGCTGATCGGCCGCAAGGTCGATGACGAGGTCGAGGTGACGGTGCCGTCGGGCGATCGTTACTATGTCGTCTCGGCGGTCGAATTCATCTGACCCGATCGTCGGGGCAACATCGGTGAGGGCCGCGCCCGCACGCATGACGGTGACGCTGGCTGCGTTGACGGTCGCCAGCTACGTGGTCGTCGCGGCGCTCGATCGATCGCAGGCGGCGGCGCTGGTGGGCGGCTTCATTCCCGCGCGCGTGACGGGGATGGCACTGGCCGGTGCGATGCCGGTGTGGCTGACCCCGCTCACCGCCGCCTTGCTGCACGGCGGTGTCCTGCATCTATCCTTCAACCTGCTGATGCTGGTCTATTGCGGACGCGAGGACGAGGTGGCGCTGGGCGGCGGCGGCATGGTGCTGCTCTATGTGGCCGGCGCCTACGCGGCGGCGGCGGCGCAATTCGTCGCCGGCCCGCACTCGGCGGTGCCGATGATCGGCGCGAGCGGCGCGATCTCGGCGCTGGTAGGGGCCTATGCCATCCTCTACGGCCAGCGGCGTCCCTCCAAGCTGTCGCCCGAGCTGGCGCGCTGGGTCCATATCCTGTGGCTGGCGGTGACGTGGGTGGTGGTGCAGGCCCTGCTCGGGCTGGCGTCGGCCACCGTGGGGGTGGCGATGGCTGCGTCCGCACATGTCGGCGGCTTCGTGGCAGGGCTGCTGTTGGCGCGGCCGTTGCTGCGCTGGCGCTATCGCAAGGCTTGAACGTCGCCGGGTAGGATCGCGCGAGCGATCCGGGCACTAAGCGCGATTATTGACCGGCGACGCCGGGATCGAGCAGCTTGTGCAGGTGGACGATCACGTAGCGCATCTCGGCATCGTCGACCGTGCGCTGTGCGGCGCCGCGCCACGCTTTCTCGGCTGTGGCGTAATCGGGGAAGAAACCGACGACATCCATCGCCGACAGATCGTCGAAATCGAGGGTCTGCGGATCGGTGACGCGGCCACCGAAGACGAGATGCATCAGGCTCATGGCCGCGTTCTGCCGCCACCGCTGCCGCATTGCAACAGGCGAACGCGACCGGCCGATCGCCGATCGCGTTCGTCGGGTGGTATCAGCCGCGCGCCTTCATCATCTTCACCAGCGCATCGAAGCCCTGGCGCTGGATCACCGAATCGAAATCGGCCGCCTGCGCCATCGCCACGTTGATGCCGCCGACGCGCAGGTTGAGCACCTTGTAGCCGCCGCCGACTTTCGTCACCGACCAGACCGCCGGGATCGGCTGGGCGCCGGGCTTGGTCACGGTCGAATAGACGTCGACGCCGTCGCCAGCGGTCGGCTGGGTACGGATGACCTTTACCGTCGCATTGGCATATTCGAACAGCCGGTCGGTGTAGGTGCCGACGATATAGGCCGGCAGTGCACTGTCATATGCCGCCTTCTGCGCCGGCGAGATCGTCGGCAGCCAGCGGCGGATCAGGCGCGCGCCGACCTCGTCGACCGCGACATTCTGCGCCAGCAGCGCACGGAAGCGCGACTTCGCGCCCGCTTTGTCGCCGGTACGCATCGCCGCGAAGCCGTCGGTGGTCAGCGTCTCGACGAAGCGCTGCGGATCGGAATTGTCGACCGCGGCTGCCGCCGGTGCGATCATCGTCGGTGCGACAAGGCCGGCCGTGGCCAGCGCGAGCGCGGCAAGCGTGCCGCTAACCGTCTTCATGTTCGGTAATCTCCAATATGTCGCCGCCGTGCTGCACGCAGGCGGCTGAACCCGATTTGAACTTAGCGAGCGGATGTTTCGCGCGCGGCGTCCAGCGCCGCGCTTCCGGCGGTGCTGGCGGCATCCAACACCTGTCCGACCAGTTTGGCTGCCTGGGCGCGCAGATTGTCGGCACTCAGCCCCGCCTCGGTCAGCGAAGCGAGCCCGGCGGTCTTGCCGGCATCCAGCCCGGCGCGCGCGGCGTCGCCGATGCGTGCGCCGACCGGGTCGAGCAATTGCTTCTCGCGCGCGCTGCGCGGGATCAGCGCGCCCGCCGCCGCGCCGATCACGAGGCCGCCGATCAATGCCGCGAGCGGATTGCCCTCGATGCCGGACACGGTGGTGGAGGCGGCATCCGACGCGACGTCGCGCGCCCTGGCATAAGCGGTCGTCACGCTGTCGCTCACTTTCTCATAGGCGTCGGTCAACAAAGCGGTCGAACCGGTCGGTTCGTCATCCTTGCTCATGATCGGTCTCCCTCGATCCGGCGCGATCGCCGCGCCGGCTTGGTGTTCGTGGCTGGGCGCGCACCGGCGCCCGCAATCCGGCCGATCAGCCGCGCAAGCGGCCGACGGGCGAGAAAGGCGATGGTGGCGATGCCGATCGCGGACGCGGCGACCGGGCGGGCACGGACCGCGCCCAACGCCTTCGATGCCGCCGCCTCGCCGCCTTCGCGCACGCCGCCCCATGCGCGCTCGGCCAGCACCGAAGGCGCCAGCCGCGTCTGCAGCGCGTGCGCCGACCCGAGCAACCGCTCGCGGGCGGCATTCGCCTCGGCACGCGCCTTGTCCAGATCCTGTCCGCTCATGACGACGATCCCGTGATCCGCTTCACTGCGATCCAGCCGAACAATCCGGCGATCGCCAGCGCGATGAGCGCTGCGAGCGCCAATCCGCCGGCCGGGCCGATCCACAGCGCCAGCAGCATGCCCAGCGCGGCGATGGCGATGACCAAGGCTGCCTGCACGATCAATATCGCGGCGATCCCAAGGATCAGCGCTGGCCGCAACTGATTGACCCGCGCGAGCACCGTCTGCCGAACGAGGTTCAGCTCCGCGCGCGCATAGGCCTTCGCATTCTCGACCAGCCGCGCGACCGTGTCGCGCAGCGATTCCTCCTGATCGCCCCCGTGCTGCAATGTCAGGCCTTGGGCGCATCTTTACCGGGGTCCACCGGAACGGTCTCGCCGAAGCCCGATCGTGCCAGCCGCGCGACGACGAAGCCCAGCGCCGCGGCGACGCCCATCGCCACCGCCGGCGATTTCTCGATCAGCCCGCGCGCATCGGCGAACAGATCGTCGACATCCTTGCTCTTGAAGGCGTCGGAAAAGCCGCCGATGCCCTGTGCGGCGCGGCGTGCATAGTCGCCATAATTGGTGCCGACGCGCGCATCGATCTCGCTCGCCGTATCCTCGATCATCTTCACGACGTCGTCGAGCGACGACGTGATCCGGTCCTTGCCCGCCTGCGCGAAATCGCGTGCGCTGTCGCCGGCTTGGCCGCGCAGCTCGTCGATCTTGGCGAAGAACAGCGTGCGCGCGTCGCCATCGGGCGCCGTCGCTTTATCGGTCGTGCCGGTGGTGGCGCCCGCGTCGTCGGACGCTGCGCCATCGATGATCGTGTCCGTTCCTTCGGGCAGCGACGTGTCAGCAGGGGGCATGGCGATCTCCGTTCCAGGCTGCATGGTCAACCGACGTGGCGCGAGGCTCGTTCCATATCGGCAGCGCAATTATTGCGCAGGATCGCGCCGACCGATAGAGGCCTCGCGAACCCAAGCTACCCGATAGGAGCCTCCATGACCGCGATCGTCGACGTCCACGCACGCACGGTGATCGACAGCCGCGGCAATCCCACCGTGGAGGTCGATGTGACGCTGGAGGATGGCAGCTTCGGCCGCGCCGCCGTGCCCTCGGGCGCGTCGACCGGCACGCGCGAAGCGGTCGAGAAGCGCGACGGCGACAAGAGCCGCTGGGGCGGCAAGGGCGTCGACGCGGCGGTCGATGCGGTCAATGGCGAGATCGCCGATGCGGTCGAAGGCCTCGAGGCCGAGGACCAGGCCGAGGTCGACGGCGTGATGATCGAGCTCGACGGCACCGACAATAAGGGCCGGCTCGGCGCGAACGGCATCCTCGGCGTCAGCCTCGCCGTCGCCAAGGCGGCGGCCGAGGCGCGCGGCCTGCCGCTCTATCGCTATGTCGGCGGCGTCACCGCGCACGTGCTGCCCACGCCGATGATGAACATCATCAATGGCGGCGCGCACGCCGACAATCCGATCGACTTCCAGGAATTCATGATCGTGCCGGTCGGTGCGGAGAGCATGATCGATGCGATCCGCTGCGGCACCGAGGTGTTCCACACGCTCAAGAAGACGCTCCACGACCGCGGTCTCGCGACGGCGGTGGGCGACGAGGGCGGCTTCGCGCCGAACCTCGCCAGCCCGGCGGCGGCGCTCGACTTCATCATGGGTGCGATCGAGGCGGCGGGCTATCGCCCCGGCGAGGATGTCGCGATCGCGCTCGATTGCGCGGCGAGCGAGTTCTTCAAGGACGGCGTCTACGATCTGGTGGGCGAGGGGCGGAAGCTCTCCCCGGCGGAGATGGCGGCCTATCTCGGCGAACTGGCCGCCGCTTACCCGATCGTCTCGATCGAGGACGGCATGGCCGAGCAGGATTGGGACGGCTGGAAGCTGCTGACCGACCAGCTGGGCGGCAAGCTGCAGATCGTCGGCGACGACATCTTCGTCACCAACCCAAAGATTCTCGCCGAGGGCATCGAGAAGGGCATCGCCAACTCGCTGCTCGTCAAGGTCAACCAGATCGGCACGCTCAGCGAGACGCTGGAAGCGGTCAGCATGGCGCAGCGTGCGGGCTACACCGCCGTCATGTCGCACCGTTCGGGCGAGACCGAGGATTCGACCATCGCTGATCTCGCGGTCGCCACCAACTGCGGCCAGATCAAGACCGGCAGCCTCGCCCGCTCCGACCGGCTCGCCAAGTACAACCAGCTCATCCGCATCGAGGAAGAGCTGGGCGCGATCGGCCGCTATGCGGGGCGCAGCGCGCTCCGGCGCTGAAGGCAGCCGCGCAGATCTAAGGCGACGACGCTGCTGCGGCGTCGTCGCTGCCGACGCGCCGCGCGATGGTCCGCGCCAGCCACGGGCCGACAGGCAGTACCGCCACCAGCCGGGCGACCTGCATCGACATCACGAACGGCACGTCGACCCGTGACGAGCTGGCGATGATCGCGACCGAATCGGCGCCGCCGGGGCTCATCGCCAGATAGCAGCTCAACAGATCGCGTCCCGACAGCTTCGCCAATGCAAACCCGCAGCCGGCGCAGAAGGCGATGAGCGCGGCAATCGCGAGCACGAGCCGCGCGGCGGCGCGGCGGGCAGCCCGCACGATATCCGGCGTGAAGCCAAGCCCGATCCGCCAGCCGACGAGCAGGTAGGAGGTGGCCAGCAGCCAGCCAGGCAGTTGTGGCCGCGCGATGCCGATTCCCTGCGCCACGGCGGCGAACAGCGCGGGGCCGAGCAGGGCTGCGGCCGGCATGCCTACCTTCCTGCCGCCCCATACGCCTGCGCTGCCGAACAAAGCGGCCTCTGCCAGACCCAGCGGATCGACGGGCGGAAACCATGCTCCGCCCGGTGCACGGCTACCGCCATGACCCGCGATGGTGGCAGCGAGCACGGAAGCGACGGCGGCGACGAAGATCACGCGCAGATAGCTCATCACCGCGACGAGTTGCCATTGGGCACCTTCGTCGCGTGCCATCAGCACCATCGCCGTCGCCGCTCCCGGCATGGAGCCCCAGACGGCAACCGAGCCGGGCAGAACCTTCCACCGCGCGAGAAGCGCGCCGATGGCAGCGGCAGCGACCAACGTCGTCAGGGTGCCGCCGAGCAGGATCCACGGCTCCTTCGCGGCGACAGCGATCAACTGCGGTGTAAAGGATCGCGCGATCAGCAGCCCGACGACCGCCTGCGCGGCAGTGGCCAATGGCGGCGGAACGGCGAGGCGACCGCCTTGCGCGGAGAAGATCATCGCCGCAGCCATCGGCCCGAGCAACAGGCCGGCGGGAAGCCCAACCCACTCGAGCAGCCCTGCGAACGCGCAAGAGGCGAGGAGCAGCAGTGCGATTCGAGCCACGCGCGCCATCAACACCGGGCGGAAGGTGAGCGGGGTTTGGGCATAGCGCCCGCCACCCCGGCCACGCGCGATGTCTGACCATGTCTGGTGCTGCCGGTGAGGATTGAACTCACGACCTCAGCCTTACCAACAGGAATATGATTTCGCACATCGTATCCCGATGTGCGATGCCACACACTTAGGTGTTTGTAATTGCTCATTTAATCCTACCTTTCTGTAGCCGGGCGCCGCTGACGCTATCCGCCTGTACGACGCATTTTCATTTACGTTTCCATTACGGCGCGGTCAGGCTATCCTGCGTAATATAGGCGGAGGCATGCCATGCAGGCGGAGATTTCTCAAACCGTAATCAATCGCCTGCGGGCGCCCGAAGTTGGACAGGAGTTCGTCTGGGATACCGAGCTCAAAGGGTTTGGCGTTCGGGTGGGGACGAGCGGAGTGAAGACATACGTTCTTCAGTTTCGTAGCCCCGATGGGCGTCTCCGTCGCATGGCGGTGGCGAGATGCAACATCATCGATGTGGACGATGCGCGTAGGCAGGCGAAAGCGTTGCTCGCGAAGGCGACTCTCGGTGTCGATCCCGCTGAGGAGAAGCGGGCCAATCGCGTCGGGGGCACTGTCGCGGACGTGTGCGACTGGTACCTTGTCGAAGCGGAGTCTCGCAGACTGCTCGGTCGTCGGCGGCGGCCGATAAAGCCCTCGACTCTCAAAATGGACCGAAGCCGGATCGAGCGGCACATCAAGCCGCTGCTCGGCACCCGCGCGGTAAGAACGTTACGCCTCGCGGACATTGAGCGAATGCAGGCCGACATTGCCGGTGGAAAGACGAGCGCTGCGCCTCATAAACGGAGCGGTAGGATTACGACCGGCGGAGAAGGCGCCGCGGGGCGTGTCATCTCCACGCTGCATTCGATCTTCGAACATGCAGTTCGGATGGATATCATCGAGACCAACCCAGCAAGAGGCGTTCGCCGCATCGCCAGCAAGCGCCGTACGCGTAGGCTGAGCGCCAGTGAACTGGTCAGGCTTGGTGAGGCGATGCGCCGCTCGGCGGAGTATGGCGAGCACCCGACCGGCTTAGCGCTAGTACGCTTCATAGCTCTAACCGGTTTTAGGTTGATGGAGGCGCAGACGCTTCAGCGGGATTGGATCGACCGGCAGGGCGGTTGCGTCCATTTCCCAGATACAAAGTCCGACGCGCAGACGCGCGCGATTGCGCCTGCGGCGTATGCCGTCGCTGCTGATCAGCCAACTCCTGAGACGTGTCCCTATGTTTTTCCGTCGGAAGATGCGCGCAGTCATTACAAACAGGTACCGGACGTCATCGCTCGGCTCTGCCAGATAGCGCAACTCAAGGATGTAACGGCTCATACACTGCGCCACACGTTCGGAAGCGTGGCGGGCGACCTGGGCTTCTCAGAACTGACAATCGCGATGATGCTCGGGCATGGCAAGCGCAACGTAACCCAGGGCTATATCCACATTGATGAGGGGCTTTGGATAGCGATCGACGCCACGGCCACCAAGATCGCTGAACTTCTAGATGGCGCGACCAACAGCATCCGGATCCCAAGGCTTGTGAGCGTGGGAATTCGGAACTTGAATGCGAGTGTTTGATGTAACGAGCACTTAAGAGTCTTGTACGATTGATGGGGGAACGGGCAGATTGACCGATACGGGGGCGCCCTCGACGTTGACTGAAGACCAGCAGCGGCCCCCGCTCGCCAGAGCTCTCGGATTTGCCGGCCTGTTACCGCAAGTAGGGTCGTCCTGGCGCTGGGGTAAGGATCGATGTGGTGGCACTTCGCGGCGCTGTCGCTCGGTTACGCCTATGCCGCGTTGATCTTCAGCTTCCTCGGCAGAATGTGGTGGGGTCTCGCCGCCGCACAAGCCGGTCCAACTCCGGCCTGGGCATGGCTAGCAGCAGTAGCCCCGTCGTTGATCGCCCTGGCGCGGCGTTGCCCTGGGCGATCGGTGCGCCCTGGCCGGGACCGTCGCTGGCCATTCTCGGCTTGGCGCTGTTCGCCAGCTTGTTGGTGGATCGGCGGATGGTCGCCATCGGGCTCGCGCCGAGCTGGTGGAGTGCCGCTGTCTATCGGACTGGAAATGCTAGCGTTTCTTACCGCCCTGCTCAGTTAAAGTGTCGAGAGGGCCCGGCGAACTCAAGCCCGCCGGGCCCTTCGTTCAGAAGCGATCCGCGTTCATGACCTTCGTCCAGGCCGTGACGAAATCGTTCACGAACTTCGCTTTGGAATCATCCGAAGCATAGACTTCGGCCACCGCGCGCAGTTCGGAATTCGATCCAAAAATCAAATCGACCGAGGTCGCCGCCCACTTCGGAGCACCGCTGGCGCGATCCTTACCCTCATAGAGATTCGGCGTCGAAGACTTCGACCAGACCGTGTCCATCGACAGCAGATTGACGAAGAATTCGTTGCTGACCCGGCATGAACGGCACACTCAGCTTCATTCCGCCGCTTGCCGCTGCCTGTTCGATTGCCGCATTGCCGCCGAGCACCATTAGATCGGCCATCGGCACGCGGTGGCCCCGCTTGGCGAACTCGGCCTGCACTTGGGTGAGCTTGGCGAGCACGTGTTGGAGTTCGGCAGGATCGTTCGCTGCCCAGCCGCGCTGCGGATCGAGCGACAGCCGCGCGCCGTTCGCCCCGCCGCGCATATCGGTGCTGCGGAAGCTCGACGCCGCAGCCCAGGCAGTGCGGATGAGTTCAGGTCCGGTCAGGCCCGAGGCCAGCACCATCTCCTTGAGCCGGATCTGCTCGTTCGCGTTGATCGGCGCAAAGCTTGGTTGGGGCAACGTGTCCTGCCAGCTGAAGCTCTGCGTCGGTACGTCCTTGCCGAGATAGCGAGCCTGCGGCCCCAGATCACGGTGGGTCAGCTTGAACCAGGCGCGGGCAAAGGCCAGTGCGAACTCATCGGGGTTCTGCTGCCAGCGTACCAAACCGGCGTCGAAACCGGGATCGTCCTTCAGGCGATATCGGTGGTGAACATGATCGGCGCGTGGCGCACCCCTGCGAGATGCGCGTCGGAAACCAGATTAGCCGCCTTCGGATCGGTCGGGATCCACTCGGTCGCGCCGGCCGGACTCTTAGTCTTCACCCAATCATAGTCAGCAGGTTGTTTACATATTGCATTGTAAAGTGAGTCGGATCGGCGGACCAAGCGCCTTCGAGGCCCGATGTGATCGTATCCTCGGCATTGCCTTTGCCGCATTTGTTCGTCCATCCCATCCCCTGATGCTCGATCGGCGCGGCGGTCGGCTCGGCTCCCAGGCATTCCTTCTGCGGGTGCGCCCCGTGTGCCTTGCCGAAGGCGTGACGGATGTCGGCGGCGGCGCCGATCGGATCATGATCGCCGCCGGGGCCTTCCGGGTTCACCTAAATCAGGCCGATCGTCGTCGCGGCGAGCGGCTTCTTGAGCGTACCGTCGGGATTCGACCGATCGTTGCCCATCATCTTGGTCTCGGGGCCCCAATAGACACGTCGGGCTGCCAGGCATCGACACGGCCGCCGGCGAAACCGGCGGTTTTGAAGCCCATGTCTTCCAGCGCGATGTTGCCGGTCAGCACCATCAAATCGCCCCAGCTGAGCTTGCGGCCGTATTTCTGCTTGATCGGCCAGACGAGGCGACGAGCCTTGTCGAGGCTTACATTGTCTGGCCAGCTATTAAGCGGATCAAAGCGCTGTACGCGCCTTGTCCTATCCGAAGCAGCCGGAGCGCCCACCGCACAGGATTGCACCAAGGAGCTTCACAGGGGATGTGGCTCAGTATCCGATTGCCGGTGTATCTTCGTCTCTAGGAAGGACCTCGCCATGTCGCCTAATTCCATGGAAGGGCGAGTCCGCGCCGTCGCCCATGGGCATATCGCGCATCCCATCGAGTTAGGCCCTGCTGCATGACTGTACAGTCATTTCGATGCGGGTCAGGGATGCAATGCGACTCGCCGTGCCGACGGCTTCGCCAATCAACAACAACGTAGGGTCATCGTCGCTGATCGCTTCAACAAGAAACGCTAACGCGGCGAGCCGACCTCGGATGATCCTCTCCTGCGGCATCGAAACGTTCACTGCAATCATGACCGGCGTATCGGGCGACCGGCCGGCCGCAATCAGCTCGCGAGATACCTCACCTGCGGCAGCGCGGCCCATATATACCGCGAGTGTGCTGTCCGCGCCAGCGAGGGTTCCCCAATCAAGGTCCAGCGCATGCCCCGCTCGGGCATGCGCGGTGACGAGTGTCAGCCGTCGGGCTAGCCCACGCAGCGTAAGTGAAATGCCGCCGCTTGCCGCGGCCGCGCTTGCGGTCGTTACACCGGGGCAGATGCGCACGGTTACTCCCTTCGCAGCGAGGTGCTCAACCTCTTCGGCGGAGCGGCCGAAGACGGACGGATCACCGCCCTTCAATCGCACAACACGCTTTTTGGCATGTGCGGCCACGACCAGCATGTCGTTGATGGAGCCCTGATCCTTCGAGTGACGCCCCGACCGCTTGCCAACGCCGACTTGCTCGATGTGGCGCGGCACCCGATCGAGAATAGCTGGGCCGACGAGCGCGTCGTAGAAGATGATGTCGGCCTGAGCGATCAATCGTTCTGCCTTGCGTGTGAGCAGCTCGGGATCGCCTGGTCCGGCTCCGACCAGCCAGACCGTACCTACCGGGAAGCTATCCTGCGACATCGGCCACCTCCGGAGTCTTTGCGATGAGCTTGGCCAGCGCGGGGCGGCACGAGCCGCAATTCGTGCCTGCCCCAAGCGCTGCGCCAATCGCGGCGACGCTGACGAGCTTCTGATCAGCGATAGCCGCGACGAGCGTTTTCAGCCCGACGTCAAAGCAGACGCAGACGACCACTCCGCTATCTACTGCAGCGCCAGCCGCCCGACCTGCGAGCAGAACAGGCCCTGCAGAGGCCTGCCCGAGTTGAGAAATGAGCCAATCGCGTGAAGGGAGCTTGCCGTCGCGCGTGACGAACAGGACTGCTGCAACCCGGCCCTCCACAATCACGGCGGTGCGCCGCGTTCCGCGGGCGCGGTCCTGCGTCTCGATGCGCTCGCCGCGCGGCAATGTCGCCTCCAATCCAGCCGGATCACCGTTGCCGGCAAGCTCGAACAGCGCGCCTCCGGAAACCGTGACGCGCGTCGCCCACAAGCACTCTGGAAGCGGGATCGCGGCATCCCGGGTAATCAGGAATCCGCGCCATTCGGTCGCGACTGGGTCAATCCGGGCCGGCGTCGCTTTGAAGCCGGGCTGCCCCGACTGCGGGTCGGCAAGCGGGCGGGGCAAGAGGCCGGCGCGGCCGCCGCTCGACTGGCGATCGGTCCAGTGGATCGGCACGAACAGTTCACCAGGCCTCTGGCTGTCGCTGAGCGCGATGCGAAACAAGCTCCCGCCCTGCGGCGTGGCGACACGCGCCAAGCCGCCCGCGTCCAGCCCAAGTGCGGTGGCGTCATTGGGATGCACCTCGACCATCGGCTCCTCTCGATGGCGTGAAAGCTTTGGGCTGAGGCCGGTGCGGGTCATCGTATGCCACTGATCGCGATAGCGGCCGGTGTTAAGTGTCATCGGCCAGTTGCGCAGCGGCTCCGGCGCCTTCGCCTGCCGGATAGTGACCAAACGCGCCCGACCCCCGGGCGCGGGATACCGCCCGTCCGCGAACGGTGTGCCACCCCAGCAGAACGGTGCCATTGTATCATAGGCGTGATTCCCGATCGCGGCCTGCGCGCGCAGATCGAGGACGCGCGCGCCGTCGACGTTCTGATAGGCTGTCAGGCGCGCGTGCTCGCGCCAGATATCGGCCGCATGATTGTAGGCGAAATGCGATGCCCAGCCCATACGTCCCGCGACCTGCGAGACGATCCACCAGTCCGGCCGTGCATCGCCGGGCGGCAGCAGCATGGCGCGCTGACGGGTGACGCGGCGCTCGGAGTTTGTGACCGTGCCGTCCTTCTCTCCCCACGCGGCGGCCGGCAGCCGCACGTGGGCGAAGGCGCTCGTGTCGGTATCGGCGATCACGTCCGAGACGACGACGAACGGGCAGCCGGCGAGGGCTTCACGCACGCGGCCGGCGTCCGGCATGCTGACCGCAGGATTGGTCGCCATGATCCACAAGGCTTTGATCCGGCCCTCCCCGACGGCGCGGAACAGGTCCACCGCCTTCAGGCCCGGCTTGCGCGCGATGTTGGGAGCCGCCCAGAAGCGTGCCGTCCGCTCAACATTCTCGGCAGAGAAGTCCATGTGCGCGGCGAGGGTGGACGCCAGGCCACCGACCTCGCGACCACCCATCGCGTTCGGCTGGCCGGTGATCGAGAAAGGCGCAGCACCTGGCTTGCCGATGCGGCCGGTAGCAAGGTGCAGATTGGTGATCGCGTTGACCTGATCGGTGCCGCGCAGCGACTGATTGATCCCCTGGCTGAACAAGGTGACGGTGCGCGCGGTCGTTGCGAACAGATCGTAGAAGCGGCTAAGATCGGCGGGCGTGACATCGCAGGCGGCCGCGACGGACCAGAGATCGCCATGCTCCTCGATCGTCGCCCAGAAGTCGTCGGGCACCGCGAGCGCCGCATCGTCCGTCAGCCGCTCGCGCCGGCAATGCGCCAGCAGGCCGTTCATGAGCGCGACGTCGCTACCGGGGCGGATCGCTAGATGGAGATCGGCTTCCTCCGCCGTCTCCGTCCGGCGCGGATCGATGACGACGAGCTTCGTGCCTTGTTCCGCCCGTGCCGCCTGGATGCGCTGGTAGACGACCGGGTGGCACCAGGCGGTGTTCGAGCCCACGAGCACGATCAAATCGGCGGCGTCGAGATCGTCATAAGTCGCGGGCACTACGTCCTCACCGAACGCCCGGATGTGTCCGGCCACCGCGCTCGACATGCACAGTCGCGAGTTGGTGTCGATGTTGGCCGAGCCGATGAAGCCTTTCATCAGCTTGTTGGCGACGTAATAGTCTTCCGTAAGAAGTTGACCGGAGACGTAGAAGGCGACGCTGTTCGGCCCATGCTGTGCGATCGTGTCGCTAAAGCGCGTCGCCACCAGATCGAGCGCCTTGTCCCAACTCGAACGACGCTCGCCGATCATGGGGTGGAGCAGCCGCCCCTCGAGCCCAACCGTCTCTCCAAGGTGCGTGCCCTTGGAACAGAGCCGCCCGCGATTGGCGGGATGCTCGGGATCGCCCTTGATCTCGACCGCGCGCTCGCCGCTTCGGGTGGCGATGATGCCGCAACCGACGCCGCAATAGGGGCAGGTGGTGCGCACCCCCTCGGCCATGTCAGGCGGCGTCGGCGAGAGCGGCAGGTGCCCCGAGCAGGATACGATCACCGTCGAGCCGCATCGGGACGACCGGCGTGCAGCCCTTGTCGTCACCCTGCGCCTCGCCGCTCACTAAGGCGATCCGCCAATTATGCAGCGGGCAGGAGACGGTGTGGCCGTGGACGATCCCTTGGCTAAGCGGCCCCGCCTTGTGCGGGCAGCGATCGACGAGCGCGAAGATCCGGTCGTCCACGGTGCGGAACACGGCGACAGGCTGTCCGCCGAACTGCAGGTTACGCGCGCCCTGCACAGGGATGTCGGCGACGCAGCCAACGTCGGTCCAGTTGGTCATGACTACCTCGCTCACTCTGCCGCTGCCATCATTAGCGGCTGGTGGAATTGTGCGTCCTCGCCGGCGACCCGCTTGGCCCAGGGATCGTCCTGCGTGAAACGCTGCGAGAACAGGAAGCGTGCGGCCAGCGCATCGCGACCCTCCCCATCCTCGACCACGCGGCTCTTGACGTACTCAAGCCCAATCCGCTCGATCCAGGGCGCCGTGCGTTCCAGGTAATGCGCCTCTTCTCGATAGAGCTGGGTAAACGCCGCACAATAATGCATCGCTTCTTCCTCGGTCGCGACCTTGCAGAGAAGATCGGTAACGCGGACCTTGATGCCGCCATTGCCGCCGACGTGGAGCTCGTAGCCGCTGTCGACGCATATCACGCCGAAGTCCTTGATCGTCGCTTCCGCGCAGTTTCGCGGGCATCCCGAGACGGCGATCTTGAACTTGTGCGGCATCCACGAGCCCCACGTCATCTGCTCGGTCTTGACGCCGAGTCCGGTTGAATCCTGTGTGCCGAACCGGCACCAGTCCGTGCCCACGCACGTCTTTACGGTACGCAGCGATTTGCCGTAGGCATGGCCCGAGACCATGCCAGCAGCATTGAGATCGGCCCAGACGGCCGGCAGATCCTCGCCCTTGATGCCGAAAATGTCGAGCCGCTGGCCGCCGGTAACCTTCACCATCGGCGCGTTGAACTTCTCGACCACATCGGCGATCGCGCGCAGCTCCTTGGGTGTCGTAAGGCCACCCCACATCCGTGGCACTACCGAATAGGTGCCGTCCTTCTGGATGTTTGCGTGCATCCGCTCGTTGACGAAGCGGCTCTGCTGATCGTCCTTATAGTCGCCGGGCAAGGCGCACAGCAGATAGTAATTAAGCGCCGGGCGGCAACCCGAGCAGCCATCGGGGGTCGACCAGTGCAGCTTCTGCATGACCTCGGGTATCGAGCGCATTCCTTGCGCCACGATCTCGCGCCGGACATCACCATGGCCGAAGCTGGTGCATTTGCAGAGCGTCTTGGTCGTCCGCGCGCCGCCATAATCGGCCCCGAGCGTGAGGCTCAGCAGATGTTCGACGAGGTTGGTGCAAGAGCCGCACGAGGCAGAGGCCTTGCACGTCGACCGCACCGCATCGAGACTGACTGCGCCGCCGACGATCGATTGGACGACCCTTGCTTTGGAGACGCCGTTGCAGCCGCAGATCTCGGCATCGTCCGAGAGCGCCGCAACGGCTGAGCTAGGGTCCCCCTGCCCCCCTCCGGAGGCATAGGCCTGACCGAAGATCAGCATGTCGCGGATCGGCGAGATGTCCTCGCCCTTTTTTAGCAGGTCGAAATACCACCCGCCGTCACTGGTGTCGCCGTAGAGTACCGCGCCGACGACGCGGTCGTCCTTCACGACGACGCGCTTGTAGATGCCGCGGCTGGCATCGCGTAGCACGATATCCTCCGCACCGTCGCCGCCGAGGAAGTCGCCCGCTGAGAACACGTCGAGCCCGGCAACCTTGAGCTTGGTCGAGGTCACCGAGCCCTTGTAGCCGCTGTGCCGCTCGACAAGTCCGTCCGCCAGCGCGCGACACATCTCCCAGAGCGGTGCGACCAGACCGTAGACGAGACCGTCATGCTCGACGCACTCGCCCACCGCCAGTACATCGGGATCGGACGTCACCATATGGTCGTCGACCTTGATGCCGCGACCGACCTCGAGCCCGGCGTCGCGCGCGAGCTTCACTGAGGGACGGATCCCGACCGCCATCACCACGAGACTTGCCGGGATCAGCGTGCCGTCCTTCAGCCGCACGCCCTCCACGTGATGCTCACCCACGATCTCGGCGGTGTCTGCCTTGGTGAGGATCGTTTGTCCGCGCGCCTCGAGCGCGCTCTTGAGCAGCCAGCCTGCCGCCTCGTCGAGCTGCCGTTCCATCAACGTGCCCGGCAGGTGTAGCACGGTCACCTTCATGCCACGCAGCGTCAGGCCGTGCGCCGCCTCCAGCCCGAGAAGGCCGCCGCCGATGACCACCGCATTCCCGCCCTTCTCAGCGGCTCCGAGCATGTGGTCGACATCTGCCATGTCGCGGAAGGTGATGACCCCGGGCAGATCCTTGCCCGGCACGGGGATGATGAACGGATCGGACCCGGTCGCGATCAGCAGTTTGTCATAGGCGACGGTGCGGCCCGACCGCGCCGTTACGGTTTTCGCCTCGCGATCGATCGCATCCACAGGGTCGCTGGCGATCAATTCGATGCCGTTGTCGGCATACCAGGCACGGTCGTTGATGACGATCTCGTCGAAAGTTTTCTCGCCGGCCAGCACCGGCGACAGCATGATGCGATTGTAGTTCACGTGCGGCTCAGCACCAAAGATGGTGACCTGATATCGACCCTGCTCGCGCTCGAGGAGTTCCTCGACGGCGCGGCAACCGGCCATGCCGTTGCCGATGACAACGAGCCCCCGGTCACTCTCGGCTTTGGTCGTACCGACCGTAGCCATTTCTTCGGCACTCTCGTCGAGGAATTCCATCGTCATGCTCCGGAAACGAAAAAGGCCGCCATGCGGACGCTGGAAACCCAGCGCCTGCATGGCGGCCTTGCCATCATCACAATCGACCGGAGATGAACCCCGATCGGGCGATGCACCAGACCCGTCCGACATTGGAGAGCTTGGCTATGGGCTCGCGGCGGCATTGCCGCGAACAATCGAAGGGTGCCGGAAGCGCAGCGCGTCAGCAAGCGATTCTTCGCATTCGCAGCATCTTTCTTACAACGCCCAGTCGACCTCCAGCCACAGCTTGCGGGTATCCGTGGCAAAGCCGTGCGCCCGATAGTCGGCATAGCGGAGCGAGAGCGTGGTGCGCTTGATCTTCATGCTGGCAAGCGCATCGATCTCGTCTCCATAGCGCCGCACCAGGCGATCACTGTCAAAGTGGTGATAGACGCCCTGGAACGTGAACACGCCAAGCGCGGTACCCGTCTTCAATCCATATCCAACGCTTCCGTAAAGGTCGCGCACGCCGTCGGGCGGAGTCGTGAGGAACTTGTCCGCCCAGCCCTGGAACTTGAAGCCGGTGGCAAGCGGCGTCTGGAACGAGGTCAGCGCCAGGCCGTGGTCGGCACCGAGCACCTCATACCCCACGCCGATCTTGAACTGAGCCACATCGAGTGAGCCATCGACCAAATAGTAGCCGGCTGTGTAGTCGTTCGGATTGCGGTGATAATCCGATTGGCGTGCATAGCTGGCCTGGTAGGAAAGCTTGGCCTGCTTGGAAAAGGTGTGCGCACCAGCGAAGCGGACGCCGTACGTCTGGCTCGACAGGCGATAGCCCTGCACCGCCAACTCATCCTGGTCGATCAGATAGGCAAAGCCCGTCAGCGTGCCAAACGAAGTCTGGTAACCGACGTTGGCAAACACGTTGTTGCCGGAAACCGCCTGTTGCCGCGCGTCGTGCCCGTCGATGCCCCAGATCGTGCGCACGCTCCAGGAATAACTCACATCCGCCTTCAGTCGCTTGACCGGATTCCACTCGAACCGCACCGCGTCGAATGTCTGGCCGTTATCGCGGAAGTTGACCGCACCCACAAAACGCTCGTCGTCGAGCGCGATGCGCTGCCTTCCCGCCGTGATCGCCCAGCCGGGCCGGGCGTAACGTAGCTGCGCTCGGTACAGCGCGATGTTCTGCGGGTCGGCGACGAGTGGGCGCGTGGCGGCACCATTCAATCCATCATAATAATGATCGACGGCAGCTAGTGTGCCCTCGCCCTCGATCAGTGCCGATAATCCGCCGGCGTCCGCTTCGAGGCCGCCGCGCGCGCGGATGGTGAGGGCATCTGCATCGCTAGCGACACCGTCCTGATCGACGTTTTCGTAGCGCGTACGAAGATCAACGAACGGTTTGAGCGACACGCTTTGGGCGTAAGCCGGCCCGGCGACGGCCAAAGTGGCCGCCGTCAAAATGACATGTTTCATCAAATTTCCCCTAGGAGCGGGTGGGCGCCGTGTCGGCTCGCCCACCCGTTCAATTCAGATCCGGACGCCCTCGGCCGCGCCCCAGCTCCTTCGCCATTGGCTCTTGACCACGAAGACGCTGACCAGCGCCACGAGCGCCAGCGCGGCAAAGATCAGGAAACCTGGCGCGAAGCTTCCCGTCCACTGCTTGGCAAGTCCGAGCGAAGAGGCGAGATAGAAGCCGCCGATGCCACCAGCCATGCCGACGAGCCCGGTCATTACGCCGATCTCGGCGCCGAAGCGCTGTGGCACAAGCTGAAACACCGAGCCATTGCCGACTCCAAGGGCAAGCATCGCGACGACAAAGAATGCCAGCGCGCTCCCGACGGTCGGCGCGATGCTGACCGCAGCCAGCGCCAATGCCGCGACGATGAAGACGCCGATCAGCATCTTTATACCGCCGATCGAGTCGGCGAGCGCGCCACCGATCGGCCGGACCAGCGAGCCGGCGAACACGCACGCGGCGGTGCAATAGCCGGCGGTGATCGGGGTCAGGCCGAAGCGATCGGTGAAGTAGATGGGCAGACTGGCCGCAAGTCCAACGAAGCCGCCGAAGGTGACACTGTAGAAGCCCATCAGCCACCAGGCATCGGCGGATTTCAGCGGATGCAGGTACTCGCTTAGCGACTTCGGCGCGGGGCGACCTGGCGCGTCCTTTGCCATCGCCATGTAGATCACGAACACGATGGCCAGCGGGATGCAGGCGAGTCCCAGCACTGTATTCCAGCCGAACAGTTTGGCGAGACCAGGCGCGAATAGTGAGGCGAGCACCGTGCCTGAGTTGCCCATTCCGGCAACGCCCATTGCCTTGCCTTGATGATCGGGCGGATACCAACGACTGGCTAGCGGCAGCGCGATTGCGAAGCTCGCGCCCGCGAAGCCCAGGATCACGCCCAGCGCGATCGTGCCACCGAAACTGTCGACGCCGAGAAGATAGGCGGACAGTAGCCCGCCGATAACGATCAGCTGACTGATCGCCCCTGAACGCTTGGGTCCGATGCGATCAACGAGAAGCCCATTGACGACACGCAGCAATGCGCCGGCAAGCGTCGGCGTCGCCACCATGAAACCCTTTTCGGCGGGCGTCAGCGCCAAGGCCTTCGAGATGGCGGGTGCCAACGGCCCGAGCAGGACCCACACCATAAACGCCAGATCGAAGTAGAGGAACGCGGCAATGAGTGTCGGCGTATGCCCGCTCGACCAGAAGCCGCCCCCTGTCTTGGTGTTCGCACCCTTCCAATACGCCGTCGCCATGGAAAACCCCCTTCAAGAATGGGTTGAGCCCAAGCAAAAAGCCGCTGCCGACGCCCGACAAGGTCAGGCGTCAGACAGCGGCTCTGCTGATCTGTTGGAGGGGCTCGCCGCCGACGCTGGCGCGTTCCCCGCTAAACGCGCTCCATCGCGCGTTACCGAGGAACCTGTATCAACCGGACTGCATTCGCAAGTGCAAAATCAGCCTACCGGCGAACTCGCCCTGAAACGTGCGAGATAGCTGGCAACGTCGTTGGGATCGAACACCGTGCCGTCGAAGAAGCGGTCCGGGCCGAGCGTGAGCGACCCGCGGGCTACGCCTATCGCAAGGGGGCGGGTCAACGATCCTTCCACCTTCAAGCTTGCTCCGGGCATCGGCACGCCGCTGCTGCCAAGCGCCCGCCGGTAAATATCCGAGCGGAATACGTCTGCCGCCTGGCGTTCATGGTCTGGACTTGGCTCGACCATACCCCAGCGGATGAGTTGGGAGTAAATCCAGAGCGCCTGACTGCGCCAGGGAAAGCCGGTTGCTTCGCGATGAAACATCATCACATCCGGCGTCTCGGCAGGACCGTCCCCCTGGCGGAGCACCATTCGACCGACAAGCGCGGGTAGAATGAGCTCGGCAGGCCGATCAAGATAGGATTCGCGGGAAAGAAGGACGGCTAGTTCCTCGCGGTTGACAGGTTCGTCACACCAGCCCGCAGCCTCGGACAATGCGCGTAGAAGCCGATCCACAGTGTCTGGGTTGGCATCGAGCCATTCGCTGCGAAATGCCAGGACCTTCTCAACCCCCCGCTGCCAAATGCGCTCGCCAAGAGCGATGATCTCTGCCTCGCCTTCAGCTACCGCGATGCTGCTCCACGGTTCGCCAGCGATAAAGCCATCAAGCTCTCGTGCACGCATCGCCTCGACCATCAATGATGGCGGCAGCACCCGCAGCATTACGTCGCGGTCTGGATCTACCCCTGCAAAGCCTAGCCAGTAGCGGAGCATCAGTGCGTGGCTGGAAAAGCGGTGAACGATGCCGATGACCGGCTTGCGGTGGTAAAGACCGATCGCGGTCGCGAAATCGTGCGCGGTGGCGACGGGATCGGCGATGCGCGCGGCGGGATCCGGGTCGAGGGCGGCGGCGAAGGTAGGTGACATGGCAAGCGCATTGCCGTTGACGTTCAATCTGAACGGCGCTGCGATCGGCGCCGGATGCTGGCTCAACCCGAGCGTGACTGCGAGCGCCAGCGGCGCCAGTATGTGCGCCGCTTGTACTTGACCGAACACCAGCCGATCGCGGACCGTCGCCCAGGAGGTCGCGCGGATCAGGTTCAGCTCCACACCCTGTCTTTCGGCAAACCCCTTCTCCCGCGCTGCTACAAGCACAGCAGAGTCGGTGAGCGGCAGAAAAGCGACCGAGACGGGCGTCACAAGCCGGCTCCGATAAGGCTGCTCGCCGTAATCAGCGCGTCTGCCACCTCCACTATCCTCCTACCCTGATTCATGGCTGTCGTGCGCAAGAGTCCGTACGCATCCGGCTCGGAGAGATTCCGTGCCGCCATCAGGATCGCCTTGGCTTTGTCGATCGTGCGGCGGTCGGCAAGAGCGGTCTTCGCCTCGTTGAGCTCCGCTTGCATGCGCGCGAACGCATTGAAGCGGCGGATCGCCAGATTGAGAATCGGCTGCACCCGATCCTTGCGCAGCCCGTTAACGACATAGGCGGAAACACCGGCATCGATCGCAGCGCCGATCATCGTATCGTCCGAGCTGTCAACGAACATCGCGATCGGCTTCGCGAGTGCCCGGCTGACGGCGAGCATCTC
Source organism: Sphingomonas nostoxanthinifaciens (assembly GCF_019930585.1). Classification (NCBI taxonomy): domain Bacteria; kingdom Pseudomonadati; phylum Pseudomonadota; class Alphaproteobacteria; order Sphingomonadales; family Sphingomonadaceae; genus Sphingomonas; species Sphingomonas nostoxanthinifaciens. The sequence goes on along the minus strand of NZ_CP082839.1, from coordinate 3,406,265 downwards.
CTCCAGCGTATCCCGGCTCGGGTTGCCGAGATCCATGAGCACAACATCGGGCGCCATTCGCTCGACCTTCGCTACAAAGCCCCCCCGGGGCAGGACAACGTGAATGTCGTCGTAGCCGGCCTCAAGAAGGCCCTCCTCAAGGACCGTCGCCCGCAGACCGCTGTCGTCGATGAGGACAATTCGCAATCGATCGACTCCAGTGCGGCGTAGGATCGTTGTTGCACCTGCGAACGTCAACAGTTGAGATTGCCGTGCTCCTTGTTCGCCGCTGTTCGAGGCGAACAAGGAGCACGGCGCTGGCGAGGTCTCCTGCCGCAATTAGCTCTAAGCTCACAAGGTGTATGTACCGCCATTCACCAAGCTGGCAGGCTTCGCGATAAGGTTACGCGTGCCCCACGCCTGCCTCGGCGCGGACCGGCACGCCGGTACCGGGCATCGAGGCAATGTCGCGATTGATCGGACAACTGCCCCTGATTCGGTCATTTATAGATCCGGCATAGAAATTTGTTGATTCTTCAGTGTTGGGATGGTTTTGTTGCAAAACTGCGGCAAGTTCAAACGATGCTCTACTGCTGAGTTCTATGCGATGCGGATCGTAGTCGGCGATCCATTTTTTGAAAAGCGATTGAGAACTTTGACGCGAACTTTGTGCTCGGTCGTCTGGCGGTCAAGGGCGCGGGATACGACGCGCGGACCGAGCAGTTTGAAGCAGTGCATTTTGGTCTCGACGAGGCTGCGGCGATGGTAGCCACTCTATTTCTTCCAGAGCTTCCGGCCGAGCCGCTTGATGGCGCGGAGCGCTTCGTTACGAACGTCGACGCCCGGACCATCTTCCTTCCATGGCGGGCCATTCCGGCGGACCGGAAAGACAGCCTCGGCATGACGCTCGGCGATCGCGGGCATGACATTTCCTCGTATCGTAGGCATCCGCGCCATCTACACACCTCGATTCCCTCAAGGATCCCTGATCGGCTTATGCAACAAAGCCGGGTTTAGACGCTCGCCCGTCTTCGGTTCAGCGTCCCGTTTTCTACGCGCTTAACGCTCGATCGGCTCCTGCGCGCACTCGGCGTCGACCCTCCTGAGATCGACATCGCGCTGGTGCTGAACGAGAGCGCGCGGACCGCGGTAGAGGCCGGTGCCGGCGTCACCGTCCTCTCGTCGCTGGTCGTGGCGCCTGCGATCAAGGCAGGCTCGCTTTACGCGCGAGCGATCGCGCGCCTTCTTCGGGCTGCATAACAAGCAGCGATACCGCACGAAAGCGGCGGGCGCCCTGCTGGAGGTGATCGGCGCAGAGCGCGCGTAGTGCTGCCTGCACTACGAGCGCGACGTCCAGATGCCGAGAAGCGCGGCCAAAGACACCAGCATCAGGAAACCGTTCATGCCCAGCAACAAGGCCGCTGGCAGCCGCGCGGTGTCTGGCAGTGGCGGCGGCGCTACCGCCCCCCATCTCCCGCCACACCGCGGCGACAAAGCAGACGGCCCTGAACAGGATAAGCACGGTCCCCTTCGCCGTCGCCAACCATGGAAACACGACGTCCTTCAGTAGGGCACGGGCGCCGATCCGGAGGCAAGCGCCGCGAGCGCGGTCCGCATCCAGGCGGCATAGGTCCGCTCGCCGGCGAATTTTTCCGGTCGGCGGCAAGCACGGTGCGCCGATCGGCGCTGTCGACCTGCTCGACGGCGCTGTGCTTCAGCGTGGTTGCGGTCTTGGCCAGCCTCGCATGGGCCTCTTCGGCGTCAAGCAACGAGTTCATCAGCGGGCAGTGACGGTGATGCGATGCCAGGCGGTCGAAAGATAGCCTGCAAAGTTCCAGATTGCTTCTGGCCGTTCGGGCTGCATCTGTCCCGCCCCGTCTACGGCGCGCACGACGAGGACGTGGAGACCTGGCGACAGGCCGGCCGTAACGCGCCATTGCGTCCAGCTCCAGGGTGCATCCGGGTTGACGGTCAGTTCCGCCTGCTCCCAGTCAGTGCCGCCATTGACGGAGACGTCGACGCGGGAAACTGCCCGGCCGAAGGCGACGGCATAGCCCGCGATTCCGCACGCGCCGGCGTCGACATGCGCGCCGTCTACTGGCGAGCAGATCGACGCGTTGAGCGGCATTTCTTCGATCGTCAGGCCTTGATCCCAGTCCGCTTCGTCCTTCGTAACCGAAGACGGGAAGAGTTTGTAGTCTTTGGCTTGGATCGGTGCGTCGGACGGGCAGTCTCTCACTTCGATGCGGGTCAGCCATTTGGCGCTGCGGACCCCCGCATAGCCCGGCACGACGAGGCGCAGCGGTGCGCCGTGCTCGGGGGCTAGTGGTTTGCCGTTCATGGCCCAGGCGATTAGGACGTCGGGTTCGAGCGCCTTGGCGATCGGGATCGAGGCGCCGAACGGAGCCGTCTCACCATCGACATCGACGTCGTCGGCGCCGATGGTGCCTACGTATAAGGCGCCGTCCTGGATGCCGGCAGCAGCGAGCACGTCGCGTAGCGCGACACCGGTCCACTCCGCATTGCCGATCGCCCCCACATCCCAGGGGTCGCCCGAAGTCTTCCCTACGCCTTGCAGGTGGGCTCGGCGATTACCGGCGCACTGCATCGTCGCCACCACCGTCCGGCTTTGGAAGGCTGCCTGAAGTTCGGCGACCGTGTAGGAACGTGGGTGATCAATGAAGCCGTCCAGCGTAACGGGGTGATCGTCGGCCAGCTCCGGCGTCGGACCATGGCTGCGGATGTAAAAATCCGCCTGCGGCGTCAGGAAGGATGCGATCAGCTTGTCCGGCGGTGTCTCCGCGTTGAGCGGATCCGAGCATCGGAGGATCAGGTTCTGTTCGGCGCGGGCTAGTGTGGTCATTCGATAGACCCACCATGTGGAATTCGAGGGTGTAATCGATCGTCTAGATCGGGCGACATCACACGCTCTTTCTCTATGACCGAGTCTTCGCGGCCGCTCGCCTTCATTTGATCACCGTTTCCATCTCGGATCAATTACCCGTGGGTTTGCCACGTGATCGATTTACGGAACACGCGCGACAGCTGCTCGATCGAATAGGGCTTGTGCAATAGCTCGAAGCCGTGACGACCGTTCTGTGCAAGTACGTGGCTGTAGCCGCTGGTCAGGATCACCGGCATGCGCGGGTGGCGACGACGCACCTCGTGCGCTAACTCCAGCCCTGACATGCCCGGCATCACCACGTCCGAAAAGACGATATGGAAGCGGTCGCACCCCTTTTCGAGCTCGGCCAGCGCCTCGTCGGCGTTAAGCGCCAGGATCGTATCGTAGCCCAGCTCACGTAGCGCCTGTACCGCGAACTCGCCGACGCTGCTATTGTCCTCGACGACGAGTACGCAAACGCCGTCGCCGGGGATCGCAACGGGTTGCTCCTCTTCGACCGTGGGGCGGCTGCCGTCCATTGCTACTCGAGGCAGGTAAAGTGTAAAAGTCGTGCCGCCCTCTTCACCGCTTTCGACGCGGATGTCGCCGTCCGACTGCTTGGCGAAGCCAATCACTTGGCTGAGACCAAGACCGGTTCCCTTTCCCAGCCCTTTGGTGGTGAAGAATGGCTCGAAGATGCGTGCTATGTTTTCGGGCGAGATACCGGTGCCGGTGTCACTGATCGTCACCGCCACATAGTTGCCGGCGACCGGAGGGTGGAGCCGGATTTCGGGGATGCCGGACACGGGGCCGACGACGATCGTGAGCTTACCCTCGCCATCCATCGCATCGCGGGCGTTGATGCTCATGTTGACGATCGTCGTATCGAACTGGCCCTTGTCGGCCAACACGTAGCAGGGATCATCCGGTACGACCGTCTCGATGACGATGCGTGATCCGGTGAGGGTGCCGACCATCGACACGACGTCCGTGATGCTTGCCCCGCAATCGAAGGTTTCGGGCTTGAGCGCCTGCCGTCGAGCAAAGGCTAGGAGCTGACCCGTTAGCTTGGCGGCACGATCGGCGGTCTCGCCAATCGCATCGATGTAGCGAGCGCGGCGCTCCTCGCTGAGATCAGCGCGGCGGAGAAGGTCGACTGAACCGCGGATGACGGTCAACAGGTTGTTGAAGTCGTGCGCGACGCCGCCTGTCAGTTGCCCGACCGCCTCCATCTTCTGCGACTGGCGCAGCGTGTCTTCGGCAAGCGCCAGCTTGTCAGCCCGTTCCCGTTCGTCGGTGATGTCGCGCGCACTCGAATAGAGCTTGCCCTCGAACGGGACCGCGACCCACGATAGCCAGCGAACCTTGCCGTCCTTGGTCCGGTAGCGGTTGTCGAACCGCATTACCGGGTTACCCTCCCGCACCTCTTCAAACGCTGCGGCGCTGACAAGCGCATCGTCGGGCAGTAGGAAGTCTGAGAATGGAGAACCCTCCATTTCCTGCTGCGTCCACCCAAGGGTCGCCGTCCAGGCCGGATTAATACGATCGAAGCAGCTGGTTTGCAGATCGATGACGGAAAGCAGCTCCGAAGTGACCGTCCAAGTTGTCGCCCGCTCTCGCCCGCGAGCTACAATTTGTTCCTCCAGATCGGTGTTGAGCGCGCGAAGCTCTGCCTCGCGTGCCGCCAGCTGGCGCTCGTGAACGACCTTGTCGGTCGTCTCCGTGGCGATGTCGAGAAAGCCTGCGACCGCACCGTAGTCATCTCGCAGCGGGCTGTAGGCGAATGTCCACCACGTCTCTTCCGGATAGCCGTGCCGGGTCATGGTGAGAGGCATATCCTCGTAGCCGACCGGTACGCCTTTCATGGCCGACTCGACCAACGGCTCTATGTCGGGCCAGACTTCCGCCCAGACGGTTTGCAGAGGCTGCCCCAGGGCGGCGGGATGCTTTGCTCCCAGGAAGGGCACATATGCGTCGTTGTAGAGGAGCGTTAGATCCGGCCCCCAACCCAGGCACATCGCGAACTTCGAGGATAGCATCAGGTCGATCACGGTTTCGAGCGAACGCGGCCACGTTGCCCGATCGCCAAGCCCCGACCTTGACCAATCCTGCATATCCATGAGGCCGCGAAGGCCCATGCTTGCGCCGTTATCGTCCTGCTCGCCCATCGCCTCACCGGTCCCTGCTTGGATTCAGGACCAGGATGGGCCGGCTGCCAGCAGCCCATGCATAGGCTTTTTCAATGCGCTGGGCAGTATCTGAATGGCATCGAACGGGCGTCCGAGGGGCGGGATGCCACGAATTTGTCCAGTATCTTCATAGCGATGCGTGCATCGCGCCCGTTCAGAGGTGGTTTTCCTCAAGCTGGGACATCGTTAAAAGGCATCCGACAAGTCGGCTTCGGCGGGCGTAGCTCTATGGATCAAGGCGCGGAATGACGACGGCAGCACGGCAGATCGCCACGGGCAATGAAGGTTTGGACGCAATTTTACGCGGAGGTCTGCCGGCGAAGCGCCTCTACCTTCTTGAAGGCGCTCCCGGCTCTGGCAAGACCACGCTATCGCTCCAGTTCCTGCGGTCCGGCCAGCAGGCTGGCGAGAAGACGCTCTACATCACGCTGTCCGAAACCGCCGAGGAGCTGGCCGTCGTTGCCGCCTCGCACGATTGGAGCATTGACGATTTCAGCGTTTTCGAGCTGAGCGCGATGGAAGATGTGTTCGGGGACGACCGCCAGCAGTCGGTGCTGCACCCGTGGGAGATGGAACTGGGCGAGACCATCAAGCTCATCCAGGCACAGGTCGAGCGCATCAATCCGACCCGCGTCGTATTCGACAGCCTGTCCGAGATGCGGCTGCTCGCGCAGGATTCGCTCCGCTATCGGCGCCAAATTCTCGGGCTAAAGCAGTTCTTCGCGGGTCGCGACACGACGGTCATCCTCGTCGACGACATGTCCGGCTCGGCAGACGGCTCGGACGCGCACCTTCACAGCCTGTGCCACGGCGTCATCACCCTGGAGCGGCTGACCCTCGACTTTGGTGCAGCACGGCGTCGCCTCCAGGTGCAGAAGCTGCGCGGCGTCGACTTCATCGCCGGCTATCACGACTTCACAATTCAGAAGGGCGGCCTCGACATCTACCCGCGGCTCGTCGCGGCCGACCATCACGATGCTTATGTCGGCGAACCGGTCGGCAGCAACGTCGCCGAGCTTGACGCGCTCCTCACCGGCGGGCCTCTGCGCGGTACCAGCACGCTCCTCACCGGTCCGGCCGGCACGGGCAAGACCACGATCGCACTCCAATATGTCCATGCGTCGTGCGAGCGCGGCGAGCGCGCCACGATCTACGAGTTCGACGAAAGGGTGGGCACGCTGGCGCTGCGCGCCAAAGCCTTCGGTCTCGACATCCAGGCGCACATCGACAGCGGCTGTCTCACCATTCACCAGATTGATCCGGCCGAGCTGTCCCCCGGCGAATTCGCGACCCGCGTCCGGCGCGAGGTCGAGGAGCGCGGCGCGCGCATGATCGTGATCGATAGCCTTAACGGCTATCTCGCCGCCATGCCGCAGGAGCAGCAGCTCATCCTCCAGATGCATGAGCTGCTGTCCTATCTCAGTCAGAAGGGCGTGGTGACCTTCCTGATCAACCCGCAGCAGGGGCTGCTGGGATCGATGGCAAGCAACCTCAACATCTCCTACGTCGCCGACGCCGTCATCATGCTGCGCTTTTTCGAGGCGAACGGGCGCATCCGCAAGGCGATCTCGGTCATCAAGAACCGAGCGGGCGCGCATGAGGATGCGATCCGGGAGTTCCGGATCGACGCCAAAGGGGTGCGCGTCGGCGAGCCACTAACTGCCTTCAAGGGCGTTCTGACGGGTACACCGGAATATACCGGTAATCGTGAGCCTTTGATGGAAGATCGCTGACGTTGGGACACCGTACTGCAGAGGAAGGCTACAAGGTATTGATCGCGGCGCCCTTTGGGCGCGATGCCGAAAGCCTCAGGCATGTTCTAGCTGAGCAGGGCTATGACGCTTCCAGCTATCAAGGCCAGGAGAGCTTGGCCGCTGCCTTCGACGATCGGGCGGGCGTGGTGCTTGTGACCGAAGAGGCGCTGCGCGGTGACGTCACGACCCTGCGAGCGGCCCTTGACGCACAGCCGGCCTGGTCGGACATCCCGTTCGTTGTTCTGGCAGCCCAGCGGACCGGCTCTACACGTCGGGATGAGGCGACACGTGCCGCTTTAGTCGGCTTGGTCAATAACGCGATCGTGCTAGAGCGGCCAATCGGTACAGCGTCACTGACCAGCGCGATCGCCTCGGCGATGCGCTCGCGCCAGAAGCAGTTCGAGATGCGGGATCGACTGGCCGAACTGGCAGAAAGCGCGGGCAGTTTGCGTCTCGCCACCAGCGCCGCGAACATTGGGACTTGGGACTATCATCCCGCGACCGACATTCTGCGCTGGGACGATCGGTGCAAAGAGCTGTTCGGCCTACCGCCCTCCGCTTCGGTCACGCTCGACGGCACTTTTTACCCGGGGGTGCATGCGGACGACCGTGATGACGTCGCCGAAGCGGTGACACAGGCAATGGACCCAGGGGGGAGCGGGGAGTATGATATCGAGTATCGCACAGTCGGTCTGGAAGACGGCAAAGAACGTTGGGTGGCCGCCCGAGGCCGCAGCGTATTCGATAACGGTGTCGTACTCCGCTTCATCGGTACGATTATCGACATCACAGCGCGCAAGAACACCGAGCTGGCGCTTGCTACGTCGGAACGATTCCTGAAGAGCGAGCGGGAGGAACTCGACTGCCTTGCCCAAACACTTGAGCAGAAGGTGATCGCGCGCACGGCCGAGCTTGAGGCGGAGATGGCCAGCCGTACGGCGGTTGAAGCGGCGCTGCGGCAGAGCCAGAAGATGGAAGCCGTGGGTCAGCTGACCGGCGGCATCGCGCACGACTTCAACAACATGCTCACCGGCGTCATCGGCGCCATGGACATCATGAAGCGACGGCTTGCCGCGGGACGCACCGACGACCTGCCGAGGTTCATGGATGCGGCAGCAACGTCGGCCCAGCGGGCCGCAGCGCTGACCGCCCGCCTTCTCGCCTTCTCGCGGCGCCAATCCCTCGATGCCAAGCCTACCGACACTAACACGCTGATCCTGTCGTTCGAGGAACTGCTCCGGCGAACCATCCGCGAGAACATCGCGCTACGCATCGTGCCGGGTGACGACGTGCCGCCGGCGATCGTGGATGCAAACCAGCTTGAGAACGCGATCCTGAACCTCGCGATCAACGCGCGCGACGCCATGCCCGACGGCGGTCAGCTGACGATCGAGACCAGAACGGTCGAGTTGGATGAAGCCTATGCGACCGCGAAACCCGAGGCGAAACCGGGCCGGTACGTTGTGGTCGCGGTGTCTGACACCGGCGTCGGCATGACGCCTGAAGTGCTGGAAAAGGTGTTCGATCCCTTCTTTACGACCAAGCCGATCGGCCAAGGCACAGGCCTTGGCATGTCGATGGTATACGGGTTTGCGCGGCAGTCGGGCGGACAAGTCCGCGTGCATAGCCAGCCAGGCGTCGGGACGACGGTGTCGATCTACCTTGCCGCGGGTGAGGCAGCGGCCCCTGAGCAGGCGATGGAGGTCGGATCGACCCCGGAAGGGCGCGGGCAGACGGTGCTTCTGGTCGAGGATGATCCGTCCGTCCGCCTGCTAGTTCGGGACGTGCTGGAGGAGCTGTCCTACACCGCGATCGAAGCGCAAGAGGCCGATAGCGCCCTGCCGATTCTGACTTCCGAGCAGAAGATCGATCTGATGATTTCTGACGTGGGCCTGCCTGGCATGAACGGGCGCCAGCTGGCCGAGGAAGCCCGCAAGCACCGTCCCGAGCTGCCGGTTCTATTCGTAACTGGTTATGCCGAGAACGCCGCAATCCGCGCCGGATTTCTCGGCACCAACATGGCCATGATAACGAAGCCGTTCTCGCTTGATGACCTGGCCGGCAAAATTGCGGAGATGCTAGCGCAGCCGTGCAGTACGCCTGACCGCGAGCCGACTATCGCGGCACGTTAGTCACTTAGCCGCTACGTAACCTAATCTGATTGATACCGGCGGCGGCGAGGACGTCGCGGAGCGCGACGCCAGTCCACTCCGCGTTGCCGATCGCGCCAACGTCCCACGGATCGCCCGAGGTCGTCTCCACACCCTGTAGATGGGCCCGGCGATTACCCGCGCACTGCATCGTTGCCGTCACAGTCAGGGTCGGAAATGTAGCCTGAAGTTCGGCAACAGCGAAGGAGCGCGGTCGATCGATTAGACCGTAGAGCGCCACGATGATCGTCGGCCAGCTCGGGGGTTGGACCGTGGCTGCGAATGTAGAAGTGCGCCTGCGATGTCAGGAAGGACGCGATCAGGTTGTCCGGAGCCGTTTCCGCGTTGAGCGGGTCCGGGCTGCGAAGGATAAGGTTCTGTTCGGCGAGGGCGCGTGCGGTCATTCGCCAGGATACCACCTCGGGGCGCATATGTAATCGCTTGTTGAGAGCGATCGGGCGGCGATCAAAGCCCATCGAATATCTTCAATCGACGGGACGACGGGGAATCATCCTGAGTGGCCGGCGTCTATCTTACCCCGGCTAGTATGGCAGTGTTAATCGCCCGCTTGCGGACGGCGAACCGCCTGCGATCGCGAAATCCACAACATGCATTAATTGTCGCGCCGGCGTCCGCAGTATGTCCTAAATTGCACGACGGACCATTGAGGCGGGTAGTCTGTTCTAACTCTCAACACGCATATGGACGGATTGAAACATGCCGAGCGAAGCTACATCCGCGATATTCGCCAACGTCCTGCTCGGGCGTACTGCGTTGGTGACAGGCGGAGACTCGGGCATCGGTGCGGCCTGCGCAAAGGCGCTCGCAGCGGCGGGCGCGGACGTGGCCGTGACCTACCTTCATGACGAGCAGGGTGCGGCCGAGACCGCCGAAGCGGTCCGCGCTCACGGACGGCGCGCGCTGGCGATGCGCAGCGATGCCCGAGACGAACACGCGGTCGAGGAATGTTTCGATCGCATCGAACAGGAGCTCGGCACCGTCGACATCCTGGTCACCTCGGCGGGGATCAACACCTATGGCATCGAAGTAGCCAAGCTGACGCTCGACAAGTGGGAGGACATGCTGCGCACCGACCTGACCGGCACGTTCCTCGCCACGCGGAGCTGCACGCGCAGGATGCAGGAACAGAAGAAGAAAGGCGCAGTGATCGCGATCAGTTCGATCCACGCCGAAATCGTGCGATCGGGCAGCTCGGTCTACGCCGCAGCCAAAGCGGGGGTGAAGCATTTCATCGAGACGCTCGCGATCGAGGTGGCGGGCGACGGCATCACCGTCAACGCTATCGCGCCGGGCATGATCCTGACGCCGATGAACCAGACGGCGGAGGATTGGTGGGTGGTGCGCAAGGTGAAGAGCGAATTCATTCCGCTTGGCCGCCCCGGCCAGCCCGAGGAGGTCGCCAACTGCGCCGTGTTCCTTGCCTCACCCGCCGGGGACTACATCACTGCGTCCACCCTCACCATCGATGGGGGCCTGTCCAAAATGGTGGCGCTTGGAGCGTGAACGGGGACGACCTGCTGCCGACGCGGCTGCTGCGCCGGCCGGGGCCGCCGAAGCCGATGGACGGCTGGCGAGGCGTGCAGATCGAAGACGAGCGGCTGGCACAGATGCTCGCCCCCGATGCGCCTCTGCTCGTGCTCCACGAGGGCACGGTACATGGCGAGGGGCCGACATGGCAGGCGTCGCGCAGCCGGCTGGTATGGTCGGACGTGCCCAATCGGCGTCTGCTAGGCTGGTATCCCGACGGCCGCGTCGAGGTGGTGATCGAGGGCACGTGGTTCATGAACGGCAACGCTGTCCTGCCCGACGGCACGCTGGTTCATGCCGAGCATGGCCGCCGCTGCATCAGCCGAAGCGGCCACGATAGCGCGCAGCCCGAGCCGATCGTCACCCACTTCGAGGGCCGGCGGATCAATTCGCCCAACGACGTGGCGGTGGCGCCGGACGGCAGCATCTGGTTCACCGATCCGATCTTCGGCATCGTTATGCCCAATCAGGGCGCACTCGCCGAGCCGGAGCTCGATCATCGCAGCGTCTACCGCTTCGATCCGCTAACGGGCGCACTCGCCCGCATGGCGGACTTCGAGCAGCCCAACGGCCTCGCCTTCACCGCCGATGGCGGCACGCTCTACGTGTCGGATACGTCGCTGTCGCTGGGCGAGGTGCCGGGGTTCGAGGCGGGCACGAAGCACGAGATCATCGCCTTCGACGTGGGCGAGGATGGCGCACTGTCGAACCGCCGCTTCTTCTGCCACACCGACCACGGCTATCCCGACGGGTTCAAGGTCGACGCACGCGGTTGGGTATGGACCAGCGCGGCGGATGGCGTCCACGTCTGGTCGGCAGATCGGCGCAAGCTGGGATTCATCCCGACGCCGATGGTCGCTTCCAACCTGGCGTTCGGCAGCGCGGGCGCCCCGCGGCTGTTCATCGCCGCGACCAAATACCTGCTCGCAATCGATCTCAGCGCGGGCGAAGCGGAGAGAAACCAATGATCCGTCCCATGATTATCGCGTTGCTGGCGACAGCCACCGCTAGTTGCTCGAGCAGCAACGCCTCGATCGAATGTCCTGCACCTGAAAGCGGTCAGGCCGCCGGAACGCTGCAGGAAACGCCGGCACAGATCAGCGCTGCCGGAGCGCAGCTGGGTCATGGGAATGAGAATGAGATCGCCGGAGTCGCAGCCGGCATCCGCGCCCGTCACCCGAACGTGGATAAAGCGGCGATCGTCAATTATCTCGTGACCGCTTACTGCCCGCGGATCAACGGCCGTCCCGAACTGAACCGGGCGGCCAAGCGGCAGGCTCTTACGGATTTCTCCGCCCGTGCGGACCGGATCGTGCGGTGACGATCCGGATGGCGCCGCTTAGCCGCTCGAGCGCTTCACCCTCGTTCGACTTGGTGCAGATGCCCGTCAGGATCGCGCAGCAACGCGGTTTGGTCGCCCAACCAAACGATGCGGGTCGCGACGATATCGTCGACTTCGGGGGGTGCCTGTGCGCGACCGCGCGGGTGGCGATAAGCGAGCAACTCGACGTGCGGCGGCGTCGCCGCCGGATGCATCGGCACGACATCTGCCACCACGCTGTCGAGGCCGTCGAGCGCGACCTGCGCCGGGCCCTGATTGAGCGTCGCTCTTGCCGCGCTGAGTCCATGATCTGCGTAGAAGCGGCGACTAGCGGCGAGATCGGCGACCGAGATGGCGCTGTGGTCGATCCCCAGTATGCCGCTGCCTGCCCAGTTCGGGTTCGTGTTTGGCGGGAACTGGAGGAACTCGAGCGGGTGCCCGTCGGGGTCGCGGAACTTGACCGCGGTGACACCGCCGGACGAGGCCGGCAGCGTCACCGGGCATTCACGGCTGATCGGTATCGCGCCGGCCGCCTTGGCCCAAGCCCAGGCCGCGGCGGCATCGTCGGTGACGAGCGCGAGGTGCTGGAAGACGAGGTCCGCCGCGTTTGCCTCGATCGGATAGGCGCGGCCTGGTGGGTCGAAACGGTCGAGGTCGATTCGAGACGGGCCGAGGCGCATCGTCAGACGCTCGCCGGTGCCGCTGCGGCCGAGCAGGCGCAGTTCGCCCTCGCCGATCGGCCCGCGCTCACCGAGCGCGAAGCCGAGCGCGTCATAAAAGCGCTCTAGCCGGTCGAGGTCGCCGGTTACGAGCCGGAAGCCGGTTATCCGCGTGAGCGTCACTTGACCCCGCAGGGCTCGCGTTGCGGGTCGCGGTGGAGCTGCACGGTCATCAGGCAGCACGGCACGTCGCCGACCGTGCCGGACCTGTGGCCCTTCTTACCCCCCGTTTCGGTGCAACCCTGGTCCTCGCCGAACGAGAACTCGCCGGGACCTTGCTCGATGCGGGTGCCGTCCATGCTCTCGATGAACCAGCGGCCCGACAGTACCACGATCCACTGCGGCGCGGGGTTCTCGTGCCAATCGCCGATCCAGCCAATCGGCTGGACGGTGAAGACGGGCGTGGCCTCGCCGCGCTCCATCTTCAGGTTCCACTGCGGGTCGGCGGGGCCGACGCCCTTGGCCTCATAGCCCTTGAGGTGGCATTGTACCTGCCGGCTGACACCGTCGCCATCGACGTACAGGTGCCAGTAGGGAACGGCAGGTTTCGGACCGAGATCGCTCATGAGGAACTCCCATAGGGGTGGCTGGAGGCGAACGGCGCATCGAAAAACGGTTGAAGCCCCCGCCCGTCCGTGCCGACCACGATCAGCAGGAAGCCTGCGCCGAGCGATAGGTTCTTGAGGAAGTCCCAGAACAGGGTGCGCCCCTTGCCGTCCGGGTCGACCCAGAAGTCGCCCGGCGCCCAGAACCGCTTGTAGAGCACGGCCGTCACTGCGCAGTAGCCGGCGAGTACAAAGGCAGCGGCGCGATCAGCGATGCCGGTGACGACGCCGAGCGAGCAGAAGACCTCGATGGCGAGGCCGGTCAGCAGCACGGCGGTCGCCAGCGGCCGCGGCGTGAACACCTGCTGCGCCTGGCGAACCGCGCCGCCGAAGTTCAGCACCTTGTCGAGCGCGCTGAACGGCAGGAACAGCAGCACGAGCCCGTAGCGGACGACGCCTGCGACGATGGCGGCGCTCGTCACAGCCGGTCCTTGAGGATGTCCGCCACCCGCAGCGCGTTGGCGATGATCGTCAGGGTCGGGTTGACCGCGCCGATCGAGGGAAAGAAGCTCGCGTCAACGACATAGAGGTTGTCGACGTCGTGCGCGCGGCAGTCGAGGTTCAGCACCGACGTCGCCGGATCGGTCCCGAACCGGCAGGTTCCCGCTTGGTGGGCGGTGCCCGACAACGGGATGTCCTTGCCGAGATACAACGAGCGTTCGAGCAGTACCGCCGGCCAGCCGATCCTGGCCAGCACGTCCTTCAGCTTGCGCTTGAGGTGCTTCAGCGCCTCTGGATTGGTCTCGACGAGGTCGAGATGGACCTTGCCATCCTTGTAGTAGACGCGGTTCTCGGGATGCGGCAGGTCCTCCGCCTGCAGCCAGAAGTCCATCGAGTGGCGCGCAATCTGGTCAAACGGCATGTCGGGCAGCCATTCGAGCCAGCCGGGCAGCTCCTCGCCCTTGATCTGCTCGGGGTGGCTGGTCGCGCACATCTGGATCAGGCCGAGCGGATACTCCCAGTCGTCCGCACCGAAATAGAAGTCGCTGAACGCCAGCGTCTTCTGGAACACCGTCTCGTTGACGTGGCGCATCACCGCGACGACGATGCTCATGTCGTGGCGCATGTAATTGCGGCCCACCTGTCCCGAGCTGTTGGCGAGGCCCTCGGGATGCCGCTCGCTCGCCGAGCGCAGCAGCAGCAGCGCCGACGACAGCGCGCCGCAGGCGACCACGACCGTGTCGGCCGTGTAGACCTCCTCCCGGCCGGCGCGGGTGACGTGCACGGCGTTGATCCTGCGTCCGGTGGGGTCAGTGCCGAGCTTCGACACATAGGCGCCGGTCAGCAACGCCACGTTGTCGTGCGTGGCCAGCATCGGATCGATGCAGATCACCTGCGCGTCCGCCTTGCCGTTAAGCAGGCAGGGGAAGCCGTCGAAGTAGGAGCAGCGGATGCAGGTGCTGGTCGGGGTGGCGCTGCCGTCCTCCTTCTGGTCGAGCAGGATGCCGAGCGGCAGGTGGAACGGCTTGAGGCCGATGCCCTCAAGCTTGTCGGACAACTCGGCGACCCTGGGCTCGTGCTTGACCGGCGCGAACGGGTAGGGCGTCGTGCTCGGCGGCTCGGTCGGGTCCTCGCCGCGGCGGCCATGGACGTGGAACAGCGCCTCCGCCTCGTCGTAGTACGGCGCGAACGCATCGTAGCCGAGCGGCCAGGCGGGCGAGATGCCGCTGGCATGCACCACTTCGCCGAAATCGCGCTCGCGCAGCCGGAACAGCGCTGCGCCATACACCTTCGAGTTGCCGCCGACATAATAGTGCAGCGCGGGGCTGAACGTCTGGCCCTCGGCGTTGGTCCAGGTCTCGTCGGCCTGGTAGCGGCCATCGACGAACACCGCCCTGGAATCCCAGTTCGACTCCTCGCGCGGCAGGTAATCGCCGCGCTCCAGGATCAGGATGCTCTTGCCGGTGGGCGCCAGCCGCTGCGCCAGCGAGGCGCCGCCCGGGCCGCTGCCGATGACGATCAGGTCGTAATGCTCGCTCATGCCGCCGTCTTCTCCGTTCGCCTTCAGCCTACATCATCCGCTGGCGCAGGTTGAAGAGGATCACGAGCGTTCCCGAGACCATCAGGATCACGATCAGCGTCGCGAACAGGATCAGCAGCAGGTCGTCGCGCGCCGACCGCGCCAGCGTGACGTGCAGGAAGAAGCGGAAATGCACCACCACCTGCACGAGCGCGAGTCCGAACACGATCGCGAGCGTCGTCCCGCCTGCGAACGACGGCCAGCGCACGGCCGCGAATGCCGCCCCCGTCAGCGCGAGCGCAAGCGCGTAGCCGATCGCATAGCCACGCACCTCGCGCCGCTTGTCGTCGGTCGACCCGCTCATCGGATCAACCCCTGGAGGTAGACGACCGAGAAGATCGCGATCCACACGATGTCGAGGAAATGCCAGAACAAGCCTAGCCGCAGCAGGTTGATCTTCACCCGCGCGTCGAGCCCGAACGTCAGCACCTGCGCCGCCATCACGACCAGCCACACGCAGCCGACCAAGACGTGCAGCCCATGCAGCGGCACCAGCGCGAAGAAGGACGACAGATAGCCGCTGCGGCTCGGCCAAGCGCCGTCGCCGAACATCGTCGCGAAATCATGCAGCTCCAGCCCGAGGAACACGACGCCGAGCCCCAGCGTCGCGCCCATCCAGCCGAGCAGCACGCGGCGCGGTTCGCCGTGCTTCATCGCGATCGAGGCCATGCCGTAGGTGAAGCTGCTGGTGAGCAGGATCAGCGTTTCGACGAACGCCGGCGCGATCTTGTATTCGCTCGCCGGCGTCGGGCCGCCCACGGTGGCGGGCAGCATCACGCCGTAGGTGGCGAACAGCAGCGCAAAGATTACCGCGTCGCTCATCAGGAACACCCAGAACCCGAACAGCTCGCTTTCGGCCTGCTCGTGCGTCTCCTCGTCGGTAGCGCCCAGGTTGAGGCCGGCGTGCTTCACCGCGTCGCTCATGCCGGCACCTCGGCGAGGCCCCGGTTGGCCGAGGTCGTCTCGATGTGGCGTGGGATCGGCTTCGCTTCTGCGACCGCGGCGCGCCAGTGCCGGTCGATCCTAGCGACCTCGGCGGCGGTGACCGTGCGGTGCACGTCGCGCGCGAAGCTGCGGGCAATCACAGCGGCGACGATGCCGAGGGCGCAGAGGATCGCCAGCCACCAGATGTGCCACACCAGCGCGAACGCGAGCGCGGCGCCGACTATGCCGATCACCGGCCCGGTCATGCTGTTCCTCGGCACCTCGATGTCCTCGTAGGTCGCGGGGGCCGCATAGGGATCGCCCGCGCGCTTGCCATCGAAGAATGGATCGCGGGCGGCGACCTGCGGAAGCACCGCATAGTTGAACTCCGGCGGCGGTGCCGACACCGACCATTCCAGCCCGCGCCCGTCCCACGGGTCGCCCGCGAACACGCGGTTGGCGTCGCGGTCGCGGATGCTGATCCATAGCTGCACGAACAGGGAGGCGAGCGCGCCCAGCAGAATCAGCGCGCCCACTCCGGCAACATACAGCCACGGCCGGAACGCGGGCTCGTAGAACGCCTGCGTCCGCCGTGCGGCGCCACTTGCGCCTAGCACGTAGAGCGGCATGAAGGCGGTATAGAAGCCGACGACCCAGCAGCCGAACGAGATGCGGCCCCACCTCTCGTTAAGCCGGAACCCGAACGCTTTGGGGAACCAATAATGGTACGCCGCCAGCATACCGTAGAGCGTCCCCGGGATCAGCATGTTGTGGAAGTGCGCGACGAGGAACAGCGTGTTGTGGACGAGATAGTCGAGCGGCGGAAAAGCAAGCAGGATGCCAGTGAAGCCGCCCAGCACGAACGTCATCATGAACGCCAGTGAATAGAGCATCGGCACGGTGAAGCGTACCTCGCCCCGGAACATCGTCCAGATCCAGTCATAGATCTTGACACCGGTGGGCACGCCGATCGTCATCGTCGCGATGCCGAACACCGCATTGAGATTAGCGTTCTGCCCCATTGTGAAGAAGTGGTGGACCCAAACGGTGAACGACAGCACCGCGATCGCCATCGTCGCCAGCACCAGCGAGGTGTAGCCGTAGAGCTCCTTGGACGAGAAGGTCGACACGACCTCGGAATAAACGCCAAACGCCGGCAGGATCAGGATATAGACCTCGGGATGACCGAACAGCCAGAACAGGTTGGCATACATCATCATGTTGCCGCCAAGGTCGTTCGTGAAGAAGTGGGCGCCTAAATAGCGGTCGAGCGCGAGCAGCGCCGTCGCGACGGTCAGCGGCGGCATCGCGAAGATCATCAGGATGCTAGTGCAGAGCGCCGTCCACACGAACAGCGGCATGCGCATCAGCGTCATGCCAGGGCAGCGCATCTTGTAGATCGTGGTCGCGAAGTTGAGCCCGGTCAGGGTCGAAGCGACTGACCCCAGCGTCACCGCCCAGATCCAATAGTCCGGCCCGACGTCGGGGCTGAAGGCAAGTTCGGTATAGGGCGGATAGCCGCTCCACCCACCGGTCGAGAAGCGGCCGATGACGAGGCTGACCATCATCAGCCCCGCCGCGCCGCCGGTCAGCCATAGGCTGATCGAGTTGAGCAGCGGGAAGGCGACGTCGCGCGCGCCGATCTGCAGCGGGGTCACATAGTTGATGACCCCGGTCAGGAACGGCATTGCCATGAAGAAGATCATGATGCTGCCGTGGGTGCTGAACAGCTGCGCGAAATGGTCGGGCTCGACGAAGCCGGGCGCGTCGATCGCGCTCGCCTGCTGCATCCGCATCAGCACTGCCTCGACCAGCGCGCGCGACAGCATGACAAAGGCGAGTACGACGTACATGATGCCGATCCGCTTGTGATCGAGGCTGGTGAGCCACTCCTTCCATAGATAGCGCCAGGCATGCAGGTAGGTGAGCAGCGCCATGAGCCCGATCGCGCCGACGATCACGATCGACGCGGCTCCCGCGCCAATAATCTCGCTGACAGTTGGCGTTTCCCACGCGCGCACGAACGGCAGCGCCTGCCAGTCGAAGCGGCCGAGTAGGGCTGGCCAAAGGCCCTGGGTCATCGTCTCGACTCCTGAGACCGGGCGAGCACCCGGCGAAAAAGATCATCGGGCGCTGCGGAAAAGGCCACCGGGTGCGGGAGGACCGAGCGTCGGAAGATCGTGGCGGTTGCCGCAGCATCGAGGGGATGGTTCGATGCTTGCACCCGGCCGACCCACGTCGCAAACGCGGCGGGCGTTCGGGCGATTACGTCGAACTTCTCCGCCTGGAAGCCCTGGCCGTTGAACTGTGCGTTCTCGCCGCGGAACACGCCCGCTCGACTGGCCTCCAGGTTCAACTGGCTCGTCATCCCCGCCATCGCGTAGATCTGGCCGGCGAGCTGCGGGATCAGCAACGACTGCATCACCGTGCCGCTGGTCAGCCGGATGTGGACGGGGCGGCCGACCGGGATGTCCAGCTCGTTTACTGTCGCGATGTGCTGGTCCGGGTAGAGGAACAGCCACTTCCAGTCGAGCGCCACCGCCTGCACCTCCAGCGGCGCCTGCGCGGACGCGATCGGCCGGTAGGGGTCGAGCCGGTGGGTGTAGTGCCACAGCAAGATGCCGAGGCCGATGACGATGCCGGTGGGCGGGATCCAGATCAGCCCCTCCAGCGACCAGGAGAAATTCCACTTCGGGCTGAACGCGCTGTCTTTATTTGCTAGCCGGTAATGCCAGGCGACGATCGGGACGAGCAGCAGCACCGGCCCGGCGACGAACACCAGCACGGCGCCAACGATCAGGTAGAGGTGCCACTGGCCCGCCGCGACCGGACCCGCATGGTTGACGACCCCCAGCTTCAGGGCCGCGCAGCCACCGAGCGGGAGCAGCGCCAGCGCCGTCACTGTCCTCATCCAGGCAAGGTCGGCCGTGGCCCGATGACGCTTCAATCGAGTTGTCGGATGGTGGCGCGCTTCAGCTCGCGATCGTTGCGCGAGTAATAGAGCCAGATCGTCCCTTCGGTGTCGACGACGGAAGCGGCAAAGGAGATGTCCCTCGGACCGGAAGGATCGGGTGGTGCCGCGATCAGCGGTTCGTCGCTCCGTGCCACGACGGTCCGCAAGTCAGGCGAAAGCGCGACCCAGCCGATGCCCCAATGCGCATTCTCGGTAGCGCCGTTGTAGAACATTACCGGGCGCGCAGGGTCGCTGCGCAGCAGCGGCCCAGTGGACAGGTGCCACCCGTCCCATCTGCCCTCTCGTGGCCCGAACGGATCCGGCTGCTCGTGCCACGGACCGCTTGGTCCCTCGCCATCGGTCAAGCTGATAAGCGAGTGGCCGTCATGGGAATATTCGTACAGTAGCTGCCAGCGATCCTCGGCGCGCAGGAGCGTCGCTTCCTTGCTGTTCTGCTCGCTCTTGCTGTTGGGAAGGCCGATGCCGCGCTTCTCGAGCGAGTGCATGTCGGCGCCCGTGGCGTAGAGGAGATGACCTTTCCCATCCGTGTCGACGCCGGTGTAGAAGACGACATAGCCATCGTCGGTCTGCACTACTGTAGGATCCTCGCAGCCTTTGGCGTCATGCCCGCCGCTGCCGGGACAGATGATTGGAGCTGCGTCCATCCGGAAGGTGAGCCCGTCGCTGCCGCTGCGGCCATACCAGATGCGCCCGCTCTCGTCGTCATCGCCCTTGTTGGGCGGCACGGCGCGGACCAGCAGCATCAGCCCAGCGTCTCCGGCAACGCGCCAGGCGAACGGGCTCATCAGGTTTTTGGCGAGCAGGTCCTCGGGCCCGTCGAGCCGGACATCGTCGATCCGATCGACAGCGAAGCCGAGACTCACGCGCTCTCGCCCCAGGCAGCCGCCATTCCGTCCCGGCATCGTTTTATGACCATTTCCAGGTCATCCTCGTAGAGTGAATCGGCAACGTCGTTCGAGAAGATCTCCACCACCCATGGCTTTGCGTAGCCCGTCGCCCGCGTCGTGGCGATCAGGTCCGCGAGCGGAATGGCGCCATCGCCCGGCACGATCCGATCGGCGAACGATCGCGGTGTGCGCCAGTCGCTCGCCTGAACCGTGAAGATGCGATCGCCCGCGCGAGCGATCGCCGCAGCCAAATCGTCGTTCTGCCAGATGTTCCAATAGTCGAGGCAGAGGCCGACCGCATCGCTGCCCGTCGCCTCGATCACGTCCAACGCCTGGTCGACGGTCCAGATGGCGCTCTCGACGTTGACCGAGGTGGGGTTGAGCGGCTCGAGCGCCAGCGTGACGCCGTGGTCGACGGCGACCTTGGCCAGTTCCTTGAGTTCCCGGCTCACAACCCTCATCGCCTCGGCCATGTCACCCTTCGGGTGCGCCCCGGTGTTGGTGATGAAGGGAACGCCCGGCGCGTATCGACCCAGCCGCTCGATGCTCTGGCGCAGGCACGCCACCCGCTCGTCGAGCGGCTTGGGGTCTGGCATCATCCTGCTGTCGAAGAAGGTGCGGACCCGCGGCTGCACCCCGCTGATGGCGAGGCCCGCCGTCGAGATGGACTGCATCTGGTCGGCGAACCGCATATCGTCGAGCTTGGCCTCGACGACCTCGATGGCGTCGACTCCAAGGTGGGCATAGCGTTCGATATCCTCGTCGAACGACCACGGCATCGTCGTGAACTCGCTGATGCCGAAGGTGAAAGGCAGGCTAGTCAAGGCGCGTCTCCGAATTGATGAACGATCGAGCTATTCGGATTCGCCCGCGACGGCCACGCTCGTTTTCATTCGGAGACAGGCCTTCCCGACGAGGCTCATGAAGCCGAGCATTAGGCATCGTTACGACTTCACCAAGCAACTACCCTTATCTCTGGTTAATGGCGAACGCGAAAATGCGAATGCAACCTGCCCAAGTCGGCATCAGCTGATGCGGCGAGATGCCGTGGCCAGCACACGCTCGATGCTGCCTCCCTGGACGATTACCGAGAACAAGACGACGATGTATGTGGCGGTCAGCTCAAGGTCGCGCACGGGCGCGTGCGGCAGGCTGAGCGCGAGTGCGACGGAGATACCGCCTCGCATCCCACCCCAGATCAGCGTGACAGGCGCCATGCGGCCTAGCGACAGCAACGGCTTCACCGCCACGAGCGGGATCAGCACGGATACGGCCCGGGCCATCAGCACAAGCGGAATGGCCGCAACACCGATGACGATCAGCAATACCTCCGACGGGATCGTCACCACCTCCAGCCCGATCAGCAGGAACAGCAGCGCGTTCAGCAGATCGTCGATGACCGACCAGAACTTGAGCAGGTAATCGCGGGTGGTGGCGCTCATCGCATGGGCGACGCCGTGGTTGCCGATGAGCAGTCCCGCTATCGCCATGGCGACTGGCCCGCTGACGCCGATCTTGTTGGCGAGGGCATAGCCACCCATCACTACGGCCAGGCTGATCATCACCTCGACCTTGTACTCGTCGATCCGCGACATCGCCTGGACCGCAACCCACCCGATCACGAGGCCGAGGACGACGCCGCCTCCGGCCTCTCTTAAGAACAGCACCGACGCGTTGGCTAGGGAGAACGCCTCGCTCCCGGCCGCAGCCGCGAGCAGGATGGCGAAGACCACTACGCCCACGCCGTCGTTGAAGAGGCTCTCGCCCGCGACCGTCGCTTCCAGGGTCGGCGTCACGTCGGTTCGCTTGAGGATGTCGAGCACGGCGACTGGATCGGTGGGGCTGATCAGCGCACCGAACACCAGCGACCAGAGGAGCGGCACCGCGTGACCCATGACGCTGGTCAGCAGGTGGAAGCCCCACCCGATCACGATGGTCGACAGCGACACCCCGGCGGTGCTGAGCACGATGACCGCCCAGCGCCCCCGGTGCATCTCGCGCCAGTCGACGTGGAGTGCGCCCGCGAACAGCAGGAACGACAGCATCCCGTCCATCAACGTGCGGTGGAAGTCGATCCCGTCGAGGAAGCGCGCCACGTCGTGGCTGAGGTTGCCGCCGGGCAGCAGCCGGTCGATGCCCACCACCAGCAACGACGCGATCGCGCCCATCACGGTCAGCCCGATCGACTGGGGCAGATGGAGGAAGCGGACGTTGATGAAGCCGAGTGTCGCCGCCAGCACGATCAGAATCGCGGCGGCGTCGAAAGGCGTGATCGAGACGCCGTGGATCATGGAAATGGGTAGGTGCTCCTCAAGCTCATGAGGCTGGAGCGGCCGCTTCGGGGCGTATCCGGATCGGCGGGAAGCCGACGATGTCGTAGGTCGCGGACGCGATGCCGATGCCGGCCTTGTCGAGTTCGGCGATGATGGTGCGGCTCATCGCGTCCTTGGCACTGCGGATGCCGTGGGTGTGGACAATGAAGCGCACCGTCAGCTCGAGCCAGTTGTCGGTGATGCGGTAGTAAACGCGGGGCACAAGGTCGATCGGTTCGACGCCGAACCGTGCCTGCAGGCCTGCCTTGTAGTCGGCCGCGAGCGAGTCCGGGTCGACCGCCTGCGCCTTAGCAGCGTCGAGCATGATCGCCTCCACCTTGGCGCGATCGGCCTGGTAAGTGATCGGAATCGCCATCTCCTCCCAGATGAAGGGAAAGTCGCGGGTATAGTTGTAGACCGGCTCGGCGAAGATCTTGGCGTTGCTCACGGTGACGATCCGGCCTGTGAACTGCCGGCTCTTGACCCACACCGCCGGGTCGGCGCCCTGTACGGCCGGCGGCTCGCCCATCTCCATGATCGTCGTTTGGATGAACCCCAACCGCATCACATCGCCGCGCACCCCGCCCATCGAGATACGGTCGCCTACCGTGAAGGTGTTGCCGCGCAGGATGACGAAGTAGCTCGCGATGGCGGTTACCGGCTGCTGGAGCGCGAAGGCTAGACCGGCGGACATGAGCCCGGCGGCGGTCGCGAGCCGGGTCGGATCGCTGAACCAGATCGACAGCAGCCCGAGGATGAGAACGATGGCGGCGACGAGGCTGATCGCCTGCCGCGTCCAGAAGCGCGTCTGGACGGTGGCATGATCGACCCGCCGAAGCACGAGGCTGACGAGGCCGCGCAGCAGTCGGCTCGCGATGATCACGATGGCGATGAACGCCAGCGACAGCAGCAGCTTGCGCCCGTTGTCGGCGTTGACGCCCACCCAGTCGATGCCGAGGAAGTGCATGGTCGTGTCCTTAGGGCCGGGTGCTGTCGACAGGAGCGGCGGTGCGTCGTGCTTGCGCGCCGTCGATCTCCTTCTGCAGGAAGAAGTTCAGCGCGGTTCGCAGGACCACGATCGCGCCAAGCTGGCCGATCTCGTTCCAAGTGGGCGCTACGGCCGTGCGCAGGATGTCGGCGCCCAGTTCGAGCTCCAGCGCGACGGCGAGCCATCGTCCGAGCTTCAGGCGGACGGCCTCCTTGGCGTCGGGCTCGTCGAGCGTGGTCTGCCGCGGTACGAACAGGATCAGCGCGCGCACGAACGCCTCGATCGCCGCCAGGCCGATCACCAGCGCGGCCGCAGCCTCGACACCGGCCGCCAGCCACAGCGTCGCCTGCTTGAGCAGCTCCATCATGTCGCCTCGCGCTCCGCCATGCTGATCGGACCGATCGTCTGCATCGCTGTGAAGCGCCGGTGCCGACCCTTCAGATCATCGAGGTCGGCAGGCGTGGAGACGTCGCGTTCGCCGTCGCCGAGCACCAGATCGGCATGCCTGCGCAGCACGGCGAGCCGCTCTGGCCGACGCTCAACGCCGGCGATGACCGTCAGCACCTCCAGCATGCGGATCAGCACCGCGACACTGCCGGCGGCGTTCTGGCGGATCAGGTGGAACATGGCATCTACGAGGCCATCATAGTCGACCACGGGCACAACGAGCGCAACTTGACCGCCGCGCTCGATCTGCCCGAGCGGCAGATGGCGAGAAACGATTGCGCAGAGCGCCGCGCCCAACCGGTCGAGCACGCTCATCGCCGTGTGCGGGTCGTTGATCCCCGGTGACAGCGCCCGCACCGCGATTTCGACGAGCTGGCGCACCGCGAATTCAAGATCGATGCGGCTAACCCGCTGGCCGCCGAGCGCCGTGGCGCGCCGGATCGCGCGATCGATGCCGTCGCGCGCGGGCTCCGCCAAGGCGATCGCGGCGCCTGGAAAGACGTAGTCGCCCGGCCGGACGAGAAGCTGGATCGTGCAGTCATGCGCAGCCGCCCAGTCGGCCAGTTGGTCAGCGTCGAGCTCCTGTAGGTAGCCTTGCCGCGGATCGGCGACCGCGGCCACGGCGTCGGTGAAGCTCGGTACAGCGACCGGTGCCGGAGCATCAGTGCTGGTCAGGCGACGAATTGCGTTGCCGACATCGCGGCTCACCAGCTCGATGACGGTGTCGACGTTGATACGGCCCGCCATATGGCCGACGAAGAACACCAGCACGCCCACGCACAGGAACGCCAGGAGGATTCCGGCGGTCAGCGCCGCGTGAGGCACGAACGGCCCCTCCTCCTGCGTCCTGACGCTCCTGAGCACCATCAGCGCGTAGGAGAAGGTGCCGAGGAAGGCGCCGAGCGTGAACTGGTTGCCGCGATCCTTGACGAAATTGCGTAGCAGCCGCGGCCCCATCTGACCCGCCGCCAGCGACAGCGAGGCGATGGTGATCGAGAACACCGTGCCGGCGACGCCGATCGTCGACGAGGCGACCGCACCCAGCAGCGTGCGGGCACCGGTGCCCCCGCCGTTGTAGAGGAACGGGCTTTCGATCAGCCACTGCGGAACCAGCCCGCTGCGGTCGAGCTCAACGAGCCCAACTGCGAGCAGGATGCCGGTGACTACTAGCGCGGCCGGCAGGAGCCAGAACGTCTCGCCCACGGCATTTAGAAGCTGTCGAATGCGCGCGGTCATCGGCTAGCACGCATCGCATGATGGTCGTGATTCATCGGGTGGCGCCGGTTCAACACGAACAGCCAGATTGCCAGCGCCAGCGCGGCGAGGTTCAGCCAAAAAGTGTAGTTGATCTCGAAGTGGCTCACCCGCGCCTCGATGCCGCCGGTCGCGTGGGGCACGATTCCTGCCGCCGTGAAGCCGAGGTCGACGATCAGGGCGGCCACCGCCATGGCGGTGTAGAACACCCCGCCCATGTAGAGCGCCATTCGCCAGCCATAATAGCGACGGTAGATGTCGAGCAGCGGCAGCACGATCAGGTCAGCGAACAGGAACGCCACCACCCCGCCGAAGCTCGCCCCCCCACCCCACAACACCGCTGCCAGCGGCACGTTGCCGATCGAGCAGACGAAGGTCAGCATCGCCACGATCGGACCGATCAGCGCGTCGAGCGGAAGCCGGACCCAAGGTGACGCGTGGACGAGGAACAAGCCCTGCCAGACGCTGTCGGGGACGAAGACGGTCAGGACGCCGCCGATCAGGAAGCCAGCAGCGAGATCCTTCCACAGCATCCGCCAATCCATCGCGAAGTTCTGAGCGACGCGCACCGGCGTGTCGCGGCTGCGCAGTCGTTCGCGCCAAGTGCCGCCCGCGACGGTCATGCTCATATGCTCGTGACCGCTCCTTTGCTCCTCGTGGTGGCGCGCCTCGTCCGCCAGACCCTGGGGCAAGGTCGCCTTCACCAGCAGGCTCAGAACGGCGATCAGCACCAGCCCGCCGAGCCACTCGGCGAGCATAAACTGCCACCCGAGCAGCAGGTACAGGATGATACCGAGCTCGAGCACCAGATTGGTGGAGGCGAACAGGAAGGCGATGCTGGCGACGAACGACGCGCCCTTCTTGAACAGCGTGCGCATGATCGCGGCCGAGGCATAGGAACAGCTCGAGCTTGCCGCGCCTGCCAGCGTAGCGATGGCGATCTCGCGCGGGCCGGCGCGGCCAAGTGCCTGGCGCATCTGATCTGCCGGCACGATCGCCTGGAGCAGGCCGGAGACCGTGAAGCCGAGGACGAGGCTCCAGCCGGTCTGCCAGAACATGCCTGCTGCCATCACCAGTGCCCGGCCGACCAGGTCCAACAAGTGCGTCATGGGCTGAGTCTCCTCGGCTGAACGGCGGATAGTATTGTCTTGCCGCTGCCCAACGTCGCAGAGTCGGTGATGGCAGCAGTGCGGACCTCGACTCTCGGCAACGCGGCCTTCTTGTTCGGAGGAGGGAAATGTCTGTAGGGCGTGGGGATTGAGACGTCGATCGCTCGCACAACGCTGCTCGCCCGCATTCCCGATGCGAACAGTTTACGCCCCGCCTCGAGCCATGCCGGCGCCATGACCTTCTTATATAACGGCCCCTATAAGGCGTGAACGACCGAAACCGTGGTGCCGGGTTCCGCGTCGGTTACCTCGACCTTCGCATCCAGCTTCTTCGCTAGCGCATCGACAATGGTCGTGCCCAAGCCGGAGCGGGTATCGTCTGATCGGGCAGGCATTCCTACTCCATTGTCACTGACCGACAGGGTCCATGAGGAGCCTTCGGCATGATAGCCTACCTTGATCTTGCCGCTCGCATGATCTGGAAACGCATGCTTCAGCGCGTTAATGACAAGTTCGGTGACGATGAGCCCCAGGCTCACCGATACGTCCGCACCGGTGACGGCTTCATCCGCACTTACGTCGAGCGAGAGCTGATTGTGGTCGCGGATCATCGATGCGCCGATGCTTCGGCATAGATCGGTGAAATACGCGCGCAGTTCGACATCTTCGATGCTGGACGCGGCAAGCTGTTTCTGAACGGCAGCCACGGACATGACCCGGTGATGGGCATCATGGAGGTGCAGGCGGGTTTCGTCCGATTGGACCCTGCGCGCGCTCTGCATGAGCACGCTGGCAATGATTTGGAGACTGTTTGCAACCCGGTGCTGAAGCTCCTGAAGCAGGACGCCTTGATCGCGCGCCAGGTCATCCTTGATCTTCTCGGCGATACGGGCATCGGTCACGTCCGCTACCGACAGCAGCACTCTGACTTCCTCACCGCCGCCATAGCTCAGCTTTTGTACGTTCAATACGAGCTGACGCCGCCCTCGACCCGGGCGGTTGAGATCCATCTCATAAGGGGCGGCCTGAGCAGTGCCCGAGGCGGTTGCCTTCAACAGTGCATCGAGCTGGGGCACAGCCAATTCACCACAACCCAGCGTAGCGAGCGCACGATCGCTGATATTCGCTGTATCGAGTTGAAAGGCGCGGCCGAAAGAATCACTCGCCGATATCACGTTGCTTTCGCCGTCGAGGAGCAGAAGGGGCGCGTTGGATGAGGCGATCAACGCCAATGCCAGGCTATTTGCCGCTTCAGGGTGGAGGGGCGCCGGGTTGTCCATGGTGGTGCCCCTTCAGGGGACCGGCGGCTTGCGAAGCGAAAGCCAAACCCGGCAATACCCAGCCCCGGCACCATGCCTATGCTGAACGTTTCGCAGCCTAGCAGGTATCGAGCCGGCATCCTTAACTTCAGTCTATATGCAACGTCGACCGGATCAAAGCGGCGCGACATCAGTATCGATTTCGACCGCCGCGGTGCCATAGTCACTCGCCAGCGGTTCTCGCTCGATGGATATCTCCACCAGCCCCTACGCTCTGGTCGTCGATGACGACGCCTTCATTCTTATAGACACCTGCGATATCCTGGAACGGGCTGGGTTCCGGTTTTACGAGGTGGGCACCAGCGCCGAAGCAATTACGCTGCTCGAGGATCATGCCGACAGCGTGTCCCTGCTCTTTTCAGACGTCGAGATGCCCGGTGCCACGAACGGCTTCGCGCTTGCCCGACACGTAGCACAGCATTGGCCGTGGATAGAGATCGTCATCGCCAGTGGCCGCATCGAGCCCGGGCCTGCGGATATGCCGGCGAAGGCCACCTTCATTCGTAAGCCGTTCAATCAGGAGACGGTGCACGGCCATCTGCGCGACACCCTTCCCGACGAAAAGAAGCCGGAGCCCCTCAAGCATGCGGTGTGAACGCAATAGGTCGGGGTGAACGGCAGCCCCGGGCGTGCTGAAAAGCGGTAGATGGGGATGCGCGCGGGCAGTTCGGCAACTGACGGGACGGATGGCGACGGGGCAAGCATGGCATTTCATGACTAATAAATTCGCTTTATGTTCTCACTGATCCGCTAGATTGCATATTCCGATAGATTATGACTGCGCGCCCCGGCGGGCCGCGCTCTATCTCCGCTGCGCTGCGACCGAGCCGCTTCCAGGCGTCTTGTCCCATCCGGGCGGCGATCGCTCGCGCGCCTGGCTCCGCCGCGCCGGCGGGGGAACGCGGATCAGCGGAGCGCACGCCGCGTCTTCTGGCGAAGCCGACATGATGCGCGTGTCATCGCGACCGCGTGAGCACTCTTGCTCTGCCCGGGGGCGGCGGCTGGACTTCGACGAGCTGCCGGCATGATCTCACGATTTGATCGTATCGTCATTTCGAGAGGCGGTGCGTAATTCAGAATTGCGTAAATTTGGCGGCGTTTGACTAAAAAGGTGCTGGTGCTGCCGGTGAGGATTGGACTCACGACCTCAGCCTTACCAACGGGTATATGCTTGTGCAACCCACAGCAGCCCATGGCACGATTCCCTATGATTGTCGCAGTATATCAACTGTCTAGCTCGGTCGAAACCTACCCTTACATATCCGGTCGTAACCGGCCGTTCGCCGACGCGATTATTACGTTGCGGCACGCATCAATCGACGTAATTTCTGGCTTCGGAGGTGACCAACCATGCCCCGCAAACTGACGACCCATATGATCGAGACCGCCGCCGTGCCCACGGCCGGGCAGTCCTTTGTTTGGGATGGCGAGCTCAAGGGCTTCGGCGTCCGGATCGGATTTTCCGGCGTGAAGTCGTACGTGCTGCAATACCGCAGTCCGGACGGTCGCCTTCGCCGTATGGCCTATGCGAGATTCCCGGTGTTCACCGTGGACGAAGCTCGCAAGGAAGCGATTCGAATGCTCGCGGACGTGACGCGGGGCATCGATCCGGCGGACGCGAAGCAAGCGAAACGTGCCGCGCCGACCATCGGCGACGTTTGCGATTGGTATCTGGAGGAAGCGGAAGCCGGGCGCCTTCTCGGACGTCGCCGCCTGCCGATCAAGGCGTCCACCGTGCGGATGGAGCGAAGCCGGATCGATCGGCATATTCGCCCGCTTATCGGACATCGCAAGGTGGCGGGTCTCAAGCCGGCCGACATCGAAGCCATGCAGGCCGACATTGCGGCGGGCAAGAGTGCCGCCGACAAAGGAAGCGGCCGTGGCCGGTCGACAACGGGAGGTGCGGGCGCAGCGTCTCGCGTTATCTCGACGTTGCATTCGATGTGCGAACATGCGGTTCGTCTTGGTGTCATTGAGAACAATCCTGCCCGAGGCGCGCGGCGGATGGCCAGCAACCGGCGGACCCGGCGTTTGAGCGCGCTCGAACTCGGCAAACTGGGCGCGGCGATGCGGGTGGCCGCTACCCGCGATGAGAACCCGACCGGCCTGGCAGCCGTGCGATTGATCACGTTGAGCGGCTTTCGTTTGTCGGAGGCGCAGCAGGTTAAGCGGACCTGGGTCGATGCCGAAAGCCAAGCGATCCACTTCCCGGACACGAAAACCGGTGCGCAGGACCGGCCGATTGGAAAGGCCGCCCTTGCTGTGCTGACACACCAGCCTGTGATCGAGGGCTGCCCATATGTGTTTCCGTCGGACTATGGGGAGAGCCATTACAAGCAGGTCCCGGACGTGCTGGTCCGGCTCTGCGCCGCAGCGCGGATCGAGGGCGTCACAGCTCACACTCTACGCCACACCTTCGGCAGCATCGCGGGTGATATGGGCTATTCGGAGCTTACCATCGCCGCGCTGCTTGGACACGGGAAGCGCGGAGTAACGCAGGGGTACATACATATCGAAGAGGGCCTGCGCGAAGCGGCAGACAAGGTCGCCGCGAAGATTACGGATCTGCTCGACGGTCGTGCCAGTAGCGTTCGCGATGGTGACCGGGAGGATGTTGAAAGGGCGCTCGCCGCCTGAACGCTGCCAGCCGTGGAGCACGCCGACGCCAAGGCATGCGTATCCCGCGGCTTCCGGGGTGGCGCGCTTTGGCAATCTATGGTGGTGTGATTAACGTGTTTCCGGTAGAGCCGACGGAGGGGGAACAGGTCCGTTTGCGCTCGGACCGCGCTCTTGAATCGCGCAAGAAAGGAGCGCCGATGTCTACAAAGCAGATCGTCGCGCTCCTGAACTCCCATGTCGAGGGAGACGAGGAGCAATTTCTCTCGATTGCGCTGCAGATTGCGGCGCAACAGGCGCGCCAGGGCAATGAAGAAGATGCCAACCGGCTGAAGCGGCTGGTGCAAAAGGCTCGCGAGCGGACCGCCGGCGCGCCTTCGGGCCAGACGCCAATTCCGCTCGCCCGGCCGCGCGGCGAGCTGCAGGGTCTCGTCGAAAGCATCTATCCGAAGATCAAGCTCGAGAACATGGTTCTCGCCGATGAGGTGCTCTCGCGCCTTCAGCGGGTCGTGCGCGAGCAGGCGGAGCGCGCGACGCTGCGCGACCATGGCCAGATTCCGGCCACACACCTGCTGCTGGTCGGGCCGCCGGGCACCGGCAAGACCATGACGGCATCGGCGATCGCCGGTGAACTGCGACTGCCGTTGTTCACCGTGCGCCTGGATGCCCTTTTTAGCCGTTTTTTTGGCGAGACCGCTGGAAAGCTTCGCCTGCTTTTCGACCAGATCGCGCAGATGCGCGGCGTCTATCTTCTTGACGAATTCGATGCGATCGGCGCGCGACGGGGTGATCCCAACGATGTTGGCGAGATCCGCCGTGTGCTGAATTCGGTGCTGTCCTTCATGGAGGAACCCAACGCCACCGACAGCATCGTCATCGCCGCCACCAACCATGTTGAAATCCTCGACAAGGCGCTTGCGCGGCGGTTCGATGAGGTCGTCGAATATGCGACGCCCGATACGGATGCGGCACGTAAGATCCTCACCCGCCGGATGGGCAGACTGCGGCTGACCGCCAAGGCATGGTCGTCGATCGGACCGTTGACCGAGGGTCTCAGCCAGGGCGAGCTTGTGCGGGCGGCGGATTCGGTCGTCAAAGATGCCATTCTCGAGGGTGTGACCAGCATCGCTCCGGATAGCCTGAGGCGTGCGCTTCAGGATCGCCAGTCGTTCCAGCGGCGCTTCCATCGCTAGAAAGACATCAGAACCACAGCGAGGAATGTCGGCTTTTACCGCGAATGATTGAAGTGAGGGGGCAATGCCCAACGGGGATGGAAACGGGGGCCGCAGGCTCCCGCATATCGAGATTACGCGCTGGCGAGAAAGCGCACAGTATGTCTACCCGCGTATGCGCCGCGATCAACGCGACCGGCGGGAGGACCATCACGAGCACGCCGAGGTGCTGCTTGAGCAGCTGACCCGTGCCCTTGGCAACCTGCCCGCGCGCGATCAGGATCAACGCATTGCGGTCGATGGCCTCAAGCGCGGGACGCTGGTCGAGGTCGAGACGATGGTGCCAACCGCCCGGGCGAAGGCGACCAAGACACCGGCCCTGGACTTTCCGGGACATGAAATCGTCGTGCTCCGGTCTGAGCGGAACGAGGACCGCACCGAAACGGCAGTGGTGTTCGTGCCGGACGATGCGCGTGTCTACCTGCGGAATCGTATCAGCGCGTACGGCTCCGAGAATCTTGGGAACCAGCCGCGTCCCGACGTCGACAAGTTCGAGGTCATCGAGACGATCCGCGATGCCTCGGGTCGGTCTCTCCTGGCCGCTGCACCGGACGATCAGAATCAGCGCGGCTGGTGGGAGCTCTGGCTCCGCCGGCCGGACACGCAGCGGCCTGATCTGATCGCGAACGCCGTCGTCGAGGCCGTCCGGGGAGCCGGCTTCGACGTCCACCCCGAGCGGCTCACCTTTCCGGACACCGCGATCATTTTCGCGCATGGTAGCCAAATTGAGATCGTCGGGATCGTGGATCGGCTGAACGGCGCCATCAGCGAAATCCGGCCGGCGGCGGGGAGCATCGAGCCGTTTCTCGATCTCGGCGAGAACGGCTTAGGGCAGCAAGCGCTGGTCGAGGATTATGCGGCGCGGGTCGATCCGCCCGCGGACGGCGCGCCAGTGGTCTGCGTGATCGATACGGGCGTCGCGGCGGCGCATCCGCTGGTTGCGCCGGGACTAGCGGGCGCATGGTCGGTCAACGATGCCTGGGGGACGGACGATCATGCCGGCGGCGGCGGCCATGGCACCGGTATGGCCGGGCTCGTGCTCCATGGCGACCTCGCGACGCCGATGGCCGATGGCCGACGCGTCCAACTTGGCCATGCCGCTGAGTCGGTGAAGTTCCTTCCGCCGGCGGGCTTTCCGCCGAACGAGCCCGCCCGGTATGGCATCATCACCCAATCGGCGGTCGCGGTGGCCGAGGTGGAGCGACCCAATGTGCCGCGCAGCTTCTGCATCGCGACGTCTTCCGATCATTTCGACCCGGACGGGCCGTCGAGCTGGAGCGGTGCGCTCGACCAGATCTGTTCCGGCGCGATGCCCGGCGAGCGGCTGGATGGGGTTGCCGCCAAGAATCATCCCAAGCGGCTCGTTTTCGTGGCTACCGGCAACATCACGGGCGGCATGAAGGCGGACGTCGAGCAGCATCATTCGCTCGAAGATCCGTCGCAGAGCTGGAACGCGCTTTCGGTCGGCGGCTACACCGCCAAGATCGGGCCCTCCGCCGACGATCCCGACCTTAATCCGCTGGTAGCGGCGAACGAGAAGAGCCCGTTCAGCCGGGGATCGAAGCTGCTCCCCGTGGACCTGACCCCAATGAAGCCCGAAGTGCTGTTCGAAGCAGGCAATATGATGGTGGATGCCGGCGGCTTTTGCGGCTGGCATCCGGCGGTGTCGTTGCTCACGTCCGGCAAGGACGTTGCCGCACAGCCTTTGGTGCCGTTCTGGGCAACGAGCGCCGCGACCGGGGTCGCCGGGAACTTCATCGGCCGGTTGAAGGCCGGGTTGCCGGAGCGGTGGCCCGAGACCTACCGGGCGCTGACCGTCCATTCGGCGGAATGGCCGCAGCCGATCCGTTCGAAGCTGGTTGGTCGCGGGCGCAGCTGGCGCACGATATCGAAGGGCGAAAAGCAGCAGATCATGCGCGAAGTCGGATACGGCGTGCCTGACCTTGGGCGAGCACTGGCATCGGCATCGAATGATGTGACCTTGCTCGTGGAAAGCGAGATTCAGCCCTATGCGCTTGGCGCGGACGGTCGCGGCGCAGTGTTCAACGAGGTCCATTTCTTCGCGCTGCCCTGGCCACGCGCCGCCCTCGAGGCGCTGGAGAATGCGGCGGTCACGATGAAGGTGACGCTGTCCTACTTTATCGAGCCCAACCTCACGGGGCGTGCGGCGACGCGGCCGGACACCTATCGCTCCTACGGGCTGCGGTTCGCCATCAAGAAGCGTACCGAAACCGCAGCGGACTTCCGGCGGCGATTGAGCAATGCGCCGGGCGAGCGCACTGAGAATGACGGTGAGGCGGATTATTGGCTCCTCGGCCCCCAGGCGATGCAGGCCGGCTCGCTCCATTGCGATCTTTGGCGCGGTCCTGCCATCGATCTCGCCGCGCATGACCAGATCGCGATTTTCCCTGTCGGGGGCTGGTGGAAGTCGCACGTCGGGCAGCGGCGGATCAGCGATCGGGCGCGCTACACCTTGGCGATTTCGATTTCCGCGCCGGACCAGGACGTAGATCTATATGCCGAGATCGAGGCCGCGATCGAGACGAGGGTGGCGGCTGAAGTGGTGGTTGATGCCGCGTCCGGAGAGCGCTGATCCCGGCGTATCCTAGGGTCGGTATGGATTGAGGAGCGCTGCGTCTGATTTGCAGAAAAGCTCTGCAACCGATGTCATCCTGAAACGGCGCGCGCCGTAAGATGGATGACAACGCAACATAAACGCAGGCCAAAAAAGATGCTCGAACGGGATACCACCTTCATCCTCGGCGCCGGCGCCAGCTTCGATCTCGGCTTCCCGCTAGGCGACACATTGCGCGACCGCATAATCGAGCTCCTCGCCGTTGAGGATCCGAACGCCAGCATCAATTTCAGCGATGCCGAAATGGGAAAGATTCTGCAGACGCGTTCGGTGAGTGAGGCTGGCACCAATGCGTCGCCCGATCGGCTGGAGGTGTATCGGCGCGCTGCGGCGACAATCCGCGCCGGCCTGCCGTTCGCTCGAAGCATCGACACGTTCATCGACGGGCTGCGCGGTCGGGAGCATATCGAGTTCCTGAGCAAGCTTGCAATCGCGACGGTGATCCTCCGCGCCGAGGCGGGCTCGCCTCTCACGCCGCGGCATGTCCAGGCAGCGAATGCCGCGGACCTGCGCGCGCAGCAGCTCAAGAAGCTGCTCGCGAGCTGGCATGTCGAGCTGAGCCAGATCCTCTACGACGGCCACACCGCCGACACGCTCGACGACGTGTTCGCCCACGCGTCGTTCATCGTGTTCAACTATGATCGCTGCCTGGAGGAGTTCCTCGCGGTGTCGCTGATGCGGCGGTTCGGCATCGACCGGAAGCGCGCGGTCGCACTCGTCGGCAACTGCCAGGTCGTCCACCCTTATGGCCAGGTCGGCGCGTTCGCGCCCGACGCCGAAGGATTCATCCCGTTCGGCGGGCACGAAGTGCAGCAGCTCGTCGACGTCGCGGGACGCATTCGCACCTTCACCGAGACGATGGAAAGCGATGTCGGCGACAAGATCAAAGACACGGTCGCGCAGGCGGACACCTTGGTATTCCTGGGGTTCGGCTGGCTCGCGCAGAACATGGCGCTGCTCCAGGTCGGGCAGCGGCTCACCAATGCGCGGCAGGTGTTTGCGACGACGATGAAGATGGAGGCGGGTGAGGTCGCGGTGGTGCGCGACCAGATTTACGAGATCCTGCGGCGCGGCGACTACACGCCGGACTATGTCGATCCGGCGCCGGATCCGCCCGAGTTCATTACCGATCGCGGCGACTGCAAGGCGCTGATGGCCAATTGCTGGCTGCGGCTGACGCGCCGCTGATCGCCGGTCGCGCCGCTCCGGCGGCGCTCACGCGCCCTCGCGCGGCACGCCGAGCGCGTCGGACAGGGTCGCGTTGGTGTCCGCAATCGTCGTCCAATGCTCGACGAACTGGTCGCCGCGGCCGACCTGAGCGTGGAGTCCGACGCGGGCGATGACGAGCAGGCACCAGCGCAGTGCGTCGCGGCAGAATTCACGGTCCTCGAACAGCGTCTGGTAGTTCTCGACGAGGTCGCCG
This sequence comes from Sphingomonas nostoxanthinifaciens, assembly GCF_019930585.1. Classification (NCBI taxonomy): domain Bacteria; kingdom Pseudomonadati; phylum Pseudomonadota; class Alphaproteobacteria; order Sphingomonadales; family Sphingomonadaceae; genus Sphingomonas; species Sphingomonas nostoxanthinifaciens. The sequence goes on along the minus strand of NZ_CP082839.1, from coordinate 3,370,976 downwards.
ATTGCGAGCCCCGGCATCACGAACGACGAAGGCTGCCAGCGCGGATGCACGATTTTCGAGCGCAGATCGTACAGCTCGCGCATCTTGGCGTTAAGCCGCTTCTGCGCGGGCAAGGGCGTGCCGAACGCCTGGCGCGGCAGGTGGCTGAGCTTGTGCTCGATCGGTACGCGGTCCTTGTTTGCGAAGTCGATGACGTTGGCGAGCCCCTTCTCGCGGCCGACTTGATGGAAGAAGACGTTGAAGAAGGCCTCGGTGCCGACGAGGCTCATCAGGAAGGCCTGCAGCCCGTATTGGCGGTTGTCCTCGCCGTCGTCGGCGCTTTCGGTCATGCGGGCGAGCGCGCGGATCGCCGAGCGGAAATAGGTTTGGACGATAGCGACCGGCATTTCGAGGCGGGTCGCGGTCTCGAGCTTGACGCCATCCTTGTAGACCGCCTTGATCGATCCATCCTCGTTTAGGTCATAGACGAAGTCCGGCACGGTCTGACTCCAGCAATGCGTGTCATCGCGATCATCCTAGCAGCCGATCGCCCTCCCGCCGACCTGATCGTCGGACCTCAGCATAGTCACCGCCCAAGAAAAGTTCGCTAACAGCGAAAAAGTGCTTGCGTCCGGCGAACGCGCGTTCTAGCAGGATCACAGCGTTTGGGTAATGGAGCTGCGCTAAAGGCAGGGCGGTTCGCCGCCAGTGAAGGTCGTCCGATCTTTACCACCTGACCCCTCTTCTCGCTCGGCGCCCCGGCGTCGCGCGGAGGCGGGGCCGCGAGGCGCCGGAGAACCTAAGTTCTTCGTGTGCAGTGTGAGGCCTAGGAGCATAAACCACGACCCCGATCCGCCTCCGGATACAGTGCAGGCCACAGGCAATCCGGCCTTGTGGTTCGTCTGGAGGCACTACGATGGCAAACTTGCCTGAGAGCCCAGACGCCGGGTTGTGGGAGTACGGACGACAGACGGTCCGCCAGATCGCGAAAGCGGTGCGGCGGGGCCTGCGAGCGATCGCAAGGAACCGGGCTGTTCTCCTGGGGGTGATCAAGATGGCTTCGGCCATCGTGAAACTGATCTCCTCCATTATGGATTTGTTCCGTCACTCCTAGGCGTCATCAAGGAGGGTCAAAGTTCAGATGTTGAATGAAGCCCTTAGACTGGTGCGCGTGTTTCACGACCTGAACAAGACCCAGGTCGCTGAGCGCGTCGGCCTGTCTAAGTCTTACATCACGGAGCTGGAACGGGGTGACAAGAAGGTCACCATCGAGGTGCTTCAGAAATACGCCGACGGCTTCAACATTCCGGTGTCGTCGCTGATGTTCTTCGCCGAGCAGGCGGACGGGGCGCCGGCTGCTGACCGGGTTCGTACCGCGGTGGCCGGCAAGGTCGTGAAGATGTTGGATTGGATCGCGACGGTAACAGCCGACGATCCCGATGAAGGGGACCGGCATGGCGAGAAGGTGCGCCAAGCGCGTTAGCCTACGTGGCAGCGCGCTGTTCAAGCTGACCTCGCCGGCGCGGCTGGCCCACATCCTGTGCATCTCGCCGGGCCAGCTTGCCTATCTCGTCCGCAACGCGGAAGCGAACTACCTCGTGCGCACCGACCGCAAGACCGGCCGGCTGATCGAGGAGCCCAAGGCGTTGCTCAAGCAGGTGCATGCCCGGGTGGCCAAGCTGCTCCAGCAGATTGAGACGCCCGACTATCTGCATTCGGGGGTGCGGCAGCGATCCTATGTCACTAACGCGTCGCAGCACGGCGCTAAGGACAGCGCGGTCAAGCTCGACATCAAGAAGTTCTTTCCATCGGTGCGCGCGGCGGCCGTCTACAGCTTCTTCCACGAGCTGATGGAGTATCCCGCCGATGTCGCGAGCCGGATGACGCGGCTGCTGACGATCGGCGGGCATCTGCCGACCGGCGGCAATGCAAGCTGCATCCTGTCCTTCTGGGCCTACAAGCCGATGTTCGACGAGATCGCTGAACTGGCCGTGGCCAAAAGTTGCGCGTTCACTCTCTATGTCGACGACATGACGATCAGCGGTCGGTTTGCCAGCCGGTCGATGCAGCAGGCGGCGCGCCAAATCGTTGGCCGTCACCGGCTGCGCGCGCATAAGAACAAGGTTTTCGTGCCCAATCAGCCGCGCGTCGTCACCGGCGTCGCGGTGACGGTGCGCGGACTCGAGCTTCCGAACCGCCGGGCCAAGGCGATCGACGATGCGACGCAGGTCGTGACGCATACCGCGGACGGCTCGGCGAAGCTCGCCTTGCTCCCGGTTCTGATCGGCAGGGTCAGCGAAGCGGCGGAGATCGATCCGGCCTGGAACGGCCGCAAGACCGCCGCCGTCAATCTGCGGCGGACCCTGACCGGCCGGATCGCGACGGCCAGCCGACCGGGTGGCGGCGAGCCTCCCGCGTAGCGCGCGGGGAACCGCTGGCTGTGATGAACGATTCTGCGCCAAGTAGGAGGTGCACGAAATGGCAGATGACAGGTCGAAACGAGGCGGAGCCGACAGGCGTAAAGTTGCCGGCGGCGAAGGCTACGAAGTGAACTACTTCGCCCGCAAGCACGGCATCACGAAGGATCAGGCCGAGGGTCTGATCAAGAAGATCGGCAATGATCGCGTGAAACTGAACGCAGCAGCCGCCAAGCTCAAATAGTCGCCATCCATTTGTCATAGATTGACGTCGGGAACGACTCCGCTCCAGCGGGAGTCTATGCAGGATGAGCCAGGACGCCTAACCCAGTGGCGCGCGCCGCCACGCCCGCCAAATCCCGCACGGGCGACAAGCCAGGGCGTCGCGCACCCGTATCCGCTCTGAAACCGCCGCCCTTCCGCTCGGTCCAGCTCGCCACGCTCGTCGACACGGTGCCCACCGGGGATCGCTGGCTTCATGAAATGAAATATGATGGCTACCGGGTCCTGATCGCGGTCGGCGGCGGCGAGGCGCGCGCCTATACGCGCTCGGGCCTCGACTGGTCGGATCGCTTCGCCGACGTCGTCACGGCAGCCGCTAGACTGAAAGTCGGGTCGGCGCTGATCGACGGAGAGGCCGTCGTGCTCGACGGCGACGGCCGATCGAGCTTCCAGGCGCTGCAGGGCGCACTCAAAGGCGCACCTGGCACGATCGACTATTACGCGTTCGACCTCCTCGAACTCGACGGCGAGGACCTGACCAAGTTGCCGCTCACCGAGCGCAAGGAGAAGCTCGAGCACATCCTGCCCAAGGCGAGCAGCCGAATGCGCTACTCCGAGCATATCGTCGGCAACGGCGAGAAGCTGCTAAACCAGTTCTGCGCCGTCGGCCTCGAAGGCGTCATCTCCAAGCTCGCCACGGGCAAATATGTCGGCTCGCGGTCGGGCGGCTGGCTCAAGACCAAATGCATCAAGCGCCAGGAATTCGTGATCGTGGGCTGGACCCCCTCCGACAAGTCGCGGTCATTCCGTTCGCTGATCCTTGGCGTCCATGAGAAGAGCGAGCTTCGCTATGCTGGAAAGGTCGGGACCGGCTTCAACACCGCCGAACTGCATCGCCTGATGGAGATCATGCAGCCACTCGAGCAGACTGTCGCGACCGTGAAGGCGCCGCGCGCCGAGGTCCGCGGCGCGCACTGGCTGCGGCCGGCGCTCGTCGCCGAAATCGCCTATACCGAGATGACCAACGAGGGCACGCTCCGGCATCCGAGCTATCTTGGCCTGCGCGAGGACAAGAAGCCCGAAGCCGTGGTGCTCGAAAGTGAAAAGCCGGTCGAGGAAGCCGCCGCGCCGGCGGCATCGTCGGTCAAGATCAGCAATCCCGACCGGATCATCGATCCCGACACCGGCGTCACCAAGGGCCAGCTCGCCGACCACTATAATGCCGTCGCCGCGGTCATGCTGCCTTGGGCCGGCAGCCGCCCGATCAGCCTGGTGCGCTGCCCGCAGGGCCGCGCCAAGAAGTGCTTCTTCCAGAAGCATGACGCCGGCATGTTCGGGGACGCCGTCCGCCAGGTCGGCATTCTGGAGAAGGACGGGCACACGGAGCCCTATCTCTACGTCGATACACCCGAGGGGCTGCTGACCTGCGTCCAGATGGGAACGATCGAGTTTCATGGCTGGGGCGCGCGCATCGAGGATGTCGAAAAGGCAGACCGGCTGGTGTTCGACCTCGATCCTGACGAGGGCCTCGACTTCGAGGCGGTGCGCAAGGCGGCGTTCCACTTCCGCGACATCTCCAGTCGATCGGGCTGGAGACCTTTCCGATGGTCACCGGCGGCAAGGGCATCCATGTCATCGCGCCGTTGGTGCCGCGCGCCGAATGGCCCGAGGTGAAGAGCTTCGCGCATCGACTCGCGCAAGCCGTCGCGCAAAGCGATCCCGCCAATTTCACGGCTGCCTTGCCCAAGGTACAGCGCAAGGGCCGCATCTTCGTAGATTATCTGCGCAACCAGCGCGGCGCGACGGCGGTGATGCCTTACAGCGTCCGCGCGCGATCGGGCGCGCCAGTCGCGGCGCCGATTACGTGGAAGGAAATGGAGACGATCGACACGCCAGCCCACTGGCACGTTGGCGATGCCGCCGAGCTGGTGAAGCGCGCGGGCTCCAAGGCGCTCGCCGGCTGGGGTCGCGCCGACCAGACGTTGCCCGACCTGTGAAGATCGCCACCTACAATGTGAACGGCGTGAATGGCCGCCTGCCGGTGCTGCTGCGCTGGCTGGAGGAGGAGCAGCCCGACATCGTCTGCCTGCAGGAGCTGAAGGCGCCGCAGGAGAAGTTTCCCGAGACCGCGATTCGCGATCTTGGCTATGACGCGATCTGGCATGGTCAGAAAAGCGGGAACGGCGTCGCCATCCTGAGCCAGGTCGGCGAAATCCATGAGACACGTCGCGGCTTGCCGGGCGATCCGAACGACAGCCATAGCCGCTACATCGAGGCGGCGATCAACGGCATCCTGATCGGGGGCCTCTATCTGCCCAACGGCAATCCGCGGCCCGGCCCGAAGTTCGATTACAAGCTCAAATGGTTCGAGCGGCTGATCGAGCATGCGGCCGGCTTGCTCGAAACGGGTTTGCCGGTGATGCTCGCCGGCGACTTCAACGTCATGCCGACCGATCTCGACGTCTACAAACCCGAGCGCTGGCTCGACGATGCGCTGTTCGCGCCCGAGGTGAAAGCGGCATATTTCAGGCTGCTGGATCAGGGATGGACCGACGCGCTCCGGACGATCCATCCGGGCGAGGTCATCTACACCTTCTTCGACTATTTCCGGAACGCCTACGCCCGCAACGCGGGCTTGCGCATCGATCACCTTCTGTTGAGTCCCGCACTGGCCGACCGCCTCGTCGATGCGCAGGTCGATCGCCATGTGCGGGGCTGGGAGAAAACCAGCGACCACGCGCCGGTGTGGATCGAGCTTGCCGACAAACCGAAGCGCCGCCAGAAGCCGGCCGCGTCAAGCCAGGCGGGAGCGCCGCTTTGAAGACCGAAAGCTTCCTCCTGCCCGAGCACGACCGGGTGCCGAACAATCCCAGGCTGCCGGTGCTCCTGTATCGCGGCGCCGTCCACGTCGGATCATGCGAGGAGACGGCCAAGTCATTCGAGGCGTCGTTCGACGAGAATGGCTGGCCGCCGCAATGGCGCGACGGCGTGTATGATTACCACCACTATCACTCGACCGCCCATGAGGCGCTCGGCGTAGCGGCCGGCTCAGCGACGCTGAAGATTGGTGGGCCGGGTGGCCGCGAGATCAGCGTTGAGGCGGGCGACGCCCTCGTTCTTCCGACCGGCACCGGGCATTGCGGCGTTCGGGCAAGCGACGATTTTCTCGTGGTCGGTGCCTACCCGCAGGGTCAGGACTGGGACATCTGCCGGGAGGCACCGAGCGAAGAGGCGCGGCAGCGTATGGCTGCTTTGCCGATCCCTGACGCAGATCCTGTCGAGGGCCTCGCCGGGCCTCTCGTCGAACTGTGGAGATAATAGCTACAGCGCGGCCCCCTAGCGCAGCTGGCTGTCCTTGCTGCCGCGCCGATTGATGCCGACGCTGCGGATCGTCGCATCGCGCTTGGCCTGACACGCCACGCACGTTCGTGTACCGGGCAGCGCGGCGCGGCGGGCGGCCGGAATATCCTCGCCGCAATCGTCGCATTCATCGCTGCCTTCGCCCGCCGGCATCATGCCCCGCGCGCGCAAAACCGCGTCCTTCACGGTGTCGTCGATCTGATCCTGCACGGCGCCATCGGGCGCCCAGCCATTCGCCATCCTGTCCTCCGTATGGGCCGTGTTTTCATGAGCTTAGATAGGAACTGAAACGTCGGATTCAAAATGTCGGGAGCGTTGAACCCGCTTCACATTTTTCGCGCCGCAAACCTCTTGAAGGCCCTGCTGCGAAAATTATCTAAATTTCGCCGGGCGCCGTGTTCGGGTCCGGCGGGACATAGAGGGCGTCGGCTCTTTTGTACCGGCGCAACGCATGTCCAGATCGCTTCAATGGAGGATTTGGAAATGAGAACTGCTTTCGACTTTACCCCGTACTGCCGTTCGACCGTCGGCTTCGACCGGCTGTTCAACCTGCTTGAAACCGGTCTTCGCGAGGACGACGGCTATCCGCCCTTCGACATCGTCAAGGAAGGCGAGGACAGCTACCGGATCACGCTGGCGGTCGCGGGCTTCGCGCCGTCCGATATCGAGATCGTCGCGCAGCAGAACCAGCTGACCGTCACCGGCAAGCGCGCCGATGATGATGGACAGGGCGATTACCTGCATCGCGGCATCGCGACGCGCGCCTTCGAGCGTCGCTTCCAGCTCGCCGACTTCATCGAGGCCGGCGATGCCGGCTTCGAGAACGGCCTGCTTTCGATCGCGCTGAAGCGCGTGGTTCCCGAAGCCATGAAGCCCCGCAAGATCGAGATCGGCGGCGCACCCGCCGCGAACGATCGGCTCGAGGGTCCGAATGACGAGGGCCGCGAGGCGGCCTGATCGTCAGGCCGGCCGGTGCCGCTTTATGCGGTGGCCGGCCGGCTAGCTTATTGGCTCATCTCATCTGCCAGCCAGCGTCCAGTTGCTGCGATGACGTGGAGCGGCTCGCGATCATGCAGTGGCCTTCCGGCCAAAATCCAACGCCTTTCGATGCTACCCCAAGATCGAGCGCCGATACGCTAAGCTATTAAAATATTTTAAGAATTAGCACGCTGTTCACGGAAGGTATTTGTTAGCTGCCCTACACATGATCCCTGCCACACCGGCGGCTGGAGTATATTCATGCGTAGATTTCGCCGTAAGGCTCTAATGGTTGGGCTCGCAACGACGACCTTGCTTCTCGCCGGTTGTGCGACTGAAACCCGCTTTCGGCCCGCGACGGGCCATGGCTTCGATCGTGCCGGCTACAGCGAACGGCAAATCGAGCCAAATCGTTATCTCGTCAACTTCGCCGGCAACAGCGTCACCTCCCGCGACACCGTGGAGCGCTACCTGTTCTTTCGCGCGGCGCAGTTGACCCTCGAAAAGGGGTATGACTACTTCGTTACGGTGGATCGGGACACCGATCGCCAGACGCAGACCTACACCACCGGCAGCATCGGGGGGGCCGGCTACGGATATGGTGGCCTCGGTGCTGGCTGGGGCCCGTCTTGGCGCTATTATGGACGGTTCGGTGGACGTGGTCCCGCGTGGGGAGGATGGGGAGCCTGGGGCGGCGGTTTCAACGATTTCGATATTCACACGGTCGATCGTTTTGAAGCGACTGCCCAGGTCGTCATGAGACGAGGCCCGATTCCCCAGAACAACATCCGCGCCTTCGATGCGCGCCAGATCGTCAGCACCCTCGGGCCGACTGTTCAACTACCGGCGGATCGACGCTAAGCGACTTTTTCCCCCCGATCAGGAAGGCCGACCTGGTCGGGGACGCGGGGAGCGGCGGCGGCGCGGGCTGCAAGCCAGCACCGACCAGTGGCAATTCCGACGGACTTCGCGAACAACCCAGTCGCGTCCCGTGGCCTTGAGAAAGCGCTGCTGTATCCGCGCAGCGTGTTGGGCGAAATCTGGAAAGTCGATGCGGTGGTGTGCGAGTACCAGGAAGCCCCGATGCTTCAGGGCCGCCGCCGCATCCTGAGCAGTTCGGCGCATCGCCAAGGGCGCCAGGTAATAGAGAAGTTCCGCAACCACGATGATGTCGTAACGCTGACGTGGCAGGTGGGCTGGAACCGCGAGCCTGATGGCACGCGCGCGGGGCGAGCGGGACCGGATGGCTTTGGCGACCAGAGCAGTTCCGCTCGACGTGGCCTCGGTTGCATCGAGGCGGAGCGCTCGCGGGGCTATCGCCGCACTGTTAGACCCATTTCCCGCGGCAAGTTCGAGAACACGCCCCCAAGGGCCCGGTCCCATCGCATGAAGGATCGCTTGCCGCTTGAGGGCTTCGTCAGGATCGTCGAAAGTTCGCCAAGGATCGCTGTCGGCGTCGAACTTGGCCGCAAAGCCCGCGAGAGTAATTGGACGCATCAGAAGGCGACGAACGTCTCGGCGGGCCGAGCGAAGGCTGCGATCTGCGTGGGCGACATCGCAAATCCCAACGGATCGTCGACGATCCGGCCGGTCTGCGTGCGGTAATTGCGGATGGCGCTGCGCTTGGCGAAGCGCTCGCGAGCGGTCAACATAAACGTCCGGGCAAACCGGAGGCCGGAGCCGGCGGGCCACACCGGGTAGGCCAGCCGCCTGACACCCGCCACGCGCAGGGTTGCTACGCACATGGCCACCGCGCGGTGATCGGGATGATCGTCAGTCGGCGCGGGCGAGATCACCAGCAGAGGCTTTGGCGCACGGCGCACTTCGCGCCCGACGAGCCGCGTCACGTTACTCAGCGCCTCAGCCAATCCACCGTCCGGCAGCTCCAAGAAGGTCAAGGCGGGCGCATATACGCCGATCCGTCGGGCAGCATTGCGCGTTTCGCGGCGACGCTCCCTAATCAGCCTCGCGCTTGGCCAAGACCGGCTGTCTCGATGCGATCCGGCCCCGTCGGAGACTACGACGACGCGTACGTTCGCGCCGCGACGACGCATCCGCGCCATCAGACCGAAAGCACCGATGGTCTCGTCATCGGGATGAGGGGCGATCACGAGCAGGGTCCGCGTAAGGCTGATGTGCAGCCTCAAAGAGCAGCCCTTAGCGTTCCTGCGGCAACCGCCGCCCCAACGTTCATGCGCTGCATATCGGGCGCGGGCTGGCGCAGATACATGGAAAGATCGGCTATCGTTGCCGATAGCGGGTGGTCGACGAACAGCGCTTGAGCACCTACCGCCTCCTGGGCGATCCGCAACGCCTCCCCTCCGGCTTGGTAGACCGCATCGCGGGCGGCCGCGACCATTGGCAACCTCGTTGTCTCGCTCAGGAACCAAGCCGATGCTGCTGCCCGTACTGCGCTGGAGGCGGCCTGCGCGAGTGCAAACAGCGCCGCCAGCCGACCGGACTGATGCGGGTCCCCGGATCGACCCACGGCGGTGAGATGATCGCGGGTACCGTCAAGAAGCGCGGCGATGCCGCCGGCCTGAACAGCCGTGAAACGGAGCGCACCTCCACTGAACCAAGGTTCCCGGACATAATCGCCAGGCATCCCGATCAAAGCGTCGGGCGATACCGAAACGTCTTGCCAGCGGACGATATGCGTTTCCGATCTTTGCATACCGACGACCCGCCAGAAGGTGCGATCGATCACCGGCGGGGCCTTAGCCAGATCGAGCAGGATCAGCTGGCGCCCTCCCTCGTGTTCAGCGGTGACGAGCGCATGTGACAGGATCCCTGCGCCGGAAGCAAAACTCTTACCACCGGTCAGTTGCCCATTTCTCAGCAGCAGAGGTTCACCCGACAACTCCGCGTTCCAGACACCTAACGCGCTATGCGAAGCTAGGGCTTTGCTTAGCGTGTTTCGCTGCGCCTGCGTCCCATAACGGGTGACGATCTGAACTGCATCGACGTGGCCCTCAAAAAGGCTACCAAGCGGAAGATCCTCCCGCCCCGTCTCATAGAGCAGACGGAGCAGCGACAGCAGGTCACCGGGGCTGGTCGGGTCTTTCGCAGATGCAAGTTGCGCGCCCCGTTCGACGATGGCAGCGCGCAAGTCGATCATGCCGCTTCTCGCAATCCAATAATTCGCGCCAGTTCGACCTCGGCTGTAGGCAACGACACGCTGCGCATGCCAGCCGGGGCTTCCGGCACGATGCGCATCGCGAACGCTTCCGCATTCGGACAATCTCGCCGCACGCCGCGCACATGATCTCGTGTGAAGCCGAGAGCAGCCTCAAGCGATGCTGGCCTCTCGTCATCATAGGCCGCCCGAGCAATGGCCTGCATCGCATATTGCCACGCCGCATCGGCTGGGTGCGTCACCTCGATGTTCGCCGCAGCTCCCTCATCAAGCTCGCGTAGCGCCGAAGCGAGTCCGCCGGTCGCCCGACCTTCACGCCGGTCCGAGGTATAAACCACGCTGGCCGCATCGCGTCGGACGCGCAGCCCGGCGCGGGACGCATCATCGACGAGCTTGGCATCTTCACCGCTTGGCACAGGGGTGAAGCCTCCAAGCATTTCATAGGCTCGAAGACGTATCCCCAGGTTGGCGCCGCCGCAGAAATGGTGTGTGCGATTTGCCTCCCAGGATACCGGGTCGAGTCGGCGGCGCAGGGCAAACAGCTCGTCGTAATAAAATTCGAGGCGATCTTGCAGCTGGCTCGGCCGCACACTTTGCCGTTTGATGCGGCCTGCGACGACGTCTGACCCTGCGAGCGCCGAGACCATTACGCGCAACCAATCTCTCGCGGGCGCCGTGTCTGAGTCGGTAGTCAAAAGCAAGCCATCGCGGGCCGACAAGGCGGCCTGGCCCATTGCCATCGCACGATGGCGCGCGCGTCCGGCGTTAGCGTTCACCGAGATCGCGTCGGCGATGTCGATTTGATGACGGGATCGCGCCCGATAGCTTGCGGCTAGTGCGACGCTGTCGTCGGTACAGGCGTCGAGGAGCAAGCAAATCGTTATTTTTTGGTGCCGCGTGGTCTCGAGCAGCTCCAAAGCTCCGAACAGGTTCGGCAGCTCGTCAGCTTCATTACGAGCGGGAACGCAAATGGCGATCTGTTGCAGTGACTTTCACCTTGCGGAGTGGACGGTTTCCGCCACACGAGGCGGAGGTGGAAGTATCGAGCTGCCTCGCCGGGAAGATTCCCGCTCGTTTTGGCGAGTTCAATCGGTCTGGATCCCTGCGGAAATTCGGTGGCCTATGTGGTAGATCGTCAGGTGAATTCTTGGGGTACTAACGCTCGGCCATCGAAATGGTTGGCTAGCGCCAAATTGGGAAAAGCCGGTGCGCGCTGGCAACTCGGTAAAGCTGTGCCAAAAATCTTTGTGCCACGTAAGGCCTTGATACGCAGCAGACCTCAATAGTGCAAATAGGCTCAAAAGAAATTGATATGTATCAATAAGACGAATTCCATTCTTCATTTAGCACTGACGCCTAGTTGTTCCGTAACCCTTAAAATATAAATCGCTGGGGGTGGCTGGCTCAGTCGTCCATCTCTGCAGCAAATGGAGAATGACGCGTGGCGAAGAGCAGCACTAAAGCGAATTCTGGGAAGTTAAAGGGCGAGTCGCCGATCAAGGTGCCGCCGCTTCCGCCTGGCAGCGATCTCCCTACAAGCTTCGCAGAACCGCAGGGTTCTGGCGGCGAAACACATCAGAGCACGGCCGATGCGGCGCTGACGATGACGACGCAGCAAGGCGTTCCAGTCGCGGATGCCCAGAACAGCCTCAAGGCCGGTCCGCGCGGTCCGACCTTGCTGGAAGACTTCATTCTCCGCGAAAAGATATTCCACTTCGATCATGAACGCATCCCTGAACGCGTCGTGCATGCGCGCGGTTACGGCGCGCATGGCGTGTTCGAACTTACTGACAGCTTAGCAGAATACACCCGCGCCGACGTGCTGAGCACCGTCGGCCAGCAAACCGAGGTGTTCGTCCGCTTCTCCACCGTCGCCGGCAACAAGGGCTCATCCGATCTTGCGCGCGACGTGCGCGGATTTTCGGTGAAGCTCTACACCAAGCAGGGCAATTGGGACATCGTCGGCAACAACATCCCGGTCTTCTTCATCCAGGACGCGATCAAGTTCCCAGACCTCGTCCATGCGGTGAAGGATGAGCCCGATCGCGGCTTTCCCCAGGCGCAAACCGCCCACGATAACTTCTGGGACTTCGCCAGCCTCTCGCCCGAGGCGTGGCACATGATCATGTGGATCATGTCCGATCGCGCGATCCCGCGCTCGTTCCGCACGATCGAGGGCTTCGGCGTCCATAGCTTCCGTCTGGTCAATGCGGAGGGCAAATCGACCTTCGTCAAATTCCACTGGAAGCCGCGCCAGGGCCTGCAGTCGGTGGCGTGGAACGAGGCGGTCAAGATCAACGGCGCCGACCCCGATTTCCACCGCCGCGATCTGTGGCAGGCGATCGAGAGTGGCGATTTCCCGCAATGGGATTTGGGCGTTCAGCTGTTTGATCAGGAGACTGCGGACAAGCTGCCCTTCGATCATCTCGATGCGACCAAGCTGATACCTGAGGAAGACATCCCGGTTCGGATCATCGGCACGATGACGCTCAACCGCAACGTCGACAATTTCTTTGCAAGCACCGAGCAGGTCGCCTTCTGCACCGCGAACGTGCCGCCGGGCGTCGACTTCTCCGACGATCCGCTGCTGCACGGCCGGAACTTCTCCTACCTCGATACGCAGCTGAAGCGTCTGGGCGGGCCGAACTTCACGCACATTCCCGTGAACGCACCACGCTGCCCGGTGATGAATTTCCAACAGGACGGGCACATGGCGATGCGCAACCCCATCGGGCGCGTCAACTACGAGCCCAATAGCTGGGGCGCCGAGGGAGGACCGCGCGAGAATCCCGAGGCGGGCTTCGTCAGCTTCCCGGCGGAGACGCAAGGGAACAAGCAGCGTATCCGATCGGAGACCTTCTCCGATCACTATAGCCAAGCACGCCAATTTTTCGTCAGTCAGCAGCCGATCGAGCAGAAGCATATCGGCGATGCGCTGGTGTTCGAGCTGTCGAAGGTGGAGCGGGTCGACATCCGCGCGCGCGCCGTTTCGCACCTGCGCAACGTCCATGACGATCTCGCGGCTACCGTCGCGGACGGGCTCGGCATGGCGCTGCCCGATGCGGCCAAGGCAACCAGACCTACGCTCGACCTGCCACCGTCCCCGGCGCTCAGCATTCTCGGCAATGGCCCGGACAGCTTCAAGGGCCGTAAGATGGGCATCTTTCTGACCGACGGTTCGGAAGCGGCGCTGTTCACCGCGCTGACCGACGTGCTCGATGCCGAGGGCGCGGTCTGGGAGGTCGTCGCGCCGAAGATCGGGGGTGTTACACTCGACGACGGCATGGCGGTAGCGGCCAAGCAGAAGATCGACGGCGGCCCGTCGGTGCTGTTCGATGCCGTCGCCGTGCTGCCATCGGCTGACGGCGTACAGATGCTGGTTAAGGACGGGGCATCGAAGGATTTCGTCTCGGATGCCTTTGGGCACTGCAAGTTCATCGGTGTCGGCGCGAATGCCAAGCCTTTGTTCGATGAAGCACGGGTTCCGCCCGAACTGGACGACGGCTGCCTTCCGCTAGCCAAGCCGGCGGATGCCAAGGCCTTCGTCGCTGCTTGCCGCGCGCTGCGCTTCTGGCCTCGCGAGATGACAGTCGATCTCGACGCGGCATCCATCAAAAAGAGCTGATGAGCGGGTGCCTGATCTCTTGTTGGGTGAGGTCGGCACCATCGCTTCGGCCTGCTGGCCAGCCAGCCCTACGGCGTCAGAGGCATTTCAATTAGCGCACTCTCTGCGGCATCAAGCCGCGGCTCGTTGTCAGCCCAGGCGACCTCGCTTGACGCAATTCGCGGCGGTTCATTCATTGCTCATGAAATGGAACGTGCCCGGCCGGCGCGCGGTATACCGTTATCGCTGGCCAGACCCTCGGCTGCCCGCGCCTGAGAGACAATGCGCTCCCGCCTAGGTCGGAGCGAAACGTATGCCACACTTTTACTTCCACGTTCACAATAGCATTGAGGTTGAAGACGAAGTTGGCGTCGAGCATGCCAATCTTGATGCAGCCGTGACGTCCGGAATTATCGACGCGCGCCACCTCATGAGCGACGAAATCAAGAGCGTCGGCCGGATCTGCCTCAGTCACTACATCGAGATTTGCGATGCCAGCGGCATACAGATGCACATTGTGCGATATGGCGATTGCGTGGAGATCCTGCCGTAGCGCAACCATCTGCAGACTTTGCTCGATCGCTTTATTTTGAACGGCATGTGCCGATGCGGCTCGGTGCGCGTTTGATGAAGGCTCGCTAGCGTTGCGCGCTCCCAAGCGGGCCGATGTTCCCCAACATGTCGTCCTGCCCTCATGAAAGAACATCCATGTCCACGCCCGAAGATATGCAGGAAATCTACACCGACGAGCTGAAGGACCTTTGGTCCGCGAATGACCAGATGAGCCGCGCGCTCAAGAAGATCACCCCGAAGGCAAGCGATCCGGCTTTGAAGGAGATGCTCACCAATTCGCAGGCCGGCATCGCCAGACATACCGATGTGCTGAAGGAGCTTATCGCCGGACAGGACGAGAAGGTTTCCAAGGAGCACTGCAAGGGGATGGAGGGTCTCGTGACCGAGGCATCCAAGCATGTTCTGGAGGAAGGACCGAAGAAGGGTCCGCTGCTCGACGTCATCATCATCGCGCAATATCAGCGTATGACGCATTACGGCATCGCTGGCTTCGGTACCGCTGCGGCCTATGCGAAGGCTCTTGGTCTCAAGGATGACAACAAGAAGCTCCGCGATGCCACCAAGGAAATCTACGGTGGCGACGAATTTATGACGAAGCTCGCCGAAACGAGCGTTAACCTTCAGGCGGAAGACGCCTGATCGTCTTGTCCGCCGCCTCATGGCGGCGGGCACTACCGACTACGAAATCTTGCCGTCCGCTCTCTCTACTCGGCCCGAGGACTAAAGTGCCCAACGAGCAAATTCGCAATCGCAAAGCGGAACTTGATGCCGCACGCACGCTCAAAATGGCGCGTTCGACGCACGCCTATGTGCGTGGCAACACCGTCAAATTCTACGAATGGCTTGAAGCATCTCCCGTTGCGCAGCGGCTGCCGAAAGGTCCAGCAATCTGGATTTGCGGAGATTGTCATCTTGGGAACCTGGGACCGCTCAGCGACGGCAACGGCAACGTCGAGATTCAGATACGCGATCTGGATCAGACTGTGATCGGCAATCCCGCGCACGACCTCATTCGCCTGGGGCTTTCCCTGGCTACAGCCGCGCGCGGATCGGACTTGCCCGGCGTCACGACCGCGCGGATGATCGAAGAGATGGTCGACGGATATGAGCATGCGCTTGCTGAGCGTGATGAAGGCGATCCAGGGCCCGAACCAGACGTGGTAAGAACCGTGAAGCGGCAATCCGTGGGGCGGCGCTGGCGCCATCTGGCGCGCGAGCGAATTGACGACGCAGAACCGACGATCCCGCTCGGCAAGAAGTTTTGGGCGCTCGATCCAGAAGAGCGCGAGGCGCTCCAAAGCCTGTTCAAGGACCCAGAGATCAAGCAATCGATCCTATCGCTGGATGGCAAGGATCTCGATCGCGACTTGCGGCTGGTCGACGCTGCTTATTGGATGAAGGGTTGCAGCTCGCTCGGTCTGCTGCGCTACGCCGGAATTATCGCCATTCGTGGCGCGAAGGGGCGCGAGGATTTCGCGCTCATCGACCTGAAGGAGGCAACCGCACCGGCAGCTCCAATCGCGGACGGCGCGGACATGCCCAGGGATCCTGCGGAGCGCGTCGTGACAGGCGCTCGCGCGCTCTCGCCCTACCTTGGCGAGCGGATGATGGCAGCGAAGCTACTCGGCAAATCAGTGTTCATCCGTGAACTCGCGCCGCAGGATCTGAAGCTCGAAGTCGACCAGTTTACCGAGGGTCAGGCTGTGAAGGCGGCGCGCTATCTCTCCTATGTCGTCGGCAAAGCCCATGCGCGCCAGATGGACGCCGCGACCCGCACGGCCTGGCGCCGAAGCCTTCTCGACCATCGCCGCAGCGGAATCGAGGCTCCCTCATGGCTGTGGCAATCGGTGGTCGATCTGTCCGGTTCGCACGAGGCTGGATACCTTGAGCATTGCCGTCGCTACGCTTTGGATCGCGCGGCTTGAGACTCACGAGCGATCCAAGCGGGTCCAACGCTGAGGCGGAGCCGGAAATAATCACGGGCTCACGCGAGCAGCTACTCCATTTGCTCGCGGAAGCCGCTGAAATCGAGCACACGTTGATGTGCAGCTACCTCTATGCCGCCTTCAGCCTCAAGGGGTGTGGTGATGAAGGCCTTACTACAGAGCAGGCGGATGCCGTCGAACGCTGGCGGAAGTCGATCATGGACGTGGCGATCGAAGAAATGGGACACCTGCTGATCGTCGCCAATCTCACCATGGCTGTCGGCGGGCGCCCACACTTCGCGCGACCGAACTTCCCCGTGTCCCCCGGTTATTTTCCAGCGGCAGTGGTCGTTCGCCTCAGCGGTTTTTGTGAGCAGACGCTCGACCATTTCATTTTCCTGGAGCGTCCGCAGGGCGTCGAAGGCGAGGATGCAGACGCATTCGTCGAGGAAGCCTACTGCCGATCGCAGGCAAGGGTGGGGCTGATGCCGGCGCCCCAAGACTACGCCACCATCGGCCACCTCTACGACGCCATTCGCGCGAATATCCGCGCGCTTGCTGGGTCGCTCACCGAGCAGGGGCTTTTTCTCAGCGGAACCGCGGGCCAGCTCGGCGCGGATGACATCGAGATGGAAGGCGTAGACGTAATCGGCGACGTCGCCACGGCGATGCGCGGTATCGATCTTGTCGTCGAGCAGGGCGAGGGTTCCCCGTCCGATCGGGAGGACTCGCATTACAGGTCCTTTGTCGCAATCAAGTCAGAGCTTCACGAGCTTATGGCGGTCGACTCAGCCTTCGCGCCGGCTTGGTCGGTCGTAGACGATCCGGTTCTCCGCTGCCCTCCGGAGGGGAGCGCTGCATGTTTGATCGACGATCCCGCGGCGATACCGCTGCTCGATTTCGCCTGTGCGACCTACGGCTTGCTTCTGCGAACCCTCACGCAATGCTTTGGCCGAACCGGATCGAGCGCGCGGGATGATCGCAGTGCGTTGCTGGGCGTGTCCTTCACGCTGATGCATGCCCTCGCTGCTGCCGCCGGTGCTCTGGCAAAATGCCCGGCGGGAGCAAGCCATCCCGGGCTGAACGCTGGCATGACTTTCACGATGTTGCGCGGAGTCGAGCCGCTGTTGGGCGGGATCGTGGAGCAAACGATCATCAGGGAGCGACTAGCGGGCCTGGCGGACGGAAGCCTCAAGCTCGCTGGCCATTTGTCGCAGAACATAACCACGCAGCTTGGTAGCCTCGCGAGATCCTTTGTGTTGGGTCAATAAGCGTGGCCCCAGCCCTGCGTGATTGCAGCGTTCACGGCTATCACATTGAAGAGAAAACAAACCGACGTGGTCCCGGCAAGACGCATCGACCCGAGCTTCTCAGGACGGATTTGAATCAATCAATTCGCGGACCTTATTTGCCATGTCGGTCATCGCAAAGGGCTTGGTGATCACCGACATCCCCTCAGCAAGGTGACCGTTGCCGACGACGGCGTTCTCCGCGTACCCGGTGATGAACAAGACGCGCAGGTCGGGTCGGGTCTCCCGCGCGGCATCGGCCACCTGCCGTCCATTGAGGCCGCCTGGCAAACCGACGTCGGTCACCAGAAGGTCGATGCGAACGTCGGACTGAAGGACCTTCAATCCAGCTGAGCCGTCTTCGGCCGTCAGAACCTGATAACCATTGTCTTCCAACACCTCGGCCACGAGCATACGGATGGCGGGCTCGTCATCGATAACCAGTACGGTCTCGCCGGCTCCGCCATCGATCGATGCCACGTCGGGCATTTCGTCTTCGGTTTCCGTGCCGCTGAACCGGGGCAGATAAAGGCAAACCGTCGTGCCTTGGCCGACCTCCGAATAAATCCGGACCTGCCCGCCCGATTGCCTGACGAACCCGTAGACCATCGAAAGGCCGAGGCCCGTTCCCTGACCC
This sequence comes from Sphingomonas nostoxanthinifaciens, assembly GCF_019930585.1. Lineage (NCBI taxonomy): Bacteria > Pseudomonadati > Pseudomonadota > Alphaproteobacteria > Sphingomonadales > Sphingomonadaceae > Sphingomonas > Sphingomonas nostoxanthinifaciens. The sequence goes on along the minus strand of NZ_CP082839.1, from coordinate 3,352,856 downwards.
AACGGCTTGGTCGTGAAGAACGGATCGAACACCTTCTCGACGATATCGGCGCTCATCCCGGAGCCGGTGTCGGTAACACACAGCGAAACATACTGCCCCGCCGGGAGATCCCGCTCTTTGCCAGTTCGATCATCGAGCCATCTATTAGCGGTCTCGATGGTGATGCGTCCGCCGGACGGCGCCATGGCATCGCGAGCATTGATGCAAAGGTTCAGAAGCGCATTTTCCAGCTGCGACGGGTCGAGCTTGGCGCGCCACAGGCCGCCAGCCTGCACGACCTCGATTTCGAAGTCCGGGCCGACCGAGCGCCTCAATAAATCTTCGAGGCCGGCGATAAGCTTGTTCGGATCAACGACCTTGGGATCGAGCGTTTGCCGACGCGAAAATGCCAGGAGCCGATGGGTCAGCGACGCGGCGCGCCGGGTCGCCTCCTGTGCCGTTCGAACATAGCGCTCGATATCGGATATCCGCCCCTGGCGGAGGCGAATGTCGAGAAGTTCGAGGCTCCCGCTGATCCCAGCGAGAAGGTTATTGAAGTCGTGGGCAATGCCACCCGTCAACTGGCCGACGGCTTCCATCTTTTGCGATTGGCGTAGAGCTTCCTGAGCCTGCTCGCGTTCGGCCGTCTCCGCCTCGAGAGCAGCTGTGCGTAACCGCACGAGCTCCTCCAGTTCGCTTCGAAAGCGGTGCTCGCTTTCTTGAAGCGCCGTTTGCGTCCGGTGTCGTTCGTCCAACTCGGCTGCCAGCTGCAACTGGCGCTGGCGCGCGCGGAGCGCGGACCGCGCGGCGCTGATCAAAGTTCGGGCGAAGCACGGCTTCTCGATCAGCGTGACGTTGCCCAAACCCGGGTAAGCGGTCGGTCCGTCGCCGGGCGGCAGACCATTCTCCGGACGATCCATCAGGACGATGATGGGCAAGTCCGACCAGCCCGGCTGCGCCTGAACCCACGTTTCCACTGCCGAGGCCATGGGCTCATCGAGAACTTCGCACGCGACGATGGCGACTCCCGCGCTGTCCAGCGTGACCTGGAACTCGGCCGCGTTGCTAGCGATCGCGGTTTCGATTTCAACGTTTTGCAAAATCTCCGCGATGACGGCTGCATCGCGGCCCTCGGGAGCGCAGATCAGCACTGGCCCACAAGGTCTCGGCATTACTCCTGACCAGGCCGCTCAACGAGGAGGGCGCCCTGTTCGCCGCTGTAGGTCGGCGAGCCCTGGAGCAATCCCCGGAAACGATCGAGCGGCTCACCAATCCGCACGCCGTTCTCAATCACATATTCCCGGATGGTCATCTCATGCACGCCGGTCCGCTTCTTGACCATCGAAACGGCCCGGCGGAGGCGTCCTCCGGCTTCGAAGAAGCGAAGCAGCAGGATCGCATCGGCAAGGTAGGTCATATCGACCGGCGCTGTCGTCTCTCCGATCAATCCGTGTTGCGCGAGCACCAGTATGGTGGCGACCCCATGCTGGTTGAGATACATTAGGAGCTCATGCATCTGCAGCAGCATGAACCGTTCTTCCGGCATAGCGTGAAGGTACCCGCCGAGGCTGTCCAGCACGACCATCTTCGCCTGCTTCTCCTCGACGGATTCGCGGACCATGCCGGCAAGCTCGCCGGGACTGAGCTCGGCAGGATCGACCTGCCGCATCATCAGCTGACCCGATTCCAGGTAGGGCGCCAGGTTCATGCCAAGTCCGGCGCAGCGCTTTAGAAAGACGCGCTGAGACTCATCGAAGTTGAAGAAGACGACGGGCTCCCCGCGATCGAGCGCCGAAAGCGTGACTCGCGCCGCAAGGGTCGATTTGCCCGCACCGGAGGGACCAAGCAACAGGAGGTTCGTGCCACGATCGATTCCGCCACCCATCATCGTGTCCAGCTCGGCCACGCCGGTGCCGACCATTTCTTCGCTGTCGAACGCGTCGGGATGCTCGGCCGCGACAAGTCTCGGGAATACGACGAGGCCACCGCGCTCGATCGCGAAATCGTGATACCCGCCCCGATATTTGACCCCACGCATTTTGATGATGCGCAGACGGCGCCGCTCAGCGCCAAACTCCTTGGAAAGCTGCTCCAGGCTGACCACGCCGTGAGCGACACTATGAACGTTAAGGCCGTGAACTTCATAGTTCAGGTCATCGAGCATCAGCACGGTGCATTCCTGCTGCAGGAAAGCCTGCTTCAGCGCGATGAGCTGTCGCCGGTAACGCAGCGCTCCTTGGGTCAGGAGGCGGATTTCTGAAAGGCTATCGAGAACGACACGGGCCGGCTTTACCCGTTCGATTTCAGCGAGGATTGTCCGAAGCGTGTCGCCCTGTTCCAGATCCGCCGTGTGAATCACGCTTTGCAGTCGCTTGGGATCCTGGCTCAGCTCCGGCGGCGTGAACGCGAGGATGTCGAGGTCGCCGAGTTCCCAGCCGTGGGATTTCGCGACGGCCAGGATTTCGCGCTTGGTTTCGGCAAGCGTGATGTAAAGCGCACTCTCGCCGTTCCTGATCCCCTCCAGAAGAAACTGCAGCGCGAGAGTCGTCTTGCCGCTTCCCGGCGCGCCCTCGAGCAGGTGGACACGACTTGACGGGAAACCGCCCCGGAGCACCTCGTCCAATCCGGGCAGCCCCGAGCTGATCGGCGTCGCATCGTCGTCCAAATCTTCCGATATATCGCGATCCATGAGTCCCCCGACGGTTAAAGCACCACTTCGGAGTCGCGCCTTACGACGGGTTATCATAAGGTTAGGAGCGCGTATCCAAAATTGTCAGGACGTCCCGACACGAGCCTAAAAAACCGCAGCACTACTTCGACGAACCACGAGGGCGCTGCCCTGATCATAACCGCACGGATGCTGGTCACGTTCGCCACGACATTGCCCTCGTCGATAGGCTGCGAAAGGTCACCGACCAACGCGGCTGGTCGATCGGCGCGATGCTATGCTCCCAATCATGCCGCACCTCGCCGGTGAGGTGATAGATCGACCGCGGTGCCAGCGGCACGCCGATCCGCTCGAACCCCTTGGCCGTTCGCTGCCGAAAACGCATCGTCGCTTCCGAACCGAGCGACAGGCCCACGACGTGCTCGAATACCGGCCGATCCTTATGCCAGCCGATCCCGGCGCCGGGATCGTAGCGGATCAGCAGCGCCTGCACGAACTCGGTCGGACCGAGCCCAGCAAAGTGTGCGGCTTTCGCGCGGTACGGCATCAGCCATTCCGGAAGCGGCTCAGCCGGGCTGAAACGTCCGGATTCGAAATCATAGCGCCAGCCGTAGCTGTGGGTCAGCCGTTTGCCGGTCCATTGTTGAAATCGGAACGGGCTCAGCTCGGCGCTATCGATCCGGTCGATTAAGGCGTGCTCCTCACCCTCGCTGAGCAGCGCTTCCTGATAATCGAGGCCGGGAATAAGCGGCGTGGCAAACAGATCGGCGGTCGCCGCTCTCACCACGGGATCTCGTCGTCGATCAAGTCGGCGATCTCGGCATCGCTAGTCCGCCCGCCAGCGGCCGATGGATTATCCCGGCTGGAGACGATAGCTTGCGGACCCGGCCAGAAGCGGATGCCGGCCGCGGCGCGGCGGCGCAGGTCCGCTACGATCAACGCGACCATTTCCGGTTCACCGTCATAGCTCGCCGCGCTCTTCTCAAGCGAATCCGCCATTGCCGTCGGCTCGACATCAGGCATCTCGCGCAATGCCTCATCGGCCTCGCTCCGCGCCCAGAATTCCGGCGTGTCCCACAAGCGACTCATGGTCATCTCCTCTCGGGCTCTCACAGCGCGAGCATCGGCTGGACGGCGCTCGCGCCGATCTCTTGGACGATGAAGGTGCGCGCCGGCAGCGTCTCGAGCAGGTCGATCTCGGGGACGGTGCGGTCAAGCCACTGCATGACCTGGCGGCGGTGGATGATCGCGCCGTGCCGATCCTGATAACGCGCGACCTCGGGATTGGCGGCGACGGTGACGACACGATAGCAGAGCGGCCACTCGCCCATCGCCGGCTCCCAGACGCCAGCGAGATAGAAGTGATTCCCGCCGTCGAGCGTCACACGGTAGCGCTTGTCGCCGACCGTCATGTGAAATTCGCTCGCCGGGATCAGGCAGCGATGACTCGGGAAGCTCTGCCCTTCCGACCGCACGAAACGATAGGCGACGCCGTCACTGAAGCGCGGGTTTGATCCCCATGTGGCTTCGACCATTTCGATTTCGCTGGCATCGTCCGGATTTCGCCGGATGATGGCGCGGCGGCTCCCGAGCGGAGCATCCGAATCGAAGGGCGTGGCCGAGTCCATGCTTGGAACATAATGTGAACGACGATGAGTCGCAAGGAAGGCTAAGCGTCTCGTGTGCAACGATTATAGGCTGGAAGTCGACATCGCCTCGATCGTCGAGGACTTCTCCGACTTGAAGATCAAGATCAAAATGCCCGAGGGGACGCCCAACGTCGCGGCGCGGGAGGACATCAAGATCAGCGACACCGCGCCGATCGTACGCGGTGTTGAAGGCGAGCGCGGTACAGGTGAGCTGGTCAATCGCAAGTGGAGCTGGCCGGGCCAGGGCGGCAAGCCGGTCTACAACTTTCGCTCGGACGGGCGCGAGTTCGCTAGCGGCCGCTGCCTGATCCTGGCAGACGGTTTCTACGAGTTCACCGATCCGCTGCCCGGACAGAAGCGCAAGACTAAGTGGCTATTCACGCTGAAAGATCACGACTGGTTCTGTATCGCCGGCATCTGGCGCGCCGACCCCAAGTTCGGCCAAGCCTTCACGATGCTGACGACCGAGCCCGGCGAAGATGTCGCACCCTTCCACCATCGCCAGATCATCCCGCTGCCGCGCGAGCGCTGGGCGGACTGGCTCGATCCCACCGTGCCGGCGCAGGAGGTGCTCGGCGTCCTGCCCAAAGGCAGCTTGCCGGTCACGCGGGTGTTCCCGCCGGAGGCAGCGCAAGGAACGCTAGTCTGATGCCCGACCTCCATTCTCTCGATCGCTTCGTCGAGGCGCAGACGCTTGCCTATCCCACGGTACTCGCCGAGATCCGCCGCGGCGCCAAGCGCTCACATTGGATGTGGTTCATCTTTCCGCAGATCGCCGGGCTTGGCCAAAGCGCCACGGCGCGCCATTTCGCGATTCGCTCGCTCGAAGAGGCGCGCGCCTATCTCGATCACCCGATTCTCGGGCACCGCTATGTCGAGTGCGTGGAAGCGCTGCAGGATCTGACGATCAGCGATCCGGTCGCGGTGTTTGGCGGCATCGATGCGACGAAGCTGCGATCCTCGCTCACCTTGTTCGAGGCCGCGCGCCCTCAGGCCCTGTTCGCCGCCGCGCTCGATCGCTGGTTCGGTGGCGAGCGCGATGCGCTGACGCTTTCACTCATCGGCGACGACGAGGCGGCCTGATTGTTTTATGGAGGCTTGCTTTCCATCGCCATGACCACTTGGTCCGCGAGAACTTAAATCCTGCTGTCGCGTTTTACGCTCCAAAGGAGCGTGTCATGGCCAAGCTGTCCAAATCCGATCGCGATGCTCTTCCGAAGAGCAAATTCGCCGAGCCTGAAAAGCGTGCCTACCCGATCGAGAACGAGGCCCACGCTAAGAACGCGAAGGCGCGCGCGAGCCAGGCGGTTAAGGCCGGGCGCATGTCGAAGGCCGAAGAGGCCAAGATCGACAAGAAGGCTGACGCGGTCATCAAGAAGTGACGGACCAGCAATTGACGGACGCCATCAACGTCAATGAAGCGACTGCCGAGGAATTGGACTCGGTCGCTGCGCTGTGCGGACATGGGTTCGAGATCGTGCGCTACCGTGAGGAGCGCGGCGGTTTCACCGCGCTGCGACAGCTTGATGAGGTGCCGGGCTCTCGGGCAAACTGAGCGACGCAGACCGCGCGGCGCTGACCGTCTGACCCGATTTTGTCAGCTTCGGCCGAGCCGACGGGAATTGGCGGTGGCGCGGCCGTGGACGGGCGCCAGCGCGTTGGTCGGCATGGCGAGGAGCGTGGCGGCGATCTCCAGATTGCGTTCGAAGATGCCGGTCCACTCGGAAAACCCGAGGAATTGACCGCCCGACAGCTTACCCAGCGCGCGCGCGTTGGCCTCGGAAGCGCGCCGGATGCTGCCCTGCGCGGTCGTGATCGATCGACCCGACCTACCGAAGGCGTCGGTCTTCTCGCTGACCATCCGCGAAAGTTCGGTGTGATTGGCGGTGAGCGGGCTCAGCCAGGCGGCGGCGATCATCGGCATCCGGGTATCGACGACATGCGCCGCGCTCGTCATCGTCTCCATCCAGTCGCTCGACAGCTTGGCCATCGTCAGCGGCCACATCCAGAGCGCCATTCCATTATCGATTGCCGTGGCCATGCGAACCTCCATGCTGCACTGCAACAACGCGCAGCGGACAGTTCGGTTCGAGGCTCCGAAAGTAAATCGGACAGTATTTTTCAAATACTTGGCGCCGCCTTTGCTTCTGGCGGGTTAAAGCTTGATGTCCCCGTCAACCGAACGCTTCGCGGTCGTCGTCGATGACGACGCGCTGATCCTCATGCTCGCCAGCGACATTCTCGCTGACGCGGGCTTTCACACGCTCGAAGCGTCGTCCGGCGACGACGCGAAAGACGTGATCGAGCGACACTCCGAAGGCACGATCCTGCTGTTCACCGATGTCGAGATGCCCGGCTCGACCAATGGGTTCGAGCTGGCGCGCTACGTCGCCGAGCGGTGGCCCGAGATCGAGATCATAATCGCCAGCGGCAGGATCGCGCCGGCGGATGGCGACATGCCGGACAAGGCGACCTTTCTCAGCAAGCCGTTCAGCGCGGACATCGTGCGCGACCATCTCCGCCACAAGCTTCCCGACGACAAAAAACCAGATCCACTTAATCAGGACACATAGACGGTCGATCCTGAGCCTCGGATTCACGCCGCTTGACGAAACCTCCGATGAGTCGGAACATATGGCGAACAAGTGAGTCGATGTTGTCCGATGTCCGCCCAACCGTCGCCCATCGATCGGCCTTGCGCCGATCAGCTCGCTGCGCTTCGCGCACAGCTCGCGCAGGCCCAGAGCCAGCGCGGGCCCGCGCTGGCGTTCGGACTCGCGGCGCTCGATGATCGGCTTGCCGATCACGGACTAGACGGGGCCGGCCTGCACGAGATCGCGGCGGCCACCGCCGCGCTGAGCGCCGATGCGGCCGCGACGTTGTTCGCCGCCGGCATCGCAGCGCGATTCGCCAACCAGCCGGGTTTCACCGTCTTGTGGGCGCTGACCCGGTTCGATCTTTACGCGCCTGGCCTCGAACAAATCGGTCTGGGTCCCGACCGTATCCTCTACGCGCAGGGCCGCAAGGACGCCGACGTGCTGGCGATGGCCGAAGACGCGCTGCGCGATGGCTCGGTCGCCTGCGTCATCGCCGAGGTGAAAGCGGCGGACCAGACCGCGACACGGCGACTCCAGCTCGCGGCATCCGACGGCAGGACGCCGATGCTGCTCTATCGACGCCATCGATCGCGTGACCGCTGCCCACTCGAGCAGCCGTCCTCGGCCATGACCCGTTGGCGGATCGGCTGCGTCTCCTCCGAGCGGCTGGGTTATCCCGGTGTCGGCCGGGCTCGCTGGTCGGTCGAGCTGGTCCGCCAGCGCAACGGCAATCCCTTCTCCCTCGAACTTGACGCATGTGATGACCAGGGTCGCCTCGCTCTACCTGCCGCACCTCGCCATAGAGCGATTGCGCAGGTCGGAGCGGCCAGCCAAGCCGCCTGAGGCGCCGCCGGCCCTCGCACAATCGAGATTCTCGACGCCGATTGACGACGATCCCGGCGCCTGCTCGGTGCCGCGTGGCGGCGGATGGCGGCCGGGCGCACGTTGGGCGCTCGCCGATCATGGCGCCGCGGCGTGGCCGCAGGGCGGTGCGAGCGGTGGAAAGCCGACCCAGAGCGAAATCGACGCGCTGCCCGCGCACCAGCGCCCGACCATGCGCGAGATGGGCCGGCGGAGCGAAGCCGCCGACAATCCCTTCAAGGCGATGCCGCCTGACGAAGGCGCTCCCGGCTACGCGCCTGCCATCCAGCTGCCGCTGATCGCAACCTGGGCGCGACCGACGATCCTGATCGAGCGCATGGGACAGCGCGATGTCGTCACCGCCGTCTGTCCGGTAGCCCTGGAGTTGGGCCTGCGTCCAGGCATGGCGGCGGCCCATGCCCGCGCGCTCGTCACCGATCTCGACGTCCGCGACGCCGAACAGGACCAGGATCGCGCACTGCTCGACCGGCTTGCGCTGCACGCGGTCGGGCGCTGGACGCCGACCGCGAGCGTCGCCGGCCCGGATGGCCTCTGGCTCGATCTCACCGGCACGACCCACCTGTTCGGCGGCGAGGCGCGCTTCTGCCGGCGGTTGCTCCGCTTCCTTCACCGTCTCGGCTTCACCGCCAGCATCGCCATCGCCGGCACGCCCGGCGCCGCGCACGCACTGGCGCGCTATGGCGGCGATCCCATCACCATCCTCCCTCCCGGCCAGGAAACCCGGGCGATCGCCGAACTGCCGCTAGCGGCGCTGCGCCTGACGGCCGAGGCACTGACCTCCGCCGCGCGGTTCGGACTGGAGCGCGTCGCCGATCTCTACCCGATCGCGCGCGGGCCGCTCGCGCGCCGGCTCGGCACGGCGACCGTGACGCGGCTGGATCAGGCGCGAGGGGCCGTAGCCGAACCGATCGTCCCCGTCGTGCCGTTCGAGGAACCGCGCGTCGAACGCCGCTTGCTCGAACCGATCGCCACCGCCGAAGCCATAAGCCAGGTCATCGGCGATCTCGTCGACGATATGGTGGTCCTGCTTCAGGCGCGCGAACTTGGCCTGCGCGCCGCTGTCCTCACCTGCCTGCGCGTCGACGGCGTCGAGCAGCGGATTGGGCTCGGCGCCGCCAAGGCGACGCGTGACGCCAAGCACCTCAAGCGCATGTTCGCGTTGCGGATCGAGCGGATCGAGCCCGATCTCGGCATCGAGGCGATGGCGCTTGCTGCGCCCCGCGTCGAAGATCTCATGCCGGTGTCGCTCGCGACGGGGCTCGCCGGACCCAGCGTGCCCGACCTTGCGCCGTTGGTCGATCAGCTTGCCGGTCGCGCCGGCGACGCCGCGCTGTTTCGCATAGGCGCGCAGGAAAGCGATGTTCCCGAGCGCGCCATCATCCGCACCGATGCGCTCGCTTGCCCGACCGGCTGGCCGATCTGGAAGCGACCCGTGCGGATGCTGCGACGGCCGGAGCTGCTGTCCAACGTGGTGGCGCTTTTGCCCGATCACCCGCCGCGCCGGTTCGTCTGGCGCGGCACCGCCTACCACGTGGTCGCGGGCGACGGCCCCGAACGCATTCACGGCGAATGGTGGCGTAAGCCCCAAGAGATGTGGGCAGTGCGTGATTATTTCCGCGTCGAGACCGAGGATGGCGAGCGTTTCTGGCTGTTCCGGCGCGGCGACGGCGTCGAGGGCAACACTGGCGATCTCAGCTGGTATATGCACGGGCTGTTCGGGTGATGGCCGACACCGCCACCACCTATGTCGAGCTGCAAGTCACCAGCCACTTCTCCTTCCTGCGGGGAAGCTCGTCGCCGGAGGAGCTGTTCGCCGCCGCCGCGCTGCTTGGTCACACCGTGCTCGGTCTCGCCGACTGGGGCAGTGTCGCTGGCGTTGTACGCGGCTGGGACGGCCAGAAGGCGACGAGCGTCCGGATGATCCCCGGTGCGCGGGTCGCGCTCACCGACGGCCGCGCGCTGTTGCTGTATCCGACTGATCGCACAGCGTGGTCGCGGCTGACCGGCTTGCTGTCGGCCGGCAAGGCGCGCGGCGGCAAGGGCTGCTGCATTCTCGACTGGAACGACGTCGCCGCCCATGCTGACGGGCTGGTCGCGATCCTGTTGCCCGATCTGCCCGACGATACGACCGCAGGCCATCTCGGCAATCTGCGCGAGGTATTCGGGTCGCGTGGCTATCTCGCGCTGTCGCTTCGGCGGCGGCCCGACGACGCCGAACGGCTGCACAGGCTCGATGCTCTCGCGCGCGCCGCCGGCGTGTGCAGCGTCGCGACCGGTGACGTGCTGTATCACGCACCCGAAGCACGGCCGCTGCAGGACGTGATGACCGCGATCCGCGAGAAGACTACCATCGACGCGCTGGGGTTCAGGCGCGAGCGGTTCATGGACCGTAATCTGAAGTCGCCTGCGGAAATGGAACGCCGGTTCGCGGCGTTTCCCGACGCGATCCAGGCGAGCGCCGATATCGCCAGCCAATGCCGGTTCGACCTTGGCGAGATCCAGTATCAATATCCCTATGAGGAGGTGATGGCGGGCCGCACGGCGCAGGAGGCGCTGGCCTGCCTAACCGAAGAAGGCGCGACCCGCATGTTCCCCGACGGGTTGCCGGCCAAATATCGCGACCAAATCGACCACGAATTGAAGCTGATCGATCGACTCGGCTACGCGCCCTATTTCTTGACGGTCAACGCGATCGTTGCCGAGAGCCGCCGGCGCGGCATCCTCTGCCAGGGTCGGGGCTCGGCGGCCAATAGCTGCGTCTGTTATCTGCTCGGCATCACGTCGATCGATCCGATCAAGCACGAGCTGCTGTTCGAGCGATTCGTCTCCGGCGAGCGCAAGGAGCCGCCCGACATCGACGTCGACTTCGAGCATGAGCGTCGCGAAGAAATCATCCAATGGATTTACGAGACCTACGGTCGGCATCGCTCGGCGCTGACGGCGGTCGTCACCCGCTATCGCACCCGCGGCGCGGTCGCCGAGGTGGGCAAGGCGCTCGGGCTACCGCGCGATCTGACTAAGATGCTCACCGGGCTGGTGTGGGGCTGGTCGGTCGACGGCATCACCGACGAGCAGATCGCCAGCCTGAACCTCAATGCCGAGGATCACCGGCTCAAGCTGACGCTCAAGCTCGCCCGCCAGCTGATCGGCTCGCCGCGCCATCTGTCGCAGCATCCCGGCGGGTTCGTGCTGACCCAGGCACGGCTCGACGATCTCGTGCCGATCGAGCCGGCGCGAATGGAAGACCGCCAGATCATCGAATGGGATAAGGACGATATCGACGCGCTGAAATTCATGAAGGTCGACGTGCTGGGCCTCGGCATGCTCGGCTGCATGAACCGGGCCTTCAACCTGCTTGAAGAAATGAAGGGCATCCGGGTCGGCATGGCCGACCTGCAGGACGACGATCCGGACGTCTATGCCATGATCCAGAAGGCGGACACGCTCGGTGTCTTCCAGATCGAAAGCCGCGCGCAGATGTCGATGCTGCCGCGCATGAAGCCCAAGGAATTCTACGATCTCGTCATCGAGGTCGCGATCGTGCGGCCCGGACCGATCCAGGGCGACATGGTCCATCCCTATCTGCGTCGCCGCGAGGGCAAGGAGAAGCCGGAATATCCGCGGCCCGAGGTACGCGCGGTGCTCGAAAAGACACTCGGCGTGCCGCTGTTCCAGGAGCAGGCGATGAAGGTCGCCATCGTCGGCGCGGGGTTCACCGCGGTCGAGGCAGACCAGCTCCGCCGCGCGATGGCCACGTTCAAGCTGACCGGCGGGGTCAGCCATTTCTTCGACAAGCTGGTCGGCGGCATGATCGCGCGCGGCTATCCCAAGGATTTCGCCGAGCGGACGTTCAAGCAGATCGAGGGCTTCGGTTCTTACGGCTTTCCCGAGAGCCACGCCGCCAGTTTCGCCAAGATCGCCTATGCGAGCTGCTGGATGAAACATCATCATCCCGACGTGTTCTGCGCAGCGCTGCTCAACGCCCAGCCGATGGGATTCTACGCCCCCGCGCAGATCGTCGCCGACGCCCGCAAGCACGGCGTCGAGGTCCGGCCGGTGTCGATCAACGATAGTCATTGGGATTGCACGCTGGAACCGGCACGCGGCCGCTACATGGCGGTGCGGCTAGGGTTTCGGCAGGTGCGCGGGCTCGCCAACATCCATGGTGCCGCGATCGCCGGCGCACGTGGGCCGACGGCGTTCGAAAGCGTCGAGGAGGTCTGGCGGCGCAGCGGCGTGCCGCGTGCCGCGATCGAGCGGCTGGCGGAGGCGGACGCCTTTCACGTCATTGCCGACGATCGCCGGCAGGGACTGTGGAAGGTGAAGGGATTGGGCGAAGCACCGCTGCCGCTCTTCGCTGCCGCCGACGAGCGCGAGGAGCGGTTCTCACCCGAAGCGCTGGAGCCGTCAGTCGCGCTACATGCGATGACCGCCGGGCGGGAGGTCGTGGAGGACTATCGCTCGACGCAGCTATCGCTGCGCGGTCATCCGGTCGCGTTCCTGCGCGATCAGCTCAGCGCAATGAACATCGTCCGGTGCGCCGATCTCACCTCGATCCGCGACGGGCGCAATGTCGAGGTCGCCGGAGTCATCCTCGTCCGCCAGCGACCGGGCTCGGCCAAGGGCGTGCTGTTCGTGACGATCGAGGATGAGACCGGCATCGCCAACGGCATCATCTGGCCCGACCGATTCGAGATTTACCGCCGGCAGGTCATGTCGGCATCGATGATCGCGATGCGGGGGCGTCTCCAGAAGGAAGGCGAGGTCATCCACATCATCTGCGACCGTATCGTCGATCATGACGACATGCTGCGCTCGATCGGGCGCATGGAGTTCAGCGTGGCCCCAGGCCGCGGCGACGGGGCGAAGAACGGCGGCGGTCCCGATCCGCGCGATCCGACCTGGCCGCCCCGTGGGCGGACGTTGTCCTATCCACCATTCAATACCGTTCCCGACGAAGAGGAAATGTTGCGAATCCGCAGTCACGACTTCCACTGATTGTTGGTCAAGGGCGGCGCTCGAAGCCGTGCGATGATAAACTCATCGCAGGGACTCGAAAGGAGAGACGTTATGGATCTCGCAACCGAATTAGCGATTCGCGCCGTCGTGCGCGGATTGTTTCATACCGATGCGATCAGCGCGGATCAGGTTCGCGGGGTCATGAGCGCGCTAAAGAACGCGGCCGGTGCGGCTATGGATCGTCATGATCCCGCAACCGCCAAGGAACTGGTCAGCCTGTGCAAGGGTGTCCGTCTCGACACCGCCGTGAGCATGCACGAGCCGGCCTGAGCGCGCGCATATCTGTCAGAACGCACTCGGCCTAAACCAGCCGGCCAATCGGTCGCGCGCGAATCGTCCGGCCCATCGTTGCGGTCGTCGATCGCCAAATCGCTCGAAAGGCATGGCGTCGCGAGCGCCCACGCGTTGGGCCAACCTACCCTAATGTAACCGCCCGCCGCCTATCCCACGACGGCTCCGAAAAGCTGTTGTCCGCAGCCAAAATTCGCATTCTTTACCTGTCTCCGACGCCGCCGACGCGGTCTCGACCAACGGAGACAGAGCTCAGTGACCCAGCCTTCCGCCATCGTCCACGCACGCGGCACTGCCATGTTGCGCAGCGCGCTGGGTCCGGCGATCGCGGCATGGCTCGACGATGCCAATGTCGCCGAGATCATGTTGAATGCCGATGGTCGGCTGTGGGTCGATCATCTCGACAGCGGCATTGCGGAGACGGGCGAGCGACTAAGCTCGCTCCAGGCCGAGCGCATCATCCGGCTAGTAGCCCACCATGTCGGCGCCGAGGTTCATCGCGGTGCGCCGCGTGTCTCGGCTGAGTTGCCGGAGGGCGGCGAGCGGTTCGAAGGCCTGCTGCCGCCGGTCGTCACCGAGCCGGTTTTCTCGATCCGCCGGCCCGCCAGCCTGCCGCTCGCGCTCGCCGATTACGTCGCTGCGGGCACGATGACGGCGACGGCGGCTGCTTATCTTGCGCAGGCGGTTCAGACCCGCGCGAACATTCTCGTCGCCGGCGGCACGTCGACCGGCAAGACGACGCTTACCAACGCGCTGCTCGGGGTGGCGTCGGGCGGAAGCGATCGCATCATCCTGATCGAGGATACGCGCGAGCTGCGCTGCGATGCCGCCAATGTGGTGAGCCTGCGCACGGCGCCGGGCGTCACCATGACCGATCTCGTCCGCTCGAGCCTCCGGCTTCGCCCTGATCGAATTCCGGTCGGCGAGGTGCGCGGCCCCGAAGCGCTCGATCTGCTGAAAGCTTGGGGCACCGGCCATCCCGGCGGGATCGGCACGATTCATGCCGGCACCGCCACCGCCGCGCTGCATCGTCTCGAACAGCTGATCCTCGAAGCCATCGCTCATGTCCCGCGACCGCTGATCGCCGAGACGATCGACGTGATCGCGGTGCTGACCGGCCGCGGCCCGGAGCGCCGGCTGTCGGAGCTGGTCCGCGTCGAAGGGCTTGGGCCCGACGGCACCTACCGCCTTCTCACCATCTACCCCGCCACAGGAGCAGCTTCATGACCCGCCTGCACAAACTTCACCGCGCCAGCCTCGTCGTGGCCGCGATTCTGACCTCATCACCCGCCTGGGCCGGTGGCACCGGGATGCCCTGGGAGACGCCGCTCCAGTCGATCGTCGACTCGGTGCAGGGGCCGGTCGCCAAGGTGATCGGCGTGATCATCATCGTGATCACGGGCCTGACGCTGGCGTTCGGCGACACGTCGGGCGGCTTCCGCAAGCTCATCCAGATCGTGTTCGGCCTGTCGGTCGCCTTCGCCGCCTCGTCCTTCTTCCTGAGCTTCTTCAGCTTCGGCGGCGGGGCCTTGGTCTGATGCAGGAGGACCTGCCCGGGTTTGCAGCACCCGTCCACCGGGCGCTTGCCGAACCGATCCTGCTGGCCGGGGCTCCCCGCGCGCTGGCGATCGTCAACGGAACGCTCGCCGCCGCCGTCGGGATCGGGCTCCGCCTCTGGATCGCCGGCATCGTGATGGCGCTTGTCGGCCACGGCCTCGCTGTCTTCGCCGCGCGCCGCGACCCCCAGATCCTCCCCGTCGCCCGCCGCCACGTCGCGCTTCCCACTCTTTTCGAAAGCTGATCTACCATGATGTTCCTGCGCGAACACGCCCGCCGGGCGTCCCGCCTCTCCGACTTCCTGCCTTGGGCGGCGTTGATCGCGCCGGGCATTATCCTCAACAAGGATGGTAGCTTTGTGCGGATCGCACGCTTCCGCGGGCCCGATCTGGACAGCGCGACCCAGGCCGAGCTGATCGCGACCTCCAGTCGCTTGAACAGCGCCTTGAAGCGGCTCGGTACCGGCTGGGCGATCTATGTCGAAGCGCAGCGCAAGGAAACGCCGGGCTATCCGGCGTCGGACGGTTTCGGCGATCCGGTCTCGGCGCTGATTGACGAGGAACGGCGCGATCAGTTCGAGGGCGGCGACATCACCCGCCCGAACTTCACCAGCGCCTATTATCTGACGCTGCAATGGCTGCCGCCAGCCGACGATACGTCGAAGGCGTCATCGTACTTCTACGAAGGCGGGGCGGAAGGTGTCGCGACTGCCGCCGATCATCTCGACGATTTCGAGCGCGACACGGGCCGGCTCCTCGACATGATCGAGGGGGTGATGCCGGAAGCCGCGTGGCTCTCGGATGCCGAGACGCTGACCTATCTTCACTCGACGATCTCGACCCACGATCAGCGCATCGCGGTTCCCGAAACGCCGATGCACCTCGATGCGCTGCTATCGGACGAATTGCTGGTCGGCGGGCTCGCGCCGCAGCTCGGGTCCAAGCATTTGCGGACACTGTCGATCACCGGCTTCCCGGCCGTGACGGTGCCAGGGATGCTCGACGAGCTTAACCGGCTGGGCTTCCCGTATCGCTGGTCGACCCGGGCGATCTGCCTCGACAAGGTGTCGGCGCAGCGCATGCTCGGCCGCATTCGTCGTCTGTGGTTCTCGAAGCGCAAGAGCCTGGCCGCGATCATCAAGGAAGTGCTGACCAACGAGGCCAGCGTGCTGGTCGACAGCGACGCCGCCAACAAGTCTGCGGAAGCTGATGCGGCCCTCCAGGATCTCGGTGCCGACATTGCCGGCTACGCCTACGTCACCACAACCATCACCGTGCTGGGCGACACCGCCCGCGACGCCGATGTTCGCCTGCAGGCGATCGAGAAGATCGTGCGGGGCCGCGACTTCGCCTGCATCGCCGAAGGATTGAACGCGCTGGAAGCCTGGCTCGGGTCGCTGCCCGGCAACCCGTACGCCAATGTTCGTCAGCCGCCGGTCTCGACGCTGAACTTGGCCCACATCATGCCGGTGTCGGCAGTCTGGGCCGGTCCCGACCGGGACGCGCATTTCAACGCGCCGCCGCTGTTTCATGCGCGTACGCAGGGTGCGACACCCTTCCGCTTCTCGCTGCATGTCGGCGACGTCGGTCACGAGATCGTGATCGGCCCGACTGGCGCGGGCAAGAGCGTGTTGCTCGCCTTCATGGCGCTCCAGTTCCGCCGCTACAGGCAGTCTCAGATCTTTGCCTTCGATCATGGCGGCTCGATCCGCGCCGCGACCCTCGGCATCGGCGGCGAGTGGCATGATCTCGGCGGCAGCTTGAGCGGCGGCAGTGCCGCGCCCGTATCGCTCCAGCCGCTCGCGAGGATCGACGAGCCCGACGAGCGTGCCTGGGCGGCGGATTGGCTGGCCGCGATCCTCGCCCGCGAGGAGTTCGCGATCACGCCCGAAGTGAAGGAGCATCTCTGGACGGCGCTCGGATCGCTCGCCGACGCGCCGGTCCAGCAGCGCACGCTGACCGGTCTCGCCGTGTTGATCCAGGCATCGGGCCTCAAGCGTGCGCTTGCGCCCTATACGCTGGCCGGACCCTATGGCCGGCTGCTCGATGGCGATGTCGAGCATTTCGGGACCAGTGACGCGCAGGCATTCGAGACCGAAGGACTGGTGGGAACGCCTGCTGCGCCTGCCGTGCTCTCCTACCTTTTCCATCGCATCGGCCGGCGGCTCGATGGGCGGCCCACGCTGATCCTGATCGACGAAGGCTGGCTAGCGCTCGATGATCCCTTGTTCGGCCGACAGCTCAAGGAATGGCTGAAGACGCTCCGCAAGAAAAATGCGAGCGTCATCTTCGCGACCCAGAGTCTGGCTGACATCGAGGGTTCAGCGATCGCGCCGGCGATCATCGAGAGCTGCCCGACGCGGATATTTCTGGCGAACGAGCGCGCGCTCGAGCCACAGATTGCCGGCGTGTATCGCCGGTTCGGCCTCAACGATCGCCAGATCGAGATCATCGCAAGCGCAACGCCCAAGCGCGACTATTATTGCCAATCGGCACTGGGCAACCGGCTTTTCGATCTCGGGCTCGGCCCCGTCGCGCTCGCCTTTGCCGCCGCCGCCTCCCGGACCGACCTCAACGCGATCACGGCACTGGTCGAAGCGCATGGGCCAGACGGCTTCGCCGCAGCCTGGGCGCGCCATCGCGGCCTGCCATGGGCGGCCGATCTTCTCATCACCAACGCACTCGAACCTCAGGAGGCTTTCGCATGACACGTTTTCGCAAATCCAGTCTCGTTGCCGGCGTCACGGCGCTCGCGCTGATCATCGCCGCGCCGGCCGACGCGCAGTTCGGCGGGATCGTCTATGATCCCACCAACTATGCGCAGAACGTGCTGACCGCCGCGCGCAGTCTGCAGCAGATCAACAACCAGATCACCCAGATCCAGAACCAGGCGCAGAGCCTGATCAACCAGGCGCGCAATCTGGCGAACCTGCCGACCTCGGTGCTCACCAACATCCAGCAGGATATCGACCGGACCCGAGCCCTCATCACCCAAGCGCAGCAAATTGCCTATCGGGTGCAGGATATCGACCAGGTGTTCAGCCAGCGTTATCCCGCCGGCTCGCTCTCCGGCACGTCGTCGGGGACGCTCGTTTCCAATGCGCAGACGCGGTGGACCGACGCGCTGGCAGCCTATCAGGATTCGCTACGAACCGGGGCCACCGTCACCGGCAACCTGGACGGGACGCGCGATCAAAGCTCGGCCTTGATCACCGCCAGTCAGGGCGCGACCGGCGCGCTGCAAGCGTCACAGGCCGGCAATCAGCTACTCGCGCTTCAGACGCGCCAGCTCGCCGATCTGACCGCGATGGTCGCGGCCCAATCGCGCGCGGCAGCAATCCAGGCCGCGCGCGTCGCGGCGGATGAGGCGCAAGGGCGTGAGCAGACCAAGCGCTTCCTCGCGCCGGGCGCCGGCTACGTTCCTCAGAGCGTGTCGCTCTTCCATGACTGACGAAAAGTCGCCTTCGTCGGGCTGGTTCGCCGGCGTCGGTTGGCGATCGATTGCGATCGCCGGTAGCGCGGCAACGGTTGGGATCGCGGCACTGATCGCGCTGAACGATCCCTTGCCGTCCGCTTCGCATTATGTGGTGGGCGAGGCCGCGGAGGTAACGCCTGCCGCGGACGTGGATCCGCTGCGCGCCGAGCTGGCGCGTTGCCGGGCTCTCCCAACGGGCACGACCGATGAGCGCTGCCAGGCGGCGTGGGAGGTCAATCGGCGTCGCTTCATGGGCGAGAGCCGAAGCTATGTGCGCCCGGTCGAACCGCCCGCGATTGAGCCCGCGCCCGCGGTCGCGACCACAATCGCCCCTCTCGATCCGCAGGAGCGCTGAGCGATGGAAGGCACGGGCGTCATCGATCGGTTTCTCGATCTCTTCGCGCGCTATATCGATTCCGGCTTCGGTCTGATCCATGGCGACGTCGGGTTTCTGGCAAGCTCGCTGATCGTCATCGACGTCACGCTGGCGCTGCTGTTCTGGACGTGGGGCGACGGCGAAGATGTCGTTGCACGGCTCGTGAAGAAGACCCTGCAGGTCGGGTTCTTCGCCTTCCTGATCGCGAACTGGAATGGTCTCGCCAAGATCATCTATCTCAGCTTCTCAGGGATCGGCCTCAAGGCAGCCGGATCGGGAAGCGCCGACGATCTGCTTCATCCGGGCAAGATCGCGCAGCTCGGGATCGATGCCGGACAGCCGCTGCTCGACCAGGCCTCGCTCCTCGTCGGGCCGGTCGGCTTTTTCACTAACTTCATCCAGATCGTCGTGCTGCTGGTCGCTTGGGCGATTGTGCTGCTCGCCTTCCTGATCATCGCGATTCAGCTGTTCGTCACGCTGATCGAGTTTAAACTGACGACGCTTGCGGGCTTCGTGCTCGTGCCGTTCGGGCTGTTCGGACGGACCGCCTTCCTCGCCGAGCGCGTGCTCGGCAACGTGATGGCGACGGGCGTGAAAGTGCTCGTGCTCGCCGTCATCATCGGTATTGGCTCGACGATCTTCCACGAATTCGTGATCGACTTCGGCGGCGCTCAACCGACGCTCGAACAGGTCGCTAGCCTCGCGCTCGCAGCACTCACCCTTCTCGGCCTCGCTATCTTCGGCCCTGGAATCGCTTCGGGTCTGATCTCGGGCGGCCCGCAACTCGGTGCCGGCGCGGCGGTTGCGACTGGCGCGACCGTCGCGGGCATTGGCGCGGCCGCCACCATGGGCGTCGCCGGCGCGGCGGGGCTCGCCAGCCGCGCCGGATCGGCCGCCGCTTCCACTCTCTCCCGGTCCGCTGGCTCGCCCCCCGCTGGCGGATCCTCGTCGACGCCACCCGCTCCCCCGGCGCCGACGGGCGGCGCTCCGACGGTTCCCCCGCCGTCCGGAGCGCCGGGAGGTGGCGCAAGCGCGAGCAGCGCGCCTGCCGAGGTTGGCGAGGCGGCCGCGGCGACGGCCGAAGCCAGCGCCGCGCCCGAAGCGCAGGACGCTGAGAGCAGTCAGGCTGGTGGCGCTTCCACCGCTGCACCGGCCCCGGCTTGGGCGAAGCGCCTGCGTCGCCGTCAGGCGATGGTCCAGGGCGCGACGCTCGCCGCCCACACTTTGCGGTCCGCCGACCATCATGGCGGTTCCGCGCATATCTCGCTGGAGGATCGTTCATGAACCCGTTTCGTCGACCGTCATCGCGCTTGGGGCGCGAGCCGACCCCTGAAACTCCCTATCAGCGCGCAGGTCAGGCCTGGGATGACCGCATCGGCTCGGCCCGCGTGCAGGCCCATAGCTGGCGGATGATGGCGTTCGGCGCGACCGCGCTGCTGTCGCTGTCGGTGGTCGATAATCTCCGCCTGCGGTTCGGCTCGCATATCGTGCCCTATGTGGTCGAGGTTGACCGGCTCGGCGCCGCGCGCGCTGTGTCGCCAGCGGACGCCGACTATCGGCCGACCGACCCCCAGATCGCGTGGCATCTCGCGCGGTTCATCGAGAATGTCCGGTCGCGGCCGGCGGACCCCATCGTGCTGCGCCAAAATCTTGCGGCGGCCTACGATTTTACAACCGAGCAGGGCGCCGCGGTTCTCAATGAATATGCGCGCGCCAGCGATCCGTTCGCAAAGCTCGCCGAAAGCCAGGTGTCGGTCGACGTCAAGAATGTCGTGCGTGCATCGGCTGACAGCTTCCGGATCGCCTGGGAGGAACGGCGGTACGAGCATGGCCAACTCAGCGGCACGACCCACTGGACGGCGGTGCTGACGATCGTCGTCCGATCCCCAAGCGACGCCGCAACGCTGAGCCGCAATCCGCTCGGGCTCTACGTCCACGCCATCAACTGGTCCCAGGATCTCGGAGAATGACCATGCGCTTCCTTCTATTCGCTACGCCCCTTTTGCTCGCTGGAACGCCAGCGCTGGCGCAATCTGCAACCGCTGCGGCGCGCCCGGTGGCCGCTGCCACCGAAGCGGCGCGAGTCAACGCCCGCGCATCCGGCTGGCAGGGCGCGACGCAATTGTTCGTCTATGCGCCCGGCGGCCTCTATCAGGTCTATGCGGCCGTTGGGCAGGTCACCGACATCGTGCTTCAGGAGGGTGAAACGCTGTCCGACACCGGCGCGGTCGCGGCCGGCGACACGGTGCGTTGGGTGATCGGTGAGGCGTCGAGCGGCACTGGCGCTAATCGCCGCACACATATCCTCGTCAAGCCGACCGATCCGGGCATCCGCACCAATTTGGTCATCAACACGGACAAGCGGACCTACCATGTCGAGCTCCGATCGACGCCGGCGACGTACATGGCGAGCGTGGGCTGGTCCTATCCGCAGGATGAACTGATCGCGGTTCGGGCCCGGATCGAGGCGGCAAATGCTGTCGCCAATACGCAGGTACAGTCCGGTATCGATCCGGCGAAGCTCGACTTTGCCTATCGGCTATCCGGCGCAAATCCGTCCTGGAAGCCGGTCCAGGTCTTCGATGACGGCGCGAAAGCCTATCTGCTGTTCCCCGAAACGATCACGCAGAGCGAGCTGCCGCCGCTGTTCCTGATCGGCGAGAAGAAGCAAGCCGAGCTCGTAAATTATCGTGTCTCCGGACGCTACATCGTTGTCGACCGCCTGTTCTCGGTCGCGGAATTGCGCTTGGGGACGAAGCATCAACAAATCGTTCGCATCGAGCGGACGCGCGCGCGGGAGCCGCGCTCATGAGCGGCCCTGATGAGCTTGCCGGCGATCCGGCAGCGACCCGTCCGCCGATCGCGACCCGCGCGCCGGCCCCGACGCCGCGCCGCCTGTCGCGCAAGGCATTGGTGACGCTGACCGGCGTCAGCGCACTCGGGGTCGCGGCCGCGCTCGGATATAGTCTGACGGCGGGACATCGTAGTTCTGGCACCCAGGAGACCGTCTCGATAGACCGGCGCAACAAGGATGCGCTTGCCGACGCGCCGAAGGATTATGGTGATGTCGCGCGCACGGCCTCGGCAGGGATCGTCGCTCCGCTGGCGGGAACCACGCCTATCACGACGCCACCGGTGGCCGGACCCGCCACAGGGGTGGAGCCTCCGCGGAATAACGAGGCCGCAGCTGATCAGCAGCGTCGCCGCCAGCAGCGCGACAGCGCGCGCGCGAGCAAGCTGTTCGCCAGCACCGACGAGGGCGGTAGGACCGCGACGCCCGCGGCCGAACCAGCTGCCGCTCCTCCCGGCGAAATCGGAGCCGCTGAAACCAAGCCAGCCTTCAGCGACGCGCAGGACCGAAAGGCGGCATTTGTGACCGGCGGGACGGGCGAGCCGACCGTGAACAGCGGGAGGCTGGCCGCGCCGGCGGGACGCTATGTCGTCTCTGCCGGATCGACGATCGCGGCGGCGTTGATCACCGGGCTTTCCTCCGACCTTCCCGGCCAGGTCGTCGCACAGGTGACAGAGGATGTATTCGACACGGTGACCGGTCGTACGCGGCTCATTCCGCAAGGTACAAGGCTGCTCGGCAGCTATGATGCTCGTGTGACCTACGGGCAATCTCGGGCGCTGGTCGTTTGGACGCGGATGATCTTTCCGGATGGGCGGTCGATCGAGCTCGACCGGATGTTGGGGACCGATGGCGCGGGACAGTCCGGCTTTGCGGACCGGGTCAATAATCACATGGGCAAGTTGTTGACGGCGGGCCTGCTGTCGACTTTGTTGGGGGTAGGCGCGAACGCCGCGACGGCGGGTGGAGACAATGCCGACATCGCTTTCGCGATCCGGGAAAGCGCGGGACGCTCGGTGGAAACTGCGGGCGACAAGATCGTGTCGCGCCAGCTCGACGTGCAGCCGACGATAACGATCAGGCCGGGCGCGCGCGTTCGCGTCCTCGTTAGTCTTGATCTGCTGTTGTCGCCATGGCCAGCGGGCTGACGGCGAGCAGCGTAGGGTCCGCTTGGACCGGGTATTGTTCGGCAACGATCCGTAGAGCCTCAACCGCATGGTCGAGATAGATTGCCACGATTTCCTCTTCAGGCTGGTTGAGCAGTTGGCGCGCGATTTCAATAAGGCGTTCGGCCTCGATGCGGCGATGGTCGGCTATGGCTCGCGTTTCCAGCATGCCCCGATCGTAAGCTTGGAGAGGGTTATCGTCTACACCGAATAGGCACGATCGTTCCTAGAACGATCGTGCCTGTCCTGTGATCACGTGGTCGATGGACCTGAAGGATATTTTATCTACAAACCTGCGGAGGATTCGCAATGAGAGCGGCCGGACTCAAGAGGAGATGGCTCATGTCTTGGGGATCAGCTTACGCTATATGGGGTCTATCGAGCGCAGCAAGGTGTCGCCGAGCGTTACGTTGCTCGGAAAATTCGCTGCCGCGCTCGAAGTCGATGCCCGCGACCTGATCACCCCCGTGCAGCGCATGAAATGAAGGTATCTTTGTTCGGTTGGCTTGAACGTCGCTTTTCTACTTTTCTTACATAGTCTAAACTTCTGTATCGCGGGGAGTACGGATGCTATTTGGCCCGCAGTTTCTGACGATGACCCATTCCTTATCGCCAACACCTTCGACAAAAATTTACCGGGGAAGCTTGTAGATCACTATAGCGTGGTTTGTTTCCGTACACATGCTAGGAGACGATGCCGGATAGGATTGCGATCTTCTTCCGGCCAAAGGGCTTCGACAGCGACCAACGCGTTCTCATCTACAATCGGTAATAATTCTAGCTCTGTGCGAGGTGCTGTCAGTGAAGGGCAGGTGATCGTCGCGCCCAAGCCCAGTGCGACCATATCCATCAATGTTCCCGGTGAAACATCATGAAGTACGCACTCGAACGGACGTGCACCCATGCGAGCTGCTACCGCACGGAAGGTCGACATATCTCCACTGTGAGCTTGAAGAACGATCGGCAGTGCGGATACGTCCGCCCATCGTAGGCTTTCATTTGTTGCAAGCGGGTGATCCTTGCGGAGCGCAACATGCAGACGTTCATCCCAAAGGTGCTCCTGCGCATTGGGGCCGCCTAATAGGTTCGGCAGATGCGGCGCGAACATGATGTCAATGGTTCGCTCATTGAGTTGGCGATGAAGTTCATTCGCAGAAGCCTCAAGGAATCGAAGCTCCACGTCCGGACAGGTATTCCGGAAATCTTCAATGCCGAGCTTGAGTGGCCCCCTGCTAAGACCGGAGCAAAAGCCGACCACCAGTGATCCGGCGACGCTCTGGGCTATGTCCACAGCGCGCGCCAACTGGGTATCCACCAAGAACAGCAACAGCTTCGCTTTCGGCAAAATAGCCCTTCCTATCAGAGTGAGCGAGACCGGCGCGCCACGGCGCCGTTCGAACAGATCGCCACCATAAATCTCTTCCAGTCTCGCGATGGTCTGGCTGACTGCTGGTTGGCTTACGCCCATTTGACGCGCGGCCTCCGCGAAACTGCGCGTCTCAGCCACCTTCAGGAAAGTCTCCAGTTGCGAGAAGTCGGGTCGCCCAAGCATGCGATGACGCGAGCTGCGGATAGTTGTACGCGCCATCAATCCACCCCAGAAGCCAAAGCGGTAGCGACTTGGATTTGCGCCGAAGAATCAGTTCGGTAGTAGATGGGCAAATTGGCTGCGATCAACTTTTCAGGAGCCGATCACTCATGAGCTAAAGCGCCCTTCGCAATGGTAGGAAGGCTGCTTGCCACATAGCCGCCGTCCAAAGAAATTACTTGTCCGGACAAATAAGCCGCTCGTGGTGACACGCAGAATGTAAGTAAATCCCCTATCTCAGACGGCTCTGCCGCTCGCTTGAACGGAAGATTGGAGTGAAGTTCAGGCCAGCGGGCAGCATCTCCCAAGCTGGTAGCAGCGCGCTCTCTAAATGCGTGAACGTTCTTTTCTGTATTAACCACCCACGAATTGAAGCCTAGCACTCTGATGCTCATGTTAGAAAGATCATGCGCTAATCCTTCAGTGATTGTTGTCAGCGCAGAGCAGCTCGCGGCAGAATAGATTGCTTTATTCGAAGGCAGCTGCCCAATTGCACCGATCATGTTTGCGATGACGCCGCCGCCTCTTGCGCGGAGGATGGGGACAAAAGCCCGCATCATACGAATGTATCCGAACGGCTTGAGCGACCAGTTATGCATCCACTGCTCGTCCGAAACAGACTCCAGCGACCCGCCGGAGGGCGTGTTGGCATTGTTGACCAAGATATCGACATCGGCGTGTTTCGACGCGATGTCGTCGGCAGCGTGATTTTCGTAAAGATCGGCGGAGTGTGTACGGACATCCACGTTAAACTCACTGCAAATTTCGCTCGCAACGTGCGACAATCGTGTGTCGTCCCTTGCAATAAGCACAAGGTTAACTCCCTCCGCTGCCAAGCTCCGCGCGATGCCTAAACCAATGCCTCTGCTGCCACCGGTGATCAGCGCTCGTCGCCCTGTAAGTTGCAGGTCCATACAGATATTCCTTCTCGTATTCGTTGATGTGCGCAAGGCAGGCAACTTGGGGGGCTATCGGGGCGCCATTCGGATCGCCCCGTCGAGCCGGATGACCTCGCCATTCAACATAGGGTTTTCCACTATCGACCGAACAAGTTCGGCAAACTCGGACGGTCGGCCCAAACGGCTGGGGTGCGGCACCTGTGCTCCGAGGGAGTCCTGCATCTCCCGCGGGAATGTGCCCATCATCGGCGTCAGGAATATGCCTGGCGCAATCGCCATGACGCGGATGCGGTGCTGCGCGAGATCGCGCGCGGCAGGCAGTGTGAGGCCAGCGACAGCGGCTTTTGAGGAAGCGTAGGCGGCTTGGCCAACCTGTCCATCGAACGCAGCCACCGAAGCCGTGTTGATGATGACGCCTGCCTCTTCATCCTCGAAGCGCGCAGCTACTATTCGCGCGGCAACCTTCGGAACCATGTTGAACGTGCCGATCAGGTTGACCTCGACGACCCGACGGAAGCTTTCAAGGACGTGCGGTGATCCAGCCTTGTCGACGATGCGTGCCGCGGGAGCGATGCCGGCACAGTTAACGAGGACACGAGCAACCCCCTGCCGTGCCGCCGCCGCGGCGATTGCCTGCGTGATCGCTGCCTCGTCGCTAACGTTGACCTGTTGAAAGTCCGCATCGATTGCCTGCGCTGTTGCTCGGCCGGTTTCACCGTCAAGATCAAAGATGGTCACCCTGGCCCCGCGCAGGGCCAGCATTTCTGCCGTCGCCCTCCCAAGGCCCGATCCGCCGCCCGTAACGATTGCGGCTGCTCCATTGACTTCCATAGATCAATTTGCCCCAGCTATCTCGACGGCAATGGCAGTGGCTTCGCCTCCGCCGATGCAAAGCGCTGCGATGCCGCGTCTCAACCGTCGCCGCTTCAGAGCGGCGATAAGCGTCGCCAGAATCCGCGCACCCGAGGCACCGATCGGATGACCTAAGGCGGTTGCGCCGCCGTTGACGTTTAGCTTGCCTCGCGGAATAGCAAGGTCGCGTTCGGCGATCATCGCCACCGTGGCAAAGGCCTCGTTGACCTCGAACAGATCCACGTTATCGATGGACCATCCTGTCTTATCTAATAACTTGCGGATGGCGAAGACCGGAGCCGTCGTGAAGCGGGCTGGTTCATGGGCGTGAGCCGCCGTAGCCACGATGACCGCCTCGGGCGTTAGTTTGTGAGCATCGACAACGGATTGCCGCGTAAGGACCAGTGCTGCCGCGCCGTCCGAGATCGACGCCGACGTCGCCGCAGTTATCGTGCCATCTTTAGCGAATGCGGGCTTTAGCGACGGGATCTTGTCCGGCCGTGCTTTGGCAGGCTGTTCGTCTTCGTCGACAAGGGTATCTCCGCCGCGACCAGGGACGGCGACGGGTGTCACTTCGTCGGCAAAAGCTCCAGAAGCGATGGCCTCCTTGGCCCGCTCCAGGCTGAGTAGTGCATATTCCTCCTGCTCGGCACGAGTAAACTGGTAGTCGCGTGCGCTATCCTCCGCAAACGCGCCCATCGGCTTCCCGCGGTCGTAGGCATCTTCGAGGCCGTCGATCATCATCGAGTCGATGATGACGTCATGACCTATACGCTGCCCGGCCCGATGCTTGGCTAACAGGAAGGGCGCATTGGTCATGCTTTCCATCCCGCCCGCGACTATGATGTCAACCGCGCCAGCGGCCAGCGCTTCGACGGCCATGATCGCTGCCTGCATACCGGACCCACACATCTTGTTGACGGTGGTCGCTTCAACCGTTTCGGGCAGGCCGGCCTTCAGCGCCGCTTGGCGCGCCGGTGCCTGTCCTAACCCAGCGGGCAGTACACACCCCATATAGATTCGTTCGATGTCGCGCGGTGAAACGCCGGCACGCGTGACGGCAGCCCGGACCGCAACGGCGCCAAGGTCCGGCGCGGCGACACCCGCCAGCGCGCCTTGGAAGCCGCCAATCGGCGTGCGCGCGCAGCCTATAATGACGATGGGATCGACGCTCATTCTCATCTGCTCCTTGATATTAGAGGGCACGGGCGATCACCATGCGCTGGATGTCCGACGTACCTTCGTAGATTTGGCAGACCCGGACATCGCGATAGATTTTTGCCAAGCCGAATTCCTCCAGATAGCCGTAGCCGCCGAGCGTCTGGATCGCCGCCGAGACGACTGCCTCGGCCGTTTCTGACGCGACGAGCTTCGCCATCGAAGCTTCGGTCAGGCAGGAACGGTCTGCGTCCTTGAGCGAAGCAGCATGCAAGACGAGTTGGCGCGCCGCTTCCAGTCTTGCGGCCATGTCGGCCAGTCGGAACCCTACTGCCTGGTGCTCGATGATCGACTTGCCCATCGACTGGCGATCCTTGGCGTATGCAACGGCGATCTCGAGCGCGGCCTGAGCCATACCGATACATTGCGCTGCGATACCGATGCGGCCAGTTTCCAGGTTGGAAAGGGCGATGCGATAGCCTTGTCCCTGCAGGCCGAACAGCGCGTCCTCGCCAACCACCATATCATCGAATCGCAAGGCGCAGGTGTCCGAGGCGGCCTGGCCCAATTTGTTTTCAACCTTGTCGACGACGTAGCCTGGTGTGTCGGTGGGCACGAGGAAGGCGGAGATGCCCTTCTTCCCCGCCGCGGGATCGGTGACTGCGAATATGATCGCCACGCCAGCGATCTTTCCGGAGGTGATGAACTGCTTGGCACCGCTGATGCGCCAGCCGTCCTCGATCTTTTCAGCTCGGCTGCGCAGCGCTGAGGCGTCTGAACCTGCATCGGACTCCGTCAGGGCAAACGCGCCGATCATCCGACCGGAGATCAACTCCGGAAGGAAGCGGGCCTTTTGTGCCTCACTGCCGTACCGCAGGATGCCCGACACGATCAGGCTGTTCTGGATGGAGATGATGGTAGAGAGTGGACCATCCGCAGCCGCGATCTCGATAAGAGACAAAGCGTAGCTGACCATATCGGCCTCGGTGCCGCCTATCCCCTCTGGCGCGGTCATGCCGAGCAATCCCAGCGAAGCCAGTTCTGTAAAAAGGCCGTCCGGATATCCGCCAGCAGCCTCGAAACGCCTTGTTTCGGGGCGTAGTCGGTCCTGTGCATAGCTGCGCACGCTCTCGCGGATGGCCTCCTGCGTCTCGGTCAGGATCATGGACGCGCTCTCCGATCATCTTCAATTTCGAAAGATCCCGCATAAGGCGCGTTACCGGGATATTCCGCAGTTCCTGACGGCACCTGTACCCAGGGATGTTTGAAATCAGTCCAGACGAGGCGCCCCGGAGCGGGAAAGCTCTTGTCTGCGAAAGCGCCCGCCGCGACCGCGACCTTTTCCGGGCGAAACTCGGGAAACCAGTACACGGTGGTGCCGCATTTGGGACAGAAGTGGAAAGTTACATTTGCGCCGCTGTCGCCGCCGCGTGTGAATGTTTGTGACGGTCCCATCACCGTGAGGAGTTGCTCAACGCCGTAGAAAGCCTGGACGGCCACGAGGCTTCCGCTCCGGCGCTGGCACGCGCGGCAGCAGCAGCTTGACACGACCGAAGGCGGCCCTTCGACGGTGACGCGCAGTTCCCCGCAGACGCATGACGCCTCGCTTCGCAAGGGCTCCGTTGCCGCTCCCTCCTCATCCTGGACCGCCCTCATCAGAAAGAAACCTGATCCGCGCCCTTGAGCGCCAGAATTTCGCGCGCATCATCCGGTGTGGCGACCTCTAGGCCGAGACCTTCGATGATCTGCCGCACCCTCGTGACCTGCTCGGCGTTGGTCTCCGCAAGGTTGCCGGGCCCGATCCAGAGATTGTCCTCCAGCCCGACGCGGACATGCCCGCCCATCGCAGCGGCCGTTGCAGCGATCTGCATCTGGCTGCGCCCGGCGCCCAGCACCGACCAGCGCAGGTCATCGCCGAACAGGCGAACGGCCGTGTGGTGCATGTGGAGGATATCCTCGGGATGCTGGCCGATGCCGCCAAGGATACCGAACACATTCTGAACGAAGAAAGGCGGCTTCACCAGGCCACGTTCGACGAAATGTGCCAAGTTGTAGAGGTGCGCGGTATCGTAGCACTCGAACTCGAAGCGCGTTCCAGCGTCGCCGCACGCCTTCAAAACGTACGCGATGTCGCGGAACGTGTTGCGGAAGATCAAATCTTCCGATCCTTCTAAGTAGGGCTTCTCCCAATCGTATTTGAAATCCTTGTATCGCTTGAGCATCGGGAACAGACCGAAGTTCATCGATCCCATGTTGAGGCTCGCGACCTCCGGGCGGAATTGCGCAGCCGGCTTGACCCGCTCGTCGACCAGCAAGGCCGGCGAACCTCCAGTCGTGAGATTGATCACGACATCGCTGGATTGTTTGATCGTCTGGAGGAACGGCAGAAATGCTTCCGGCCGTTGGTCGGGCCGGCCGGTCGCGGGATCCCGGGCGTGCAGGTGGACGATCGCGGCTCCCGCTGCTGCCGCACCGACCGCGGACTCGGCGATCTCGGCGGCAGTGATCGGCAGGAAGGGCGACATCGACGGAGTGTGTATCGATCCCGTGATGGCGCAGGAGACGATAACCTTGCGGGACTGTGCCATGTAAGCTGTCCTTTATTATAATGATGGGCGGAAGGTGCCGATGGAGTGCTGGAAGGCGTTCAACGCCGCTCGATGAACTCGACGATCGTACCGTCGGGATCGCGAACCATCGCAATGATAACCCCCGGCCGCAGCTCAAACTTCGGCTTCTCGAACGGCACGTCGGCCCGCTCACAGACGGCGCAGATTTCGTCGATATTTCGAACCGGGAAGGTCAGGTAGCGCATGCCTGTCTGCGCCTCGAGCTTCGGCGGATTGGCGGCGGCCGGTACGTGCGGATCCACCAGCTTGACGAAGCTGTCGCCGAACCGGAGGCGGTGGAAGCGACCGAACCAGACCTCGATTTCCTCCACCTTCTCGAGCCCCAGAACCCCTTGGTAAAAGGCAAGGCTGCGATCGATGTCGGTCACGAGAATGCCGACGTCGATCGCCTGTCTATCGGGTATTATCGTCACGTACCGATCTCCGGCGAGCTTTTAGAATCATTGGCATATTGCTGGCGCGCGCGCCCCGCCGGCGCTTCTTCCGCTGGCCTCGGGGCCTTCCATGCGGCGAGCAGGTCCGCGCCGCTGGCGGAACGACGGATCGCACCCGGGGTCCGGGAAAAGCGGGGAGCGGGCATGGCGTGCAAGACGCCATCGCGCACTTCGTATGAGTGCCTTGCCTGAACGTGCGGGTGGGAAACAACTTCGTTGAGTTCCAGTACGGGCGCGACGCACGCGTCCGTACCTTCGAACAATCGGATCCAATGGATTTGCGGCTGCGTGAGGAAGATTTCTTGCAACGCCCGGGTCAAAAAGGCCCAGCGCTCCTTGCGGTTCTGGTCGGCCATGAAAGCGTCGAGCCCGAGGCGCTCGAGCAGTGCCGCGAAGAACTGAGGCTCTATCGCGCCGACCGAAATCTCTTTGCCGTCGGCGCACAAATAAGAGCGGTAGTACGGCGCTGCGCCGCCGAGGATATTTTCGTCTCGCGCAAGCGATATTCGTCCCGCAGGGAGCAGTCCGGCGAACATGGTCATCAGCGAAGCCACGCCATCGACGATGGCGGCATCGACTGTGAATCGGCCTGCAATGTTGACCCCGTTCGGGGCTGATCGGCGTGCAAAATTGACCCCCCTGAACTGAGCGGTTCACGCCCGGCGCTTTGCGCAGGAGCGGTCGGGGAGAATGCTGGTCGTGGAGACGGTGGCGCGCATCCGGCGCGAGTTCTACGTCAAGGGTAAGAGCATCAAGGAGATCGTGCGCGACCTGCGGGTGTCGCGGAACACGGTGCGCAAGGTGCTGCGGTCCGGCGAGACGGACTTCTCCTACGAGCGGACGGTGCAGCCGCTGCCGAAGCTTGGGCCATGGTCGGCGGATCTCGAGCGGCTGCTGGAGGCCAACGAGCGCAAGCAGCGGCGCGAGCGCCTGACGCTGGTCCGGGTGTACGAGGAGCTTCAGGGGCTAGGCTACCGTGGCGGCTACGATGCCGTTCGCCGCTATGCCACGGCATGGCAGCGTGAGCGGTCGGCGGTCACGGCGGCGGCCTACGTGCCGCTGAGCTTTGCGCCGGGCGAGGCCTACCAGTTCGACTGGAGCCATGAGGTCGTCGTCATGGCGGGCGTGACGACGACGGTGAAGGTCGCGCACATGCGGCTCTGCCACAGTCGGATGTTCTTCGTGCGGGCCTACCCGCGCGAGAGCCAGGAGATGGTGTTCGACGCCCACGACCGGGCGTTCGCCTTCTTCGGCGGCGCCTGTCAGCGCGGCATCTACGACAACATGAAGACCGCGGTGGACGCCATCTTCGTCGGTCGTGAGCGGCGCTACAACCGGCGCTTCCAGCAGATGTGCGGCCACTACCTGGTCGAGCCGGTGGCATGCACGCCGGCATCGGGCTGGGAGAAGGGGCAGGTCGAGAACCAGGTCGGGCTGGTGCGCGAGCGCTTCTTCACGCCGCGGCTGCGCTTCAGGAGCTACGACGAGCTCAACGCCTGGCTGCTCGACCGCTGCACCGTCCATGCCCAGCGTGCCGCGCATCCCGAGCTCAGGGACTGCACGGTCCAGCAGGTGTTCGAGGCGGCCGACCGGCCTGCGCTCATCGCCTACCGCGGACCCTTTGACGGCTTCCACGCCCTGCCAGCGGCGGTGTCGAAGACGCTGCTGGTCCGCTTCGACTACAATAAATACTCGGTGCACGCGAAGGCGGCGGGGCGCCCGGTCGAGGTGCACGCCTATGCCGAGCGCATCGTCATCCGGCAGGAGGGCGAGGTCGTCGGCGAGCATGCCCGGCGCTTCGGCCGCGACCAGACGGTCTACGACCCGTGGCACTATGTGCCCGTCCTGGCACGCAAGCCCGGCGCGTTGAGGAACGGCGCCCCCTTCAAGGACTGGCCGCTGCCGGTGGCGCTGGAACGCGTCAGGCGGAGGCTGGCGGGCCATGCCGACGGCGACCGCCAGATGGTGGGCATCCTGGCGGCGGTGACGACGGACGGGCTGGATGCCGTTGAGGCGGCCTGTGCCGAGGCGCTCGCCGGCGGCACCGTCAGCCGCGACGTCGTGCTCAACGTGCTCACCCGCCAGCGCCAGACCGCCGCTCCCGCCACCATCGCCACGCCCGAGGCTCTGCGGCTCGGCCGCGAGCCCGTCGCCGACTGCGCCCGCTACGACAGCCTGAGGAGGTCCTATGGAACGTCACGCCATCCTGGAGATGATGGGAACGCTGAAGCTCGTCGGCATGCGCCATGCCTATGACGAGGTCGTCGCCGATGCCGTGAAGCGGCAGCACTCCGCTCAGCGCGTCGTCGGCGACCTGCTCAAGGCCGAGATAGACGAGAAGCAGGCCCGCTCCATCCGCTACCAGATGACGACCGCCAAGCTGCCGCTCGCCAAGGAGCTCGCCGACTTCGACTTCGCCGGCACCGGCATCAACGAAGGCCTGGTCCGCGATCTCGGCACGGGTGCCTTCCTCGAGGCGCAGCGCAACGTCGTGCTGGTCGGCGGCACCGGGACGGGCAAGACGCATCTCGCCATCGCCATGGGGCGTGCCTGCGTCCGGGCCGGAGCGAGGGTCCGCTTCTACAACACCGTCGACCTCGTGAACCAGCTCGAGGCCGAGGCCCGTGCCGGGCGCCCTGGGCGCATCGCCGACCACCTGTCGCGGCTCGACCTCGTCATCCTCGACGAGCTTGGCTACCTGCCCTTCGCGCTCTCGGGCGGCCAGCTGCTCTTCCACCTCGTCAGCAAGCTCTACGAACGGACCTCAGTGGTGGTGACGACCAACCTTGCCTTCGGCGAGTGGCCCACGGTCTTCGGCGACGCCAAGATGACGACCGCGCTCCTCGACCGGCTCACCCACCACTGTGACATCGTCGAGACCGGCAACGAGAGCTGGCGCTTCAAGAACCGCGAAGCCGCCTGAAACCCTTCCCCCGGACCCCCATCCCCCGGGTTGACCCGGTGGGTCCACAGGCACCTCCCACGGCCGTCACCGCCTGCGCTCGTGGCGGCGCGCGGCGCCGGCCGTGGGGCCCTCCTGTGGACTACCGGGACAACCCGGCTGCCCATCAGAAAAGGGGGTCAAAGTTGCACGCCGATACGGGGTCAACTTCCCGAGCCGATTGACATTCCGGAGTGGGCCGGTGAGGGCGAGGTTCGCACTACGGCGGTTCCTTTCAGAACCACGGACGCGGCGGCTCAGATCGTTGCCATACGGCAAGGACTCGGGATCGGAGCGCTGCCGTGTTTCGTCGGAGACGCCGACCCCGCATTGGCCAGAGTGCCGGGCACCGATCTACACCTGTATGGGACGCTCTGGCTTCTCACCCAGGGCGAGACCCGCAAGACAGCCCGCGTCCGGCTCTTCACCGAGTTCGTATCACGCAGGCTCGCCGCCTACGCTCCGCTCCTCGCGGGACTGCCCATTTCGCGCGACTGATGCTTAGCTCTCGCCGGGCGAGTTGAGCTGCTGCCGGTTCCGCGGACACCGAGTTAGGCTACATTAGCCTGCTTCTCGAAGTCGATGGGGCTGAGATACCCCAAGGTCGAGTGCCTGCGCGTTGGGTTGTAGAAGCGCTCGATGTAATCGAACACCTCGGCCCGTGCCTGATTTCGCGTGCGATAGGTTTTGCGGGCGATCCGTTCGGTCTTCAGCGAGGAGAAGAAGCTCTCCATCGCGGCGTTATCCCAGACGTTGCCGGATCGGCTCATAGAACATGTGACCCCGTTGTCGGCCATCAACCGCTGGAACTGCTCGCTCGTATATTGGCTGCCCTGATCCGAGTGATGCAGCAGGGCGTCGGGCTTTCCGCGACGCCAGATTGCCATCATCAGCGCATCGGTCACAAGCTGGGCCGTCATCGTGTCGCTCATCGACCAGCCGACCACGCGCCTGGAGAACAGGTCGATGACGGCAGCAACATAAAGCCAGCCTTCCGCTGTCCAGATATAGGTGAAGTCCGCGACCCACTTCCGGTTCGGCGCATTGGCCGTGAACTGGCGATCGAGCACATTGCCGGCGATGACCGAGCGTTCGCCGGCGTCCTTTGGCAGCCCGCGTCGTCGGGGGCGTGCTTTGAGGCCATGCAACTGCATCAGCCGCTCGACCCGGTGCAGGCCGCATGAAAGGCCTTCGGCCAGAAGGTCGTGCCAGACGCGCCGCGCACCATAGGTTCGATAACTTGAGATGAAGCTGGCCCGGATCTTCCCGCCAAGCTCTTCGTCGTTAAGCGCACGGGCGCTCGGCTCGCGTACGAGCCAGGCGTGAAAGCCGCTGCGCGAAACACCGAGCGTCTCGCATAACCACGATACCGGCCAGACCCCTCGGTGCTTCGCGATGAACCCGAACTTCATATCGAGTCCCTTGCGAAGTAGGCCGCCGCTTTTTTTAGGATGTCGCGCTCCGACTTGAGCTTCACTATCTCGCGGCGCAGCCGCTCAATCTCCTGCTGTTCGGGCTTCATCACACCGTGCCCTGGAAAGGCCGATCCCGGACCGGCTTCGTGATCCCGAACCCATTTACGCAGCACGTTCTCGTGAACATCGAGATCCCGCGCCGCCTGTGCCACCGAGACGCCCCGATCTCGTACCAGCTTCACCGCCTCGACCTTGAACTCGCCGCTGAACTTCCGTCGCTGCATTGTCACCCTCCGGTTCCAAAAACACCTTATCTCGGTGTCCACGGAACCGGCAGCAGCTCAAGTGGCCGGTTTCTGCCGCACGCGCTAAGGGGCGGACCAACCGCGGGTGCGGCGGATTCAGACTGAGCCGCGCGGGTACGATCGACCAGAACCGGGCCAAACTCGGCGATACAGGCCGCTACCGGGTATATCGCGGCACGACGTGCGTTATGCGTGGCATGCCGCACAAAAAACCTCATCTGCCGACCAAGGTCTGCGTAGCCTGCCACCGGCCGTTCGCCTGGCGCAAGAAGTGGGAGCGCGACTGGGGCGCCGTGAAATATTGCTCGGATCGCTGTCGCGCTCTGGGCACTAATTCTGTCGCGCAAGGGTGATCGGGATCGCGATCAGGAGCAATTCCTGAAAGCGTGTGGGATCCGTGCTCAGGATCGCGTTCCCTCCATTCATCGAAAAGGATGACCAACATGGCGGATGATCGGCGCGGACGGTCGTTCGAATTGCGCCTCAGGCTTCTTGCCGGAAGCGTCAGCCGCCTGCAGCGGAACGCCGTCGCCGGCTGGCTGGTGTGTGGCTGCGCTGGATTGCGGGGAGCATAGCGGCTCTCGAGGGGAACTCGACAATGAGGATAAATTCGTGATCGACACACTGACCCTGCGTCCGACCGGCGTGCCGGAGGCGCTCGTCGCACCGCTGCCCGGACGAGGCGACCAGATCGAGATGCGCGCGCATCTTCTGGGCACGCGCATCGACATGCGCGCGCTTGCCGGATTCGGCGATCCCGAGACGGTCGAGCTGAAGGGCGCGGGTGCCTTCGTCTTCCGCTACGGCGCCGTCGTCCTCGTGGGCGCAACGCCCGCAGAAGAGGCGCTGATCCTGGCGCAGGTTGCGCCGCACGCCGTCGATCCGCCGGCCACCCCGGAGATCGAAACTGCACGCATCGAATTGCGTGACGGCGGCGAGGAAACCGTATCCGCCGACGGACGCATCCGGCTGCGAGAGGCAACTCGCGAGCGGTTGCTGCTTGCCGCCACGGTTCTCGCGCGCTCCGTGGTCCTCGCGCGCGACGAGATGCGCATCGAGGACGCTTTTGATCGGATCGAGCCGCTTCTCACCGACATGCGGGAGCATGGCCGCGCCCATCTTCCCATCCGTCAGATCATGCGCCAGATCGGCAGCATTCTCTCCGCCCAGCACCGTGTCGTCGGACGCGCGCGCATCGGCGAGAAGCCGGATCTGCTCTGGGAGCATCCCGAGCTCGATCGTCTCTACGGACGCCTTGAGGCTGAATACGAGTTGGGCGATCGCACGCGCACCATCGAACGGAAGCTCGAAATGCTCGGTGACTCGGCCGAGTGGCTGCTGGACCTGGTGCAGGACAAACGCTCGTTGCGCCTTGAGCTATCCGTAATCGGACTCATTGCTTTTGAAGTGGCCATCGGCCTCTATGAGATCGCGTTTCGCTGGCCGCACTAGGGCGCAGCCCTGCGCCGTCGCTGGCTGCCCTCATCACCGCGAGCCACAGGCCGCTGGGCGACGATTGGTGGCCCTGCGGCATCCGGCGTAACCGCGCCGCGTTCGACGCCTTTCTGCGCTATCATTGGGAGCAGGGTTTATCCAAGCGCCGTTGGACGGTCGAGGATGTGTTCGTGAACGATCGTCTCGGCGACTATCCGGCAGGCGACAGATCGGCGCGCCGGACGCGCACGGATACGTCCATGCCGTCGAAATCCTCCGCATCACCGAGATAGCCGCCCGTCACGGGCATGATCTGCCGGTTCAGTCGGGCGACGGCTACGGGGATCAGGTGCGCGTTGCCCACTCGGGCATTGGTCGGATCGAAGGCGATCCATCCGGCACCGGGCAAGTAGATCTCGGCCCAGGCGTGCGTCGAGCCGGGATTGTCGGGAGCCTGATCGAGATCGATGAGGTAACCTGAAACCGCTCGCGCACCGAAGCCGAGGTGGCGGGCCGCCTCGATGAACAGACCGGCTATGTCGCGACAGGAGCCGCTGCCGATGTCGAGCGTGTCTGCCGGCGATTGCGTGCCTTCCTCATCCCGCCAACGGTACGTGATGTTGGCGAGCATGCCGATGTTGAGATCCTTGAGCAGCGACAATGTGTCCGTCCGCGACCCCATGACGAAGCCGCGTGCCCAGTCGGCAACGCGCTCGCCACCCGGCTTCAGCCAGTCCGGCTGCGCCAGGCCGCCAAGATCGATGACGTCGTCAAGCGAGTAGGTAAAAGGATAGGTATGGGCCGTCGGATCTATGGCGAAGACCGGCCATTCCGGCGCGCGTTGCTCAACCTCGGCAGCTGCGACGATGACCAGTTCGGAGGCCGGTTCATCGAATGTGGCCGCGGCGATGAAATTCCCAAAGACGTCGACGGTCCAGGCTACGTCGGCGTCCGGCTGGAAGCGCAGCGACCGGGACAAGGTCGTCAGATGCTCGCCGTCGTATGGCGTCACGATCAACCGATGCGGCTGGAGCGTCACCGGGCGCTTGTAGCGGTAGCGCGTCTCGTGACGGATGGTCAGTCGCAAGCGACGATCCAGCATTGCGCATCGACCGACGCGCGCAATGTGCGCATAGCGGGGCCGGCTCGATCGGCGGGCCGGCCCCGAGCCATCATTATGCCAGACTGTGCTTGAGCGCGCTCATCTGGTCGTGGCCTTGGCGGACCGTCGTGAAGGCCTCGCGGATTACCGCGTTGCTCTCAGCCGCGAGCTCGGCATCGTTGAGGGCATCCTCGAACTTCGCCTTGATGTGGTCTTCGCCACGCTCGACTTCGATGACGATCGCCTTGTCATCGTTCGACGTGAAGGCCTGCTTCACGTCGAGGAAGGTGCGGTGAGCGGCAGCCAGGAAACTGCTGCCGGTCTCTGGCGTGCCGCCCAGACGCGCGACTTCGGCCTGCAATGCACGAGCGGCTTCGCCACGATCTCGGGCGAAGTCAGCGAACATGGTGGCGAAGCGGGTGCTCTCCGCGTCCTTTGCGGC
The DNA here is from genome assembly GCF_019930585.1 of Sphingomonas nostoxanthinifaciens. Lineage (NCBI taxonomy): Bacteria > Pseudomonadati > Pseudomonadota > Alphaproteobacteria > Sphingomonadales > Sphingomonadaceae > Sphingomonas > Sphingomonas nostoxanthinifaciens. Next base: position 3,315,147 of record NZ_CP082839.1, on the reverse strand, counting down.
ATCCTCGTAGCCCTTCATGCTGTCGAGAGTCGTCTTCGTCAGTCCATTGAGGACGGAGATGTCGTGATCGCGGTTCATGGGATTTCCTTGATGGGAGATGCTTGAACGATCCCGGACACGAGATGGGCCCGCGGCAATCAGATCATTGGCGACTTCTCTCCGATTAATAGGGGGGCGACCGACGTGATCGCCGCCGAGAGGTTTTCCATGAACGAGCGTCCTTTTTTAAGAGGCGTTCTGGCTGTCGGGAGTGTCCGCAATTGGGTTCTGACCGCCACGGACCTGCCGGGCGACCGCGCCCTGTTGACGCCACCGGTCGTCAAATTTCATCGTCTTGAAAACGGCGTCGTAAGCGATGCGTAAGAGCCCCTTCTTGCGACGCGCGTCAAATCCTTGCCAGACCGCGCTGGCGCGATAATGGCGGGACCTGTGAAAGGGGCGGTTATGGAAATAAGACAAGACGACCCGGCCGCACCTCATGTGACTGAGCTGCTGGCGCATCATCTGCGAGAGCTTCAGGATGTGATGGCCGAGCATGCGTTTGCCCTCGACGCATCCGGCCTATCTGCGCCAAGCGTCACCTTCTGGACTGCTTGGGATGACGACATGCTCGCGGGCTTTGGCGCCCTGAAGCAGCTCAGCCCGTCTCATGGCGAAGTGAAGTCGATGCGCGCATCTCCCGTAGCTCGCGGCAAGGGCGTAGGCCGAGCCATACTCGCACACATCGTCGCCGAAGCCCGAAAGCGTGGCTACGAACGGCTTAGCTTGGAGACGGGCACCGCGACGTTGCATGTTCCAGCGATCTCGCTCTATCGCAGCGCTGGGTTCGTATCGTGTGGTGCCTTCAGCGACTATCAGCCGAGCGCTCACAATCAGTTCTTCATGCTCGATCTGCGCATTTAGGTTCTGACCTTCGTCGGCGCAAAATGACCTTCTTTTGCAACGATCGTCGCCCTGCTGTGAGATCGTCGGCTTCGCTGATGCAAAGGCCGCTCCGGAATGTCGGCTTGTTAAAGAGCGATGCCGAAAGCCGTCTGACCGGATTCCAGCCCCGAGCCGTTCAGGCCCATGATCCGCTTCGCCGAAAGCCGCCGCCCTGCCGAGATGAGTAGGTGTCCGGAGTCGGAGAGCGAGGAAGACGTACGAACGACGGACTCTGGGTCTCAGCGGTCATAGCGGCTCTCGACCTGCATCGTGGCCTGTTTGAACTGTCGCAAGGGCAATTGCGCGCCGCCCAGGCTGACTTCGCCTCGGCCAATGCCAAGGCACCGCATTATTCCGATCCGCTGAAAGCCTGGAGCGATCTGCTGGCACGCGCAGGCGATCGGAAAGGCGCTCTGGCGAAATATGACGAGGCCCTGAAATATGCCCCGGCCTGGTAGCGCTTCACGCGGCGCGCGATGCCGTAGCGAGGCGGTCGCCATCGTTAAGGTAATACGAGGTGGCTTTTCTCCTTGGGCGAGTTGTTGAACGTATTATGGCGTCCGTTTTTTAAACGACGAAATACGAAATACGCCCAAATCGTTCGTAGGTAGGTTGTCCGATTTACAGACTGACTGAGAACTTCCACCCAATGCGATTCGATGGGGGTGACGGGTACCCGTTGTTGCATGGCTCACAGAGAGCGATCCAGAAGAAAACCTCCGCTTGAAATTGTTCATTCGCCAGATCTGACCGCTAACGCGTCCTTTAAATCAACATCAATGAGAAGTCGTAGTTGAGGAATGACAAGGATAGTTGCTTGTAGGGCTGTGCGATGCTTGAGTGGCGAATCTCGGTATTGATTAGACGACCACATTTAGAGCGCAGAACAATATTATGTTCGACGATGTGTGTCAGTCATCGAAGTTCAGCTATAACTCGGGCGCACCGTGACTGCCCGTGCAGCCACGGTGTGTCGCTATCGGAGACGACGTTATCGAGCGCTCAGGCGAAAAAGGCTCGAAGCTGCTCGTGGACCTGCGGATAAAATATTTCGGCCGGCGCGCCCATTCTGGCTTTGAGATCAACAGTCAGATCGTCGGCAAGCACTTCGAGCGCGCCCGCCCCGATGCCGTCATAGGCTTGGGCGACGACGCTCGCCGCACTGGTCTTCGGAACATCGTATTGCGCTGCCATCGGCGTATCGATCATTCCGACATAGAGGCCGATCACCTTCGTGCCTTTGCCTTCCAGCTCCATCCTCAGCCCGTTGGTCGCCGACCACATCGCCGCTTTCGACGCCGCATATACAGTAGGCATCGGAACCCACGCAGCGAGGGACACGATGTTCAGCATCGTTCCGCCACCGTTCGCGGCGAGAACAGAGGCAAACGCGTTGGCGACGCGAAGCGTACCGAAGAAATTGGTTTCGAAGATGGACCGGGCGTCATCCTCCGGTCCGGAGAGGGCGTCATTCGCTGGAGCAACGGCAGCGTTGTTGATCAAAAGGTCGACGTCGGATGCTGCCTCGACCGCGCGTGATACGGAATCTGCGTTGGTGATGTCGAGTTGGAGAGGTTGGATGCGGGCGTCCGTCCAGCCCTTGGGCGTTCGCGCCGCGGCGTAAATCTTCGCCGCACCGCGCTCGAGCGCCTGCAGCACAAACTGCTCTCCGAGGCCGCCGTTCGCGCCGGTGATGAGGAGAGTGCGGCCCTCGAGCGAGAGGTTCGGCTTGCCGACTGGTGAGGTCATGATCTACTCCGGAAGGAAGTGGGGATTATCCCCGTCTTTATCTGGGGAGTGTCCCCATATCGTCAAGGCTGAATTCCATGATGGGTGAATTTTGACCGCGGCGGTGTTTCGCCCGATGCGGGCTGACGCCCGCCGAAACCGCGACGCCATTCTGCAAGCGGCCCGCGAGGTTTTTGCGAGCGACGGGGTGCTGGCCTCGCTGGACGGGATCGCGCTTCGGGCAGGGGTGGGAAACGCAACGCTATACCGGAACTTTCCGACCCGCGACGATCTGCTGGCGGCCGTGATGGAGGCGGACCTCGACGAGGCACTGGCCGAAGCGGAAACGCTGGCTCGCGAGCATTCCCCGCGCATAGCCCTCGCCGAATGGCTGGTTCGGCTGACTTGGCGGCTTCGCATCTGGCATGATCTGCCGCATTGCGTCGCCGAAGCGCGCGCCGCGCCGGGATCATCGATGAACCAGGCGGTTTCCATGCTCGTGCGGCAGACCGGCGAGCTTCTCGATCAGGCTAAGGCTGCGGGCGCTGCCGTGTCAGCAATCGAGGCCGACGAGGTTTTCGAATTGGTGACCGCGCTGTCGTGGGCGGTCGACCGTTTCGGAGACGACGAGATTGCCGCACGCAGGCGCGTGGAGGTGGGGACTGCAGGGCTCTTTTTGAGGAGCGACTAGCGGCCCAGTTTGGCTGGACGACAGCAGCTACGCTGTTGCGTCATTCCATGGGAACGGCATCGTTGCAGTGCGTGATTTCCGGCACGATAAGGCGTGACAGGTCTAAGCATGTGAGCAACGGAAACTGGAGGATCTCGATGTGGCGCTTGGTGCTGATCCTGTCCTTGGGCATGCCATTGATCGCAATAGCAGCTGAACCACCGGCCGACCTAGCGATCGGACCGGGAAAGACGTCGACTCCGGATCCGGGTAGCAAACGAGTTTGTGTTCAGTTTACCCGCACCGGTTCGCTTGTGGATCAATATCGCGTGTGCAAAACCAAGCGCGAATGGGATCAAGAACGCGAGCAAGTCCGTAGTATTGGGCCCAGTAGCAGCTGCCGTTCGCTCAAGGAAGGATGTGAATAATCAGCTCTTATTGCGATAATATCAAACGGATTTGATCTAATTTATTCGAATTGCTTCTGATTGTCGGCAGTGTCGAAGAATTTTGTGAGCAACATCCGTTCGGAAGCGGTGAGATGTGGATTCCAGACATCGAAGATCAGGACGGCGCGAAGGCTCTCACTTTCGTTCCAAGCCTCATGCTCGATAGTGTCGTCGAAAATAAGCGCCTTGCCTTCGCACCATGATCGAGTCTCGCCGCCCACCCGGAATCGGCAATTGGGGGGTATGACAAGAGGAAGATGCACGATTGCGCGGACGTTGCTGACGCCGGTGTGAGCCGGAATATGCGCCTTCGGCTTGAGCAGCGAGAAAAATGCGGTCGGCATTCGGCCGCTGACGCGCGCGAGTGGCAGGGCAGAAAGCGCCGCTGCGGTGCGCGGACAACGCGTTTGCGCGTGTTCCAATGCTTCACCATGCCGCCAGAGGTGGAAGGCCGTCCAATCAGGCGAACGATCGAGCGGCGACCAAAGGTTGGGCGGCGCGCCGGCTTCCAGTGTAACGTAAGGTTCGAAGACTCGATCGTCTGCGAGCAGCGCTAGAAGTTCCTGGCGGATGACATCGGTCTGTTCCTCGATTTGAGGCAGCCAAGGGAAAAGGTCGCGATCGAAGAATTCGTCGGCGGGCAGGAACGGGACGTGCAGGCCCGAACAGACGTTGGTGTAGATTGCCCGCTGGCCGAACATCGCCGCAATTGCGGCATCGACGCGTCGCCGCGCGAGCGTGCTGTGCTCGAGCGGCACAGCGGTCAGAGCGTCTTTGACCTGGCGTGCTATGTCGGCGTTGCGCCTGGCGACGAAGGCGCTGGCACGCTGCATCAGCGCTTCCAATGCGGGGCTGCGTTCGGGCTGTGCCTGCGCGACTGCGAGCACTTCCGACCAGCGCATGGCGGCTTCGGTGAGATCGCCTTGCCGGTGTCGGAGCTCGGCGAGGCGGACTAGGGTGGTCAAATCGCGACGGTCGTTCTCGAGCGCGTGAAGAAGTGCGTCGCGTTCGGTCGCCACATCCCCCAATCCACGCGCCGCTGCAGCGAGATTAAGCCAAAGCGCGATCGCGCCCGGATCGGCCGCCGTGGCATGCGCGAAGTGAATTTGCGCACGCTCAAATTCGGACGCCGCGAGGGCGCGCATGCCTAATGCGTTGTGAGCGGCAGCATGCTCCGGCACCAGCGCGACGACTTGCTCGAGCAGTGCGATCTCCTCGGCCGTCTCGTGGCGATTTCGTGCGTTGGCGGCGGCCGTCATCAGGCGTTGCGCCTCTTCTGCTGCTTGGCTCATCGCCGCATCCTATCTTGCTCACGGGCCGCGACAACCGGCAGTGGCGATTGCAACCGCGATGATCTAGCCTCGGAGCGATGGATCGTCTTTCTGACCCCAGCGCCGGACTGGTCGATCATGCTGCGCTGCTGCGCGACGGCCGCTGGCTGGCGCATCGCTATGATCCCGGGGCCGACGCAATCCATATGCTGTCCCTCGATCGGGCAGATCGCGCGGGGTCGACCTTCATCACCGACGAATATCTCCCGGCGGATCGCGCGCGTATCGTCGTCCATCGCCGCGCCTTGCTCGCCGCGGCACGGCCGCCAGCACCTCTCAAGCTGATTTTGCATTCGGCCTTCTGCTGCTCGACGCTACTGGCGCGCGCATTGGACCTGCCGGGGATCGCTACGGCGCTGAAAGAGCCCGTGCTGTTGAACGATGTCGTCGGCTGTCGGCGCGGCGGCATGGATCCCGCGAGGGTGGCGCCGCTGCTGGCCGACGCGATGGCCTTGCTGGCGCGACCGCTGCTTTCGGGCGAGGCGGTCGTGATTAAGCCTTCCAATATCGTCAACGCACTCGCTCCGGCGATGCTCGCAATGGGGCCGAATATTGCCGCGGTCCTGCTCTATGCGCCGCTGAGGGTATTTCTGGGATCGGTCGCGCGCAAAGGCATGTGGGGGCGGCTGTGGGTGCGCGAGCTGCTCGCGGGGCAGCTGGCGGATGGGATCGTTCGGATGGGGTTTTTGGCTGAGGACCATTTTCGTCAAACCGATCTTCAGGTCGCGGCGGTGGGGTGGCTTGCGCAGCACGCACTGTTCGGAACCCTGATCGAGCGGTTCGGCGCCACGCGTGTGCGCAGCCTCGATAGCGATTTGCTGATGGCGCGACCCGCTGACGCATTGGGGGCACTTGGCGAGCTTTTCACATTGCCGCTCGACGTGCCCGCCATCTTGGCTGGTCCCGCCTTCACGACCGACTCCAAGACTGGAAACGCGTTCGACGCGCGCGACCGCGGCGCGGCCATCGACATCGCCGCCTCGCTCCATGCCGACGAGATCGAGAAGGTTGCAGTCTGGGCGGAAGCGGTCGCCGCATCGGCCGGTATCGCGCTCGACCTGCCGGCGCCGTTGATCAAATGAAAAAGGAGCGGGTCGCCAGATAGGACGCCCGCTCACCCGTGTCGAACTTTGCGATTCCGATCCTAGAAGCTGAACTGTCCACTCACCCCGAAGCGCCGACCAAGTGTATCGTAGGTCGAGGGATAGGTGTTGCCGCTGTTGAAGAAGGTCGAGCCGATATCGTAGCCGACGATCGGCGGCAGCTTGTTGGCCAGGTTCTGCACCGTCACGAGGAAGGTGAAGTGGCTGGATGCTGCGAACCGCACGCTGGCGTCGAAGTAGTTGAACGCCTTGATCTTCGCGAAGGCAGGAAGAGCGGGGCCGTCGCCGTTCAACGCGTCGTCGGGCTCTTGCTTCATGCTGCTGATGTGGCGCCAGAGCAGCGACAGATCGACATTGCCGATCGTATAGGTGGTGCGCTGATTCCACGTATATTTGGGCTGGAGCGATCCCTTCTCCGGCGCGCCGGCACCGCCGCAATTGGTGCTGTAGAAGCCGACGCACTCGCGATTGAGCGCCGTCGGCGTCGCCTTGAACAGCGCCCGACGGGTCCACGTCCCTTGGAACGACAGATTGAGCGTGCCGGGCCCGAGGTCGTGCTTGTAGTTCGCGCCGAGATCGATGCCGTCGGTCAGTAGCGTGCCTTGATTGGTCAGCGGGAGGTAAAGGCCGCCGGTCGTCGCCGGATCGCCGTCGAGTGCGCCAGTGCTGGGGTTGCGGCGGATTGCGGTGCATGAACTGCTGGTGGCGCTGGCGGCCGTCACGCTACCGAAGCAGGCGCTGATGGCATCAAGCGGCGATAGCGAGGTGATCGCCTGCGTCACCTTGATATGGAAGTAATCCACAGTCAGCGAGAAGCCGCGAATGAACTGGCGCGGTTGCAGCACCATGCCAAGCGTGAAGCTGTCCGACTTTTCGGGCTTGAGCGCGAGGTTGCCGGCGGTAGTGGTGTTGGGCTGACCCGATGCCGGATCGCTGATCTTGCCGATCGACGACGCCGGCGCGCCTTGTGCGAGGCAGACCGCCGTCAGCGTCGCGTTACCGACCGGCTTCGACCCCGAGCACGGATCGGACGAAAGGTTGGTCAGGCCGGGACTGGCGGGCTGGAACAGTTCGTAGATGTTCGGCGCGCGTACGGCGTGCTGGTAGACGCCGCGAAACTTGACGCCCTCCACCGGTGTCCAGTCGCCGCCTGCCTTGTAGGTGGTTGTGTTCGATGTCGGGTGGCTGGGCGCATCCACGCGATAGTGGGAATAGCGCACGCCGGTCTCGAGCGTTAGGTTCTGGAAGAACGGCTTGTCTTCGATCAGCGCCGCCACGAGCTCGCCGAAGCCCTCGGTGACATTGTAGCCGCCGCTGAACGGGGTCAGCGTCGAGTCCAATCCCAGCTCGCCCGGCGTGGTCTTCTCGATGTCGCCCGCCTGCGACGCCTGATAGTCGCGATAATCGGCGCCGACGGCGAATTTGATCGGCGTATGTGCGAGCGGGCTCGCGAAGCCAACATCGCCGTTGATGAGCGCCGATCCTTGCGCAAGCGAGGACCGAACCACGCTGAATGCCGGCACGGTCACATAGCCGTTCATGGCCGACGTCACGGAGCCGGTGCCCCCGAACAGGTTGATCGGGACGCAGCCGGTATTGCCGCTCAGGCAGGTCGATGTGTTCGTGGCGAGCAGCGCGTCGCGTACGCGCGAAACCGAATAATAGCCCTGCTCGTAATGGTCGTTGGTGCTCTCGCCATAGCTCCCGGCGACGTCGAATGAGATGTGATCGGTGATCTTGCCGCGGAAGCCACCGCGATAATCGAACGTCTGCGTTTCGTAACGATCGACACGCGGTCCGGCATCGACCGATCGATAGCGCAGTTCCTCGGTCACCGTCCGATATGCGGGGCTCGACGGGCTCGTAGCCGTCGCCGCTGCGCTACATTCGGCTGTCGTATAGCCTGCGTCCGCGCAGAAGACGCTCCGTTCGGCCCCGGTCAGATAGGGGTTGGACAACGGAATGACGACATTCGAGCCGGCGACGCCGGACGGCGCCACGATCGTCTGCGTGACATTCTTGGAGTAGAGTCCACGCATATAGACTTCGATGTCGTCGGCGATCTCGTAATGACCGGCCGCATAAGCGTTGTAGCGTTTGAAGGGCAGCTGGAACACGTTGTACGGATTGAAGTTGAACGGCTGATAGAGGCCGGTTGCGAACGTTCCTGTACTCGGCTGCACCTGCACACGACCGCCGGTATTGCCAAGCAACGTGAAGACCGCTGGGTTGCTAAAGCTCGATCCGGCCGGCGCGCCCGAGAAGGAGTCTAGCGCGGTAATCGAATAATTGCGGTCGCCCTGGTAGATCGGCTGCGCGCTCTGATAGCCGAGCGAGACTACGACGTTACCTTTGCCGTCGGCGAAGTTGCCCCCGATCGTCCCATCGACGCGGAAATAATTGCCGTCGCCTTGTCCGGTCAGCTGATCGGAGGCGGATATCTCGACGCCCGAAAAGTCGGAGCGGGTGATGAAGTTGATGACGCCGGAGATGGCGTCGGCACCGTAGGTCGTCGACGCGCCGCCGGTCAAATTCTCGACGCGCTGGATGAGCGCCAACGGGATGTTGTTGAGATCGACGCGGCCGATCAGATCCGCCGGTGCGATCCGCTGTCCGTCGAGCAATACGAGGTTGCGGTTCGGGCCCAGCCCGCGAAGATCGGCGAACGAGAAGCCGGCATTGCCGTTATTGACTGCATTGCCGATGCTTGGAACCACGCCGGGAAGATCGCGGAGCAAATCTTCCGCCGTGTTGGACTGTCGCAACTGAATCTCTGCGCGCCCTGTGACTTGGATCGGGGTGGCGGAGATTGTTGAAGGATCGCGGATCAGCGTGCCCGTGACGACGATCTCGCCGCCGGTCGCCGTGGCGCCGGTATCGGGTGCCGGTGTCGCCGCCTCCTGTGCCACTGCCGGAGCAGCCGATAGAATTGACGACGCAAGTAGAGAAGACGCAAAAAGTCGTGCGCGAAAAGTCGCTACCATACATTCCCCCGTATGAGACACGTATACAGTCTGCTTCTTGGTGCTCGAATCCTTTAGATGGATTGTCGCTTATCTGTAGCAAATATTTTGCACTCGCGAATACGAATATTTCGTATTGTTGCGAATGGCGGTCGGTGTAGCGTCGGCGACACAGTCTTTCGGAATTTTGCTGTTTGGGAGAGGCGAAGATGATGATTTTGATGGCGTTCGTGCTGGCGACAGATGGAGCAGGCGCGCGCGGCGATCTGGTGGATGGACTGCGTGCATGTCAGTCCGTGCGTGCGTCGGATCAGCGGCTGGCGTGCCTCGATGTGGCGTCGGCGAAGCTCGTCGGCGCTGTGGACGAGGGATCGGCCACCTTGGTATCGCGCGAGGCGGCCCGGCGTACCCGCCGCTCGCTGTTCGGCTTCACGATTCCGAAGGACGCGCTCGCCGGTCTCACCGGGCGAGGCGACGAGGACCACGACGACATCAGGCAGGTTACCGGCATCGTCCAATCGGCGCAGGAAACTGGGCCTGATCACGCGGAGGTGCGGCTGGAGGATGGCTCGGTCTGGCGCAGCCTCGACAGCTTCCGCCGCCTGCCGCGTGGCGGTGACCCTGTGACGATCACGCGGGCGGCGCTGGGAACCTATTTCATGAGTGTCGGCCGCAATCCGGTCGGCACGCGCTGCATCCGCATCCGCTGACCGAAGTGCACTCATCGGCCGACTCCACGCCGCAGCCCGTCGCCCAGCAGGTTGACCGACAGGATCGTGAGGAAGATCGCCACGCCCGGCGGAATCGACAACCACGGCGCGCTAACCAGCCACGGCTCGGATTTGTTGAGCAGACTGCCCCAGCTGGGCGTCGGCGGCTGAATCCCGAAGCCGAGGAACGACAGCGCCGATTCCAGCATGATCGCGCCGCCCACGGCGATCGTCGCCGAGACGGCGATCGCGCCGAGCGCGTTGGGCAGGATGTGACGCACGACGATGGCGACCGGTCCCACGCCAAGTGCCCGCGCCGCCGCGACGAAGTCCCATGCCTTTAGGCCGCTTACCTGGGCGCGCACGAGCCGCGCGGTGGGCGTCCAGATCAGCCCTGCGATCAGGAGCACCAACAGCGCCGGGGTCGGCCGAACGAGCCCGGACACCACCAGCACAAGCGGTAGCGCAGGGATCGAGAGCATGACGTCGGTGAGGCGCATCGCCATCCGATCGGTCAGTCCGCCAGCATAGCCGGCGAGCGCGCCGATCGTCGTGCCGAACATGGTCGCGCACGCTGCGCCGGCGAGCCCGACCGACAGCGAGATACGACCGCCATAAAGGAGGCGCGTCAGCTCGTCGCGACCGAGTTCGTCGGTGCCGAGCCAATGCGCGCGCGACGGCGCATGCGGCAGTCCCATCAGCGCTAGGCTTTGCGCGTCGTAAGCGTAAGGCGACAGCATTGGCCCGAGCACGGCTGCAACCAGCATCAACCCGAGCATGGCGAGACCGAGCCGGACCGACGTGCGCAGCCGCGGGCGCAGCGGCAGGCGGCCATCCTCGACGGCCACCGTGTCCGCCGCGATGAGCACCGCCTCATCCATCGCGCAGCCGGGGATCGAGCAGGCCCTGAACCAGATCTGCGAGCAGGTTTGCGAGGATCACCGCGGCCGATCCCGCCAGCAGCACACCCATCAGCACCGGATAGTCGCGTCCGTCGAGGCTCTCGACGAACAGGCTGCCGATGCCGGGCCATGCGAACACCGCCTCGGTGATGACCGCGCCCGAGATCAGGCTGGCAAGATCGAGCGCGATAATGCTGATCGCGGGGACGATCGCATTGCGAAGCCCGTGGCGCAGCAGCACCGCCGGCCTCGATAGTCCCTTGGCGTAAGCCGTGCGGACATAGTCCTGCCGCAGTGCGTCGATCATCCCGGCACGGAGATAGCGGGTCCAGGCTGCCCCGGTTGCGAATGCCAGCACAGCCGCCGGCATGACTAGATGCGCCAGTCGATCGCCGAACGAACTGCCGCCGATCGTCTCGAGCCCGGCCGACGGCAGCCAGCCGAGTTTCACGCTGAACAGATATTGCAGCACCAGACCCAGCCAGAACACCGGTATGGACAGACCGCCCAGCGTGACCAGCTCGATGACGCGATCGATCCGCCGCCCATCGCGTGCTGCCGCGACGACGCCCAGCGCCATCGCCATCAACAGCGCGACCGAGGCGGCGACCGCGGCCAGCTCCAGCGTCGGGCCGATACGCTCGGTAATTTCCGTGAGGACAGGGCGGCCGGTTCGGATCGAATAGCCCCAGTCGCCGATCAGCATCGCCTTCAGCCACAGCGCATATTGCACCGTCAACGGTCGATCGAGGCCGTAGGCGCGCGCGATCCGTGCCAGCGCCTCGGGCGTGACTGACGGGTTGTCGGCATAGACGTCGAGCGGGCCGCCGGGCGCCAGATGGATCACCGCGAACAGGATCAACGATATGCCGATCAGCAGCGGTATCACGCCGAGCAGGCGGCGGAGGAGGGCGCCCGCGCTCATGCGTTCAGCCTCCAGCCGGCGCACGAGACATACGGAGTCATGTTGGTCGGGTTTGGCGTGAAGCCTTGTAGCCGGCTGTTCTTGCTGACCACCGCCACCGCGTTGGTGAGCGGGATCGTGGGCAGGTCGACCGCCAGGAGATGCTGCATCTCGAACGCCGCTCGCTTGCGCTCGACCGGGTCGAGCGTGCTTTCCATCTGCGCGAGGATCCGGTCCATCGCCGGATTGCTATAAGCTTGGCCGTTATTCGATCCGTGTGTGGCGAAGAAGCGGCTGTAGACCGGATCGACGCCGGTGACCCACGAGCTGTAGGTCATGTCGAAGTCGCCTTTGTAGCGCGCTTGGCGATAGGCGATCCCCATCTTGTTGTCGGCGAAGGCTTCGATGCCGATTGCCTTGAGTTGGGCGAGGATGATCTGCTGGGTCAGTTCGTCGTCGGCCTTTCCCGCCTGCGTGACGACGCGGAACGACAGGCGGGCGCCCGCGCGCGCCCGCACGCCATCCGGTCCCGGCACGTAGCCGGCCGCATCGAGGATCGCGCGCGCTCTGACTGGGTCGTAGGGATAACGTAGCGCGTGCGGATCGTGGAAATCGAAGATCGGGACGACCACCGACCAGGCCGGGGTCTGAAAGCCGCCATTGACCTTCACCATTGCCGAGCGATCGAGCGCGTGCGCGATCGCGCGCCGTATCGCGGGATCGCGCAGCAAGGGGTTGCGGAAGTTGAAGTCGAGATGCTGCCACGAAAGCAAAGGTGAGCGGACGAGATCGACGCCGGCCAGCCCGTTCATCTGCTTGGCCTGGTCGTAAGGCGTCTGGGTCACCAGATCGAGCTCGCCCGAGCGGAGCTGCGTCAGCAGCGTGTTCGAATTGGGGATAATCTTGAAGATCAGCCGATCGATGTACGGCAGCTGCCGCCCCGCCGCATCGCGCCGCCAGTAATGCGGGTTGCGCTCGGTCAGCACATATTGGCCGCGCCGGAAGCGCGTCACTATGAACGGCCCAGTGCCGATCGGCCGCTCGTTATAGGGTGCGTTGTTGAGGTTGACGCCCTCCAGCAGATGCTTGGGCAGGATGCCGAACGTGAACAGGGTGGCGGCGAAGGTCGGTGTAACTTTGGCGTAGCGGCAGACGACCGTAAACGGATCGGGCGTCTCGATCGCGACGATCTCCTCCGCACCATCCTTGGATTCCGCGAGAAAGGCGGGGTTGCGGACGGCGCGCCACGTGAATGCGACGTCGGCGGCGGTGAAGGGCGCGCCGTCGTGCCAGCGCACACCCCGCCGCAGTGCGTATGTGATCGTCATGCCCGTGCCGTCCGGGTCAATCACGATGCCGCCATTGGCGATCGACGGCACGCTTGTGGCGAGGACCGGCACGTAGCGCGCATGCGCATCGGGGGCGAGCAGCCCTTCAACCACCGCCGCCTGCACGTCGCCGAGGAAGCCGGTCGAATAGACGTTCAGCGTGTCGAGATCGTAGGTCAGCCCGGCGACCAGGGTGTTGTCGGCGCGGCGGCGGAGCGGCCGGCACCCGCTTAATGTCGTTGCAGCGGCGATGCCGCCCAATGCACCGCGCCGCGACCAATTCTGTCCCCGGCTGGCGTCGGTCATCAATAGCCTCGCGCCGGATCGACGACGTTCGCGAGCGGCTCGCCGCGTTCGTGGCGGCGTATGCTTTCGGCCATGACCGCGACCGAGGTGCGCGCGTGGGTGATCGCGGCGGCATGCGGCGTGATGAACACGCGCGGATGGCTCCAGAATGGGTGATCGCCCGGCAGCGGCTCCTGCCGGAACACATCGAGCGCGGCCGCGCCCAGCACGCCGTCGTCGAGCGCGCGCAGCAGGTCCGCATCGACCACCGCCGAGCCGCGCCCGCCATTCACCAGCAAGCTGCCCGGCCGCATCCGCGACAGCAGGCGATGATCGATCAGGTCGATCGTCTGCGCGGTCGCCGGCAGGAGATTGACCAGGACGTCCGCCCCCGCGACCGCATCGCCCAGCGCGTCGCGCCCGGCAAAGCCGGAGCAGCCCGGCACCACGCGCGGCGTGCGGCTCCACGTCCGCACCGCGAAGCCCAACGTCGCCAGCATCGTCGCGACCGGGCCACCCAGCTCGCCCGCGCCGAGCACGGTCACGATCCGCTCGGCCGCGAGCATTTCGGGCAGCTGCGCCCAGAGGCCGCCCGCCTGCTGCTCGCGATAGGCGAAGAGGTTGCGGTGCCACGCCAGCACGCGCCCCGCCACCCACTCGACCATGCCCGCGACGAGGCCCGGATCGACCATCCGCACCACCGGCACGCCCGGTGGCACCTCGCCCGATGCCAGCAGATGCTCGACCCCGGCATTGATGCTGAGGATCACCTCCAGTCCTTTGAGCGACGCGAGCAAGCCCGGCGGCGGCAGGCCCACGACCACATAGGGGGTCGGCGCGCCGTCGTCGGGCACCGCCGTCACCACCTCATGCTCGGGCAGTTCGGCGCGGAACAGGGTCGCGAACCCTTCGGGATTGGTGCGGGCGGCGATCAGGATGCGGGGCATGCGGTTCATAGCTCGTGCTGGCGGATACAGGCGGTGGCGTGGCCGTCGGACGTGCCGGTGAGTGGCGGTATCGCCTCGGCGCATGCGGGCGCGGCATGCGGGCAGCGGGTGCGGAAGACGCAACCTGATGGCGGGGCGAGCGGGCTGGGGGGATCGCCGGTCAACAGCTGACGCGCTGTTGCGCGTGCGCCGATCCTCGGAACAGCATCGATCAGCGCGCGCGTATAAGGATGGCGCGGTTGTGCGAAGACGTCGGCGGTACGCCCGATCTCCATCACCCGGCCGAGATAGATCACCATCACTCGGTCGCAGACGAAGCGCACCAGATCGAGGTCATGCGCGATGAACAGCATCGACAGCGCCATCTCGGCGCGCAGGTCCATCAACAGGTTGACGATGCCGGCCTGCACGGACACGTCGAGCGCTGATACGGCTTCGTCTGCGATCAGCAGATCGGGTTCGACAATTAGCGCGCGGGCTATGCCGACCCGCTGCCGCTGTCCACCCGATAGCGCCTGTGGCCGGCGCCCAGCGGCATCGTGCGGCAGGCCGACGCGCGCCAGCATCGCCGTGACCCGCGCGGGGCGGTCGGCGCGGTCGCCGATGCGATGGACCGCGAGCCCTTCGCCCACCGCGTGGCCAATGGTCATCGCCGGATTGAGGCTGGCGGTGGGGTCCTGGAACACTGCCTGCATGCGTCGCCGCACCGGCAGCATGCGGCCCGGCGGCAGTGCGTCGATCCGTTCGCCCGCCAGCCGGATCGCGCCGCCGCTCGGCTCGATCAGGCGCAGGATCGCGCGGCCGAGCGTGGTCTTGCCCGATCCGCTCTCGCCGACCACACCCAGTACCTCGCCTAGGCCGAGCGCGAACGATACGTTCTGCACCGCATGCACCTTTGCTGGCGGTCGCCAGAACGGCGTCGGCACGCGGAAGCCAACGCTGAGATCGGTCACTTCCAGCAGCGCGCTCACAGGCTGTCCCAACGGAAACAGCGCGACGAGCGGCTCGGCGCGACGATCGCCGCCGGCGGGATGTCGCGCCGACACGTTTCGAGAGCCTTGCCGCAGCGGGGCGCGAATGCGCAGCCGGGCAGGGGGCGGCGGAGATCGAGAACCGATCCGGTGATCGCGCGCAGTCGGCCGTCAGCGGCGCGCGTCGGCAGGCTGTCGAGCAGCGCCTGCGTGTAGGGATGACGGGGATGGGCAAACAACGCTGCCGCCGGCGCGGTCTCGACGATGCGGCCGCCATACATCACGGCAACGCGGTCGGCGATTTCCGCCACGACCGCCAGATTGTGGGTGATGAACAGCATCGCCATGCCGCGTGCGTGCTGGATGCGCCGGAGCAGATCGAGGATCTGCGCCTGCACGGTCACGTCCAGGGCGGTGGTCGGCTCGTCCGCAATCAGCAATTGTGGATCGCAGCCGAGTGCGAGCGCGATCAGCACGCGCTGGCGCATGCCGCCTGACAATTCATGCGGAAAAGAGGCGGCCCGGCGCTCGACATCGGGGATGCCCACCTCGCGCAACGCATCAAGCACCGCTTGGCGTAGCGCCTTCCCCGAGAGCCTGCGATGGAGGCGGAGTGCCTCGGCAATCTGCGCGCCGACGCGCTGGACCGGGTTCAGGCTTGTCATCGGATCCTGGAAGATCATCGCCATCCGATGCCCGCGCAGTCGGCCGATGGCGCGTCGCGACAAGGTGGTCAGATCGCAGGTCGTGCTGTCGTCCAGCCGCAGCACGATTCTGCCTGCCACACGCGCCATGTAGGGATCGTGCAGGCCCATGATCGCGAGACTGGTGGCGGACTTGCCCGAGCCGCTCTCGCCAACCAGTGCCAGCGTCTCGCCCGGAGCGATGGCAAGATCGATGCCGTTCAGCACGCGCACTGCCCCTCCCACGGGATCGACGAAGTCGAGCGTCAGTCCGCTTATGTCGATCACCGGTGCGGTCGCCGCACCCATCATGCGATTAGGCCTGCGCGTGACATTTCGTCGCCGGCCCATGCCACGGGCACGTGGCCGTAGCCGATCAGCCGGTCGTGAAAATCGCGGGCGGATCCGCGCCAGCGCGTGCGCAGCGCGCGGATATGATCGACGCCGAGAGCGTACATCAGCCGCGTGCCCGGCAGCATGGCGTTGCGGGTTACCTCATTATCGACGCGTTCGGGCGCGAATCCGGCCTTGTCGCGATAGAAAGCCGCGGCTTCGGTGGGTGACCACGCGCCCGTCGCGAGGCGGATGTCGACGATGATGCTGGCGACGTTGCGCCGTTCCATCTGCTTCAGATAGACGCGCTCAGCATCGGTGTAGAAGCCGGGCGACTCCTGCATCATGTCCTGCACGTAACAGGCCCATCCCTCGACCATCGTTCCCGACGACAGGAAGGCGAGGCCGAGCGCGCAATCGGTGCCCGCCACCTGCGCGAGCCGTGAGGCGGCGGTGCGGGCGCGCGCATTCTGTGTATGGTGGCCGACGCTGCCATGATGGACGGCGTGGATGATGCGCACGTTGGCGTCGTTGTTGGCGCGGAGATAGGCCTCGGGCGTGGCGGGCGGCGGCGCCACCCAATAGACGCTTCCGCGGCCAGCCGCATCGGCGGGCGGCGAGCGATAGGGCAGGAAATAGAGCGCCTGCGCGACACGGTGGAAACAGGGATCGAGCCAGAGATAATCGAGTTGATAATCGTTGGCGGTCGTCACCAGATTGCTGGCACAGGCGCGGGTTTCGGTATCCAGCGAGCGATAACGGTCGATCACCGCATCGGCGGATGGAGCGGTCCGGCTCGACAGCGTGCCGATGATCGCGTCGGCGGTGCGGGTGGCGTCGATGCTCGCGGCGAGCTCGGTCAGCTCCTCACCAAGCTGGGCGAAACGTGCCTCCGCCTGCGCCAGTGCGTCCTCCGGCGTGAGCGTCAGACCATGCCCCTCCTGCATCAGCAGCTGGAGATAGTCGTGTCCGCATGCCGAGGGCGCGTCGGGCAGATTGGCAATCGCCGATCCAAAGTCGCGCAGCGCGGCAGCGGTACCTGCGGCAGGCGCGGCCCACGTCGCGTCCCAGTCGGCGTGGAGCCGTATGTCGCCGTCGAGGAACGCCGCCATCGCTTCTGCCTCGCGCATCGCGCGCTGTGTCCAGGCGTGCGGCGCCGCACCATCGGCCAGTCGCGCGCGCGCGTCGGCAAGGAAGTCGGGCACGGTTTCCAGCCGCGCACGCACGGCCGCACGCGGCGTCGGCCGTCCGCTCGGCAGCAGCAGAGAGACGATCGCGAACGCCGCCTCTCCGCTATACCAGGCAGGGTTGGCGAAGCGGGGCAGATGATCCAGCGCCGCCTCGCCAAGCGCCAGCTGCGCGTCGGCGATCTTCCGATCCAGCCGCGCACCCACGTCGTCGATCTCGGGAAGGTCCGCCAGCGCGGCGCGGGTCGCGGCGATGCTGCGGCGCTCCGCATCCGCCGCTCCAGCAGACACATCCGGCAGCCGATGATCGTGGCCATCGATACCCATGAAGCTCGCATCCACCGGGCGGAAGGCGAGATGGTGCGCCAGCAGAAGATCGGCGGCAGCGCTCACGTCGATCCCACCTCGACCCAGCGGCGTTCGAAATGCGCTGCGACGATCGCGTCGACGATTTGCTGGCTCTTGGCGCCGTCGTGAAAGGTGCACTCCTCTGGCCGCCCCTCGATGATCTCGTCGACGAAGAAGCGGATCAGGTTGCGGAAATAGAGTTCGGGCCACGGCGTGCCCAAGTCGGTGCCTGGCGGCAGATCAGCGGTCGCCAGGTCGACCGGCCTGAACTCGACATCGTCGGCGGTGGCACGATGCAGCGTTTCAGCGACGCCGAATTCGGTGACCAGCCGCGCGACCGCCGCGCCCCGGGAACCATAGACGCGTAACTCGATGCCAGGGTAGTTGCCGACCGCGACATAGCTGGTCTGGAGCATGCCCTGCGCGCCGTCGGCATAATCGACGAGCGCGACCGTGCCGTCCTCGACCTGAAAGCGCTGGCGGCCGTCAAGCCCGCGCACCAGCCGCTCGGGCACGAAGTTGCGCATGCTGCTGGCGACCGCGGCGAATTCGCCGCCGACCCAGCGCATCAGATCGACCAGATGCGAACCGTAGCCGACGATCGACGCCGGGATCAGGCGATCGCGCGGCGCAGTCACGTCGAACTGGCGCAGCGGAAAATCGGGGTCGAGGAATTGAGAATTCTGCTCAAGCCCATGGATGTGGAAGATCTCGCCGAGTTCGCCCGCGTCGATCCAATGCTTCAGCAGCCGGATCGCTGGTGAATAGCGGAACGTGAAACCCAGTTTCGTGCGCACGCCCCGCTCGCTCGCGCGCCGCGCTGCATCGAAAGCGGGCGCTGCGAGCGTGTGGAGCGGCTTCTCCGACATCACGTGCTTGCCCGCGGCAATGACGTCGAGGCTCAGCGGCAGATGGGTCGCAGTCGGCGTGCAGACGTCGATCATCGCGATCGTCGGATCGGCCAGCATCGCGCGGTGATCGGTGTAGACCGCCTTCGCGCCGAACTGCGCTGCCAGCGCCTCGGCCCGGTCGCGCTCGATATCGCAGATCGCGGCGATCTCGACGCCGTCATGCGCGGCGTAACCGGGCAGATGCGCCTTTTCGGCCCAATGGTGCGCGCCGATGATGCCGACTCGCAGCGCCATCAGGCCGCAGCCTCCGCGCCGAACATTTCGAGGCTTTGCGGACTGTGGACCTCGCCATACAGCGTGGCGATGAACTCGCCGCGTTGCTCGGGCGACACGCGTTCACGAACTCGGCGGACACTCTCGTTGCCAGCGTAATAACTGGCGATGAACGGGCCGCGGAACGGATGCGACGCCATGCGCAACCGCCCCTGCACCCACGCCTCCTGCCCGCACGCGACGGTGCGGAGATAGTCGGCCACCTCGTCGCGCGGCTGACCCTCGGCCATCAGCCGCCACGCCGCCGTCGTCTGCGCCGCGCTCTTCAGGCTGCGCAGGGCGAGGTGGATCTCGTCGTCCAGATCCTCGATCCAGTCGATCAACTGGACGCCCTGGTCCCCGATCCCTTCCTGCACGCAGCCGGTGACGGCGTTGGTGGTGCAAAGCAGGGCATCCGGCTCGGATCGCCCCGCATCCACCTCGGCGCGGGTCGAGAGCAATTGGGTGGCATGGCCGGGAAAAACTTCGTGGCACACCAGATGCTTGAGTCCGGCGCGGGTGAAGGCATTGTCGACGTTCAGGTCCATGCGCCGCTCGGCGAAGCCGCATCGGGCGGTGAAGGGCACGTCGCGCAGCGGATTGAGCGCCATGTCGTAGTCGCCCGGATCGAAGATCATCGCCGCGGTGCGTGCCCGTGCAAGCGCCATCAGCGCGCGAAATTCGGCTTCGATCCGTTCGGGCGCAATCGCGCGGGCCGCTTCCCACGATTCAACCCGATTGCGCAGCGTGCCGCGGGAGAAGCCGGCGCGCGCGAGCCCATCCGACAGCGCCGTGGCGTGGGCGGCGATCTCCTCGTCCGGAACCGGTGCCGGTTCGGCGCCGACGAGGTCGCGCACCTTTTCGGCATAAGAAAGCTCGGCGCCGGAGAAGAGCTGTGCTGCGGCGCGAAGCGAAGGCACCATGTCGCGCAGGAATATGCCGCGCTGGTCGACGCCGACGTCCTCAACCTGCACAGCGAGCTCATCGATGTCGGCAAACACCTCGTCCCATGCCGAATAGGATCGGGCCTCGACAATGTCGTCGCCCATGAAGATCGGCACGAGGCCCTCGCCGTCGAGCAGGCTCTCGCCGCTCGACCGGCTCCGCTCGAACCGGTCGATCCCCATGGTTACGGCAGCAAGGTCGGCACCGATCGTCTCGCCCCGTCCTGCCACCACCGATCCCCCATCGTGTAAGTTTGGTTACTATGCCGCAGCGCAAAAAAGGCACAAGCCGGCGTGCGGCGGCCCGAACGTCCAAAAAAATCATGCGACCGGGAAAAGATTGCGCCATCGATCGAGGTGGCGGCGCGCCTAACGTGCTCTCCGAACAGATAGGGAGCGCAGCGATGGCCTCGTTCGACCGCTATATCGTCAATCCAGGGCCGAAGGCGATCGTGTCGGGCGCGTCGGCCGCCTGCAGCAGCGACAATGCCATCGTCACCGAGACGATCCTGCAGACGATGGCGGAGGGCGGCAACGCCATCGACGCCGCGGTCGCCGGCTGCATGGTCCAAGCCGCTGTCGAGCCGTTCCTGACCAACCATACTGGAACGATCAGCCTGCTGTTCTACGAGGCATCGACCGGCAGCTTCCACCAGCTGCACAGCGCCGGCACCTTTCCGGCCGGCCTTGCACCTTTCCGGCCGATCCCGCGCATGGCGACGGGCTATGCGCGACTGCCGCCAGCGGCCTGCATTCCCGGTTTCATGCCGGGGCTCGGCGCCATGCACGCGCGCTTTGGCCGCAGTCCGTGGCCGCGCCTGGTCGAGCCGGCGATCCGCTGGGCGGAGGAGGGACACCCGGTTTCCAGCTTCGAATATGGCGTGACCATCTCCGAGCAGGACTTCATCACCTATTTCCCCGAGGGTCGAGCGTTCTACATGCCCGGCGGCTTCTACCCGGCGGTCGGCGAGCGGTTTCGCAATCCGTCGTTGGCCGAGACGCTGCGCGGCGTCGCGCGCGACGGGCCCGATCACATGATCCGTGGCGCGTGGGCGAGCGCGTTCGTCGCGAAGGCCAACGCGATGGGCTGGCCGATCACGCTGGCTCACATGGCCGAAAATCCCCCGCGCTGGATCGATCCGCTGCGACTGGCGCATGCCGGGCAGGAGATCGTGGCATTGGGTCCGCCCGAACAGCAGGGCGCCTTCATCGCCATGGTGTTGGGCATGCTGGATGCGCTCGACCTGCGATCGATGACGCCGGGATCGGCCGAGGCATTGTTCTCGATGGCTCATGCTCTGCGGCTTGGTCTGTACTTCTGTGGCTTCCTCGGCGATCCGATCGTGGCCCGCTATGATGTGGCGGCTCTGCTGGACGGGGATTTCCATCGATCGCTCGCGCGGCTGATCGCGGGCATGCGGCCGGATCACGATCTGACCGAGCATCTGCGCCTCGTCGCCGGCCCGACCACGCGCGGCGACGGCCACGGGCTGGCAGGACGCCCCTCGGTGAAGCCCGAGCAGCCGACCGGCAGCTGCGAACTGAGCATCGTCGACGCGGCCGGAAACTGGGTGCAGATGATGAACACGCTGCAATCCGGCGGCATACCCGGCATGGTCGTCGGCGGGGTGCCAATGGTGGGATCGCACGCCACCTTCGCCGGCGTGAGCGGGCATTTCGATATCAAGCTGGTGCCCGGCGCGCGGCTGCGCACGATCGTCGGCAACACCTTTGTGCTGCGCGACGGCGCCCCGGCCTATGCGCTCGGCACGCCTGGCAACGTCTTCTGCACCATCCCCCAGGTGCTCGTGAATCTGCTCGATTGGCGGATGACGCCCGAAGCCGCGATCGCCGCGCCGCGGATGTTGGAGCTGGGCGAGGATGGCGCGCTCACGATCGAGGATCGCATCGATGCCGACGCCATTGCTGGTCTGGCGAGGATGGGCGTGCCGACCGGAGTCTTGCCGCCCTGGGACTGGCACATGGGATCGTTCCAGATGTGCTATCGCGACGCACAGACTGGGCGGCTGGGTGCGGTGGCCGATCCACGCCGTACCGGTGTGGCGGGCGGCCTACCCTAGCTCAGGCGAGACTGGCGGCGAGCAGCCATTCGCGGAACGCGCGCACCTTTGGCAGATCAGATCGCCCCCGCGGGCAGATCAGGTAATATCCGCCGTCGTAGATCGTGGTGGTCGCGAACGGCACGACCAGTGCGCCGCTGCGCAGTTCCTCCTCGATCAGGAAGCGGGGCAGCAATGCTGCACCAAGGCCAGCGACCGCCGCCTGGATCACCATGAAGAAATGCTCGAAGATCGGGCCGCTGGGCGCGATATCGGCGAGGCCCGTCGACGCCAGCCATTGTGGCCACGCTCCGGGGCGGGTCGAATGCTGAAGCAGAACGTGGCCGCGTAACCCCTCGGGTGTGTCGAGCGGCGTGGGGCCCGTGCGCAGGTCGGGGCTGCACACCACGACCATCTCCTCGGTCAGGCCGAGCCGGTAGACGTCCTGTTCCGGCCAGTCGCCATTGCCGTAGCGCAACGCGACGTCTTCATTCTGCGACCAAAGGATCAGCGGCCCATCGCCCGACACGAGGTTCACGGTGATGAGCGGATGCGCGGCGGCGAACGAGGCGAGGCGGGGGATCAACCAGCGCATCGCGAAGGTCGGCAGGGCATTGATCGTCAGCACGCCGCCACCACGCTCGTTCGCCATCATCTGGAGCGTGGCCATCTCGATGCCGTCGAGCGCGTCGCGCACCGTGGCCGAATAGGTCAGGCCCTCCTCGGTCAGCTCGAGCTGACGCTTGCCGCGCGTGAAGAGCGCGAGACCGAGGAACTGCTCTAGCGCGCGCACCTGACGGCTGGCGGCGCTTTGCGTCACGTTGAGTTCGGCGGCGGCCTCGGTGAAGCTCATCAGTCGCGCCACCGCCTCGAACGTACGGAGCGCGGTGAGCGATGGCAGCAGCCGACGACGCACTAAAGATGCAAGGAAGTCATGGCGGCACGAAATTAGTGCGGCTGGTCCGTTATCGGCAAGTCCCTTAATCCAGTATTCGCATCCAACCGACTGGTGACGCATGATCCTTTTCCACCTTGCCTTCCGCGTCGACGACATCGCCTCGACGCGGCGCTTCTATGGCGAGCTGCTCGGCTGCCGGCAGGGTCGCGAGGCGCCGAACTGGATCGACTTCGACT
This sequence comes from Sphingomonas nostoxanthinifaciens, assembly GCF_019930585.1. Classification (NCBI taxonomy): domain Bacteria; kingdom Pseudomonadati; phylum Pseudomonadota; class Alphaproteobacteria; order Sphingomonadales; family Sphingomonadaceae; genus Sphingomonas; species Sphingomonas nostoxanthinifaciens. The sequence continues at coordinate 3,292,080 of NZ_CP082839.1, read as the reverse complement.
TTTTCGGGCATCAGATCTCGGCACATATCGGCCCTCGGCCCGAAAGCGTGCTGATGACACGCGTGGACGACGAGGACGTGCCGCTGGTCCACTTCGGTGCCATTCTCGGCTGGGAAGAATGGGATGCTCTCGCGCGCCGGATCGCTGCATCCGATAATCGCTTCGTCGTCGAGCCGCACGTCCGCTTCGTTGCCAAGCCGGGTGAGCAGGGGACGTTCTTTGTCGCCGATCCGTCCGGCAACGTGCTGGAGTTCAAGGCTTTTCGTCATCCTTCCGCAATATTCGACGGCGACGACAACGGACTGGAGCGGGTGGCATGAAGGTGACGATCATCGGCGCAGGTGCGATCGGCGGCCTTGCTGGCGCCTACATGTCAAAGGCGGGGCACGATGTGCTGCTGGTTGATCGCTGGGCTGAGCATGTCGACGCGATAAACCGCGACGGCCTGTATATCGACGGCATACGCGGCGAGATGCGCGTGCCGGTGCGCGCCGAGCATATCGGCGCGCTCAAGGGGCCGCTGGAAGCGGTGCTGATTGCGACCAAATCGCAGCACACGGAAGAGGCGGTGTGCCAGATCCTGCCGCTGATGGGCGCAGACAGCTTCATCGTCTCGTTCCAGAACGGCTTCAACGAACCGGCCATCGCCGGCCTGCTTGACGAGTACGGTCTGGGGGGCGCCGACAATGTCATTGGTTCGATCCCGAACTATGGCGGCGCGTTGGTCGATCCGGGCCATTTGGAGTTCGTGCACGAGGGCCCGATCCAGCTCGGCGAGATGCGCCGCGGCAGGACTGCCCGGCTTACGGCGCTGGGCGAGATGCTGGGGACGCTGACCGAGGTGCAGCTTTCGGACAATATCTGGGGACAGATCTGGGCGAAGGAGGTCTACAGCGCGCAGGTCGTCTTCTCGGCGTTGGCAGACGCGCGGATTCATGAGACGTTGGGCAACGAGCGGTTTGCAAGGATTGCTGGCGCCGTCGTGCGCGAAGCCCTCGGAATTGCCGATGCTAACGGCATTGCAGTCGAAGCGTTCGATTTCTTCGATCCGTCCAATTACCGTGTTGAAACTGCTGCCGATACGTCCAAGCTGCTCGCAAACATCAATCATGCGATTTGGTTGCTAAAGAAGGATCAGAAGCCCGGGGGCCATGTGTTCCGAAAGCAGGGGTCCGGCATCTGGTGGGATATCGTCTATCGCAAACGGCAGTCTGAGGTCCGGGCCTCGAATGGCAAGCTGATCGAACTCGGGAAGAAGGTCGGCGCTGATGTTCGCCTCAACGATCGCATGTGCACGATGATCTACGAGATCGAGGACGGAAAACGTCAACTCGGTTTTCACAATTTTGAGGAACTAGGCGCCTACGCCGAAGAGATTGGACGTGCTTTGCCCTAGAAGTTCCTTTGATCTCAGCGAGGCAATCTTCATGATTGGCGTGGTTGCCGTACCATAATTGCATCGGCAGTAAAACTGTATTGACGCGTCAGAAATCAACTGGATCTGTATCTTGTGATAATGCGTCTGAATTAGATCGGTATCGCGCGGCACAGAGTTGCAGGTACATCCGTAAAGTTCGGAACGTCGGCCATGACATCAGGTGTTTTCGGCGCAGCCATCGCTATTTTTACAGATTCATCATCCCGAAAAAGCAATTGACATATTGCAATCGTCCCCTCGGTTGCCCGCTCCGGGAAGAATGCCGTGGCGCTAACGAGCCCATACTGTCCCCAAGCCGTCCTGACGTGACCTAGATGTTGTTCAATATAATATTCCGGTCGAACCGGGTCTCGGGCGTGCCTCTGTAGGTAACATAGATGACTACCTGCGCGTTCGGATCGGTCATGTGGCGTGCAACCGGCTCGGTAGAAACTTCTCCCGGCGCCCGCGGCTTCGCTGCGTCGCGGGTCCGCAACCTGCCTGCCCGATCGTCGCCAAGGGGCAGAAGCGACGACCGGGGGCCGCTGCGGGTCAGCGCAACGGCGAGGTTCACCGGACCATCAGGCCAGTTCCGGCGAAAGGGGCATCAGCTTCCGATCGACGCGCGATCGACCGCCACCCGCGTCACGGCATCGCCGTCATGGTTCACCGCGACCGTCCAGCTGACATCGTGGAGCATATCCTCGACGGCCTCGAATTTGTTCGACGTGCAGCGCATCTGCGACGGCGCCGCGTCCTTGCAGCGCGCGCCCGCCCTGACGAGCAGCGCACGCGCGCTGGCGACGCTCGAGCCGGCCGGAATCGACGCGGCCAAGCCCGAGCGTGCGGCATCGATGCGGTCGGTGCCCGAATAACCGAATTCGAGATCGCCGAACGTCTGCGCCTGACCGGTTACGACGATATCGCCGGCCAGCGAGGGGCTCGTCATCAGAGCGGCGGCAACCGTCGCAACGAACAGACGCGATACCATTTCATGTCTCCTTAAACGGCCTCTGCCGTCGAAGGTGATGTGCTCCTGCCGGGCTCCGAAAAACAGGATTGTTTCAGTATAACGACATGATCGATTTGGTATGATAGAGCGTCGCTGCGGTCTGTCCCGAGCTGCAAGCGGCTGCTTATGAGGCAAGTGGCATGAACATCGACATGCGTCAGTTGCGGTATTTTCTCGCGGTGGCTGACGAGCGGAGCGTCACGCGGGGCGCCGAGCGTCTGCATATGGCGCAGCCACCGCTCAGCCGTCGGATCCAGGAACTGGAGGCTGGGATCGGAGCGCCGTTGTTCGAGCGCGGCCGCCGTCCGTTGCGGCTGACGACTGCAGGCCAGGTGATGTACGACCAAGCTAAGCTGGTGCTTGATGCGATGGACCGACTGAAGGCGCTGGTCGGGGAGGTGACCACCGCGCCGCGCGCGCGTTTCACGCTCGGTCTCGTCCCATCGACGCTTTACATCCGAATTCCAGAGATCATCGCGAAGTTGCGGGCATTGGCGCCCGACCTCGAAATTGGCCTGGCCGAGATGGACAGCCGCGAGCAGGTGCGCGCATTGGGCGACGGCCGCATCGATGTCGGTTTCGATCGGATCGTCGTCGACGATCCCCATCTCCGTCACGAGGTGATGCGCGAGGAATCTTTGATCGTCGCGGTTCCGGCCGACGATCCGTTGCTGGCCGACGCCGGGCCCGTACCGCTCGCACGTCTCGCAGCCGAACCGCTCCTGCTCTACCCAAGCTCCCCCCGGCCGAGCTTCGCCGACCTGGTGCTGGCAGCGCTGAAGGCACAGGCGGTCGCGCCGTCGAAGATTTTGGAAGTTCGTGAGCTGCAGACCGCTGTGGTCATGGTCGCCTCGGGCGCGGGGCGCTGTATCGTGCCCGAGAGCGTTCGCCGGCTTGCGCGCCCTGACATCGCCTTCCTCGAAATTGCCGAGACCATTTCCGCACCGCTGCTCGTGCGGACGCGCCTGCATGATCGGTCGACCGGGTTGCGCCAGTTGCTCGAAGCATTTGCGGATCTCTATCCGGTTTGGGGGTGGACGCTTCCGCCCAAGATTCAAGCGTGGGCGACCGATTTAGGGAGCGCGAAAAAGCCGGCTCATTTTACTATTCCGTCGCGCCGCGAATGAAGTCCCTGTTATCGAATATTTCCAGGCAGAGCGATTATTGATCGAGTCTGGCGCATGCGCTGCGGTCGATCGATGGGAGGCAGCGTTTTCTCAGCGCAGTGTCGTAATCGAGGACGAAAAGTCCAGGCTGTTCCTGATCACTCGATTTCCCCGGCCTGTGTTCTCATGGTCATCGTATCGAAGTCGATCGCGAGCAGGTCGAGCTGCACTATCGCGTCGTTGCCGATGGAGCCCGCCCCATGCTCGCCGCGGTTGATCGTCACGTCGCCGGCGCGAAGCGGCGCGCCCGCCAGGGAGTAATCGAGTCTCGGCAATGTTCGTTCAACTGCGCTCACCGCCCCGCCCGCGCCCGCATGTATTCTGGTTTCGTCTCTGGCCGCCGCGCGCTGCGCAGGGGACACCAGGGCCAGGCCCGAGATGGTCAAGCTGGTGGCATTCGAGCCGGTGTCGAGTTGCACGCCGCGCATACCCAGCGGCGTGGATAGCGGAACGCCTAACCCGTCCTCATGCCAATAAATCCGTACTGCCGTCGTTGTGCGGCCGCTCCCGATCGCCGCGGCTGCCCCGCCGAGCTTCAGCGTGCTGCCGTGATCGAGCCAGGTGGCCCGGTGGAACGCCGCCAGGATGGGAAGCCCGAGGATGCCGGGTATGACCCGATCATGGCGCAGTTTGAGCATGGCGTCGGGAAGCACCAGCACCGGCACATGCTCGACGCTCGCCGAGCCCAGTGTCAGCTTGTCGATCATGCCCAATCTGCCGTCGACCTGGATCGCGGTGATTGTGCCGACGCGTGCTTGCCCTTGTTCGAACCGGACGCCCAATTTCGCCGCCGTGCTTTCGGGAACGGTCGTGATCTCGGCGCCTGTGTCGACCAGCCAGGATGACGTTTGCCCATTCGCTGCAACCTGGATGCTGAGTACCCCCTCCTCGCTCCGGGATAGAGGTGCTGTCACGTCGCCTGTCGCGCGGATCGGCGGTTCATGCCGGAATGCCTCCGCCTGGCTCAGGTCATTTTCGTCCTCGGAATCGCCCGAGATGTCGACGGACTGGCGACAAGCCCTGACCCGTCGTTCCCCACCGACCAGCACGCCGTAATCAAGGCATAAGCGATGCCAAAGCATGGCGCGCTCCGCCTGCGGGGCCGTCGGGTGACGCGCAAGCCATCGCTCGATGGCTTCGTTTTCCGGCTGTCCCCCATGTTCGGCATCATACGCCAGCGAGAGTGCGCCTCGTGCGGGGCGAGGGCCATAATTGTCCGGTTGCGGGAGCGCCTCAGCTGCAAGCGCGAGGAATAGGAACGACATGATCACCTACGCGGGATAAAGATGGGAGACAGGATGGGCCGGGCAGCGCGATATTATTCAGCAGGCCGGCCATTCCGCGGGCGCGCCACGGCATACATCGCGCTGGTCATCTCTTTGTAGAGCGCGATGCGATCGGTTCCCCGGGTATAGACTTCGGCCATGCTGTGCGTGGCGCCGGGGACGTAAGTGACGTCGGCGCGCACCCCGGCATCGCGCAATGCGGTTTCGAGCCGGCGCACCGAGCCGTCGAGAAAATAGGAATCGGCAGCGCCGACCGTGAGATGGATCTTGCCGTCGAGCGCGCGCCTCAAGCGCGGCGAGGCGGTCTCGACGATATGGCCGATGTCGTAATGATCGCGCCAATATGCCGAAACCACTGGGTCGATCGCGCCGGTTTCGCGGTCGAACAGAAAGGCTGGCGAGCCGTCGGGGCGTCGCGGCGAGAAGGTCCAGTCGAACGAGCGCAATTGGCCGCCATCATGGCCCCGCACCGCCTCGAGCTTCGTGGCCTGCTCGATGGTCGCCCGGATCGTGTCGTGATCGCGCTCCATCGGACGCGCCGCGCCATTGGCATCGCGGTACATGTTCGCGCCGGGCGCATAGAGATCGACCCCCACGAAATCGTGGAAATCCACCGGATCGGGCGAGCTCGGCCAGCTTCCGCCGAAGAGCTTTGGATATCGCACCATGGTCCACAGGGCGAACCAGCCGCCCGAGCTGTGCCCGGTCAGAAAACGCCCCGAAGGTTTCGCGTCCATCCGGTATCGGGCCTCGAGCGCCGGAATGACCTCACGGGTCAGTGCCCGGCCCCACGGACCGTTGTTGACGCTGTCGGCGAATTCGGTCGTCCCGGTCGGCGTCGCATGATCGAGGCACACCCAGATCATCGGCGGGATGGCATGCATCTCCATCAGGTGCCAGATCCGCGAGAGCTGCTGCCCGTCCAGCTTGTGCGTCGTGCCGAACGCGCCCGCCTCGTAAACGGTCGGGTAGGTGGTCCGCGCATTCGGATCGTAGCCCGGAGGCGTCAGCACCCAGGCCGCGACCGTCTGGCTTTTGCCGCGAAAGCGCGTCAGCAGTTTCGATATGATCCGCTCGTCATGCAGGTGCGGGCGGGACGCGGCGATCTGTTCCGCCGCCCTCGGCGGGATGCCGGCCGTATCGAATTGACCGGGCTCCGGCGCGACGGCGTGGTCGAGCGGGATCGTGGGGCTGGACGTCAGCGGGAAGCGGATCGTCACCACCCTGGAAACGAGATCGCCCGGTCCCCGGCCGCCATAAGCGTAATCACGGTCACGATCGAGCACGGCCTGCACGCGATATTCGCCGGCGGGCAGCGTCGCGAAGCTGTCGGGAAACGCCGTTCGTCCCGTATCGATCGTGATCGTGCGATCGGTGCCGAACGTCGAAACGTCGCGCGCGGCGACGGAGACCCCGGTGCTCGCGGGATCGCCGACATCCACATGCCCGGCGCTGCCGTTCCCGGCGGTGGCCGGCTCGACGAACAGAAGCAGTCGACCGCCGGCATCGCCGGCGATGCCGGGCGGCAGCGTCACGGTGACGCGCGTTTCGGGTGCGGTCGCCCCGATCAGGGCGAGTGCGAGGATGGCAAGGACAGCACGCATGGCAACTCACTATCTGTTGATCATCGGGTCCAAGGCCCCGCCCGGAGGCGAGACCTTTACGCTCGGGTGATGGTCAGGCGCACGTCGACGATATTGCACTTGGCGTTAGGTGCACGCCGGCCTCATCAAGGGTTTGACCGGTCGCAGCGTATCGACATGCCAGCCAATCCGACAATTCGCTCGACCGCCCTTGGGAGGAAGGGCCTGCCTGGGCAAGCCCATCAGAGGATGGTGAGGCGCACGTCGATATTGCCGCGCGTCGCATTGGAATAGGGGCAGGTGTGGTGCGCGGTCTCGACCAGCAGCTGCGCGTCTTCGCGATTGAGGCCAGGCAGCGCCACGGTCAGTTCGACCTCGATACCGAAGCCGCCCTCGGTCCGCATGCCGATGCCGACGGTCGCGGTCACGGTGGCCTCGTCAGCCACCGTCAGCTTGAGTTGGCGCGCGGCGAACTTCAGCGCACCGAGGAAGCAGGCGGAATAGCCCGATGCGAACAGTTGCTCGGGGTTGGTGCCCTCGCCGCCGGCGCCGCCGAGTTCCCTGGGCGTGGACAGCACGAGGTCCAGCTTGCCGTCTTCGGTGCGGGCGCGGCCGTCACGGCCTCCGTTCGCGGTGGCCGAGGTGCGATACTTGACGTCGAGAGACATGGTCATTCCTTCACTGGTGGCAGGCGGTGGGGGTTTTGGGCGTTGTTCGGCGCACTCAGGCCACGGCGGTCTTCGAGCGGCGGCGGGCGTCGCTGACGGTCAGCGAGACGGCCGAGACGAGGAAGTAAAAGGCGCCGAACGCGGCATAAGGTGCGATGTTGGCGATGCCGACGGCTTCAGCGCCGGATGCCTGCTTCAGCATGAACACGCCGGCGAGGACGGACTGCGCGCCGCTGAGGATCATCGCCCACTGCGCGCCATAGGACTTCCAGCGCTTCACGCCGGTGGCCAGCTGGAGCAGTCCCGACAGCGACGCCCAGATGCCGAAAACCTTGAGGACGTCATGCATGCCGTGCCCAAGCGTCGAAGCGACGGCGACCGCGGTCACGATGCTGACGACAAAATTGAGCATCTGGCTCTTGTTCCGGCCCAGACCGCCGCTCCGGCTGGAATCCAGATAGTTCGCGATCGCGTCCCAGGCGGGGTAGGCGACGAGCATGACGGCGGCCAGCGGCGGCATGGTCTTGCCGACCGTGAAGGCCAGCGCGACCCATATGGTCGAGACGGCGAAGCGCAGGAAATAATAGGTTTTCAGCCAATCGTTGTTCGGGCCTTGCGCTTTGGCGGATGTCGTCATGATGATGTCCTTTCATGTGATGAAGGCACGCGTCTCCGATTCCCGGAACCGGGTGCGACGGTGGTTGGAGGATGTCTGTGATGGCGCGGCCGCTTCAGGACGGCCGCGGGGCGGGAGACGCTACAGTCGGAAGCGTCTCGGCAGGCGCCATCGCGCCGCGCCCGCCACGGCCGCGCAGCCGATGGAATACCAGACCACGACATAGAGCGGGTCGTTGAAGGGGCAGCAGAAGGCGAACACGAGCGCACCGACGGTGCCTGCCGCAATGCCCGATGCGATCGCGCTGAGTTTCGGCTGCGTGGGCGCGGCACGCCGCATCAGCATGCCCAGCATCGCCACGACCGGCAGCGACAGCACGAAGATCGACCCCGCGCAGATGATGCCGTGGACCGGATCGAGGCGCTGAAGCAACGTCTGCCCGCTCAAGCCAACAGGTGCGACGAACATGCCGCCAACGATTGCGACGACCGCCAGGGCGCAGGCGAACAACACGCCCCGGCGAGGCCGAGCGGTGGGAGCGAAGGACCGGATCGCAACCGTACAGGCGATACCGGCCAGCACGGCGAGGCTTCCCACCCTCCACATTAAATAGGGGGAATGGCCCATATCGCCCATATCCCGGCGCATCGCGCCCAAACCGAGGATCAGCGCGAGCTCGACGACGCCAAGGGCCGCGACCAGCCCGGCTTCGCGCAGCATGCGCCGCGGGCGGACGGGCGCGAGATTGGCGGACAGATCCAGGACGAGGCTTTCACTCGACATCGTTGGTCTTCTCTATGAATGCCGTCAGGCGTGCGAGCCCGCGGTGAATGTTCATCTTGATGGCGGAGGGCGACAGGCCGGTCTCGCCCGACGCATCCTCGATAGTGTAGCCCTGCACCTTGACCAGCAGGATCGCCTGCGCCTGTGCCGGGCGTAATTCTTCGAGGAGGCTGGCGAGAACCGAAGCGCTGACCACCGATGCTTCATGATCGCCGATCGACAAATTCTCGGGCAGCTCCTCGACGGGACGTCGCCCGAGGCTGCGAAGCTGATCGACCCATTTATGCTTGGCGATCGCCGCCAGCCACGGGCCGAACGGATAGTGCGGGTCATAGGTATGCCGCCGCCGGTGGATGGCGAGCAGCGTTTCCTGCACCGCATCGTCGACCTCGCCGGGGGGCAGGCGCCGCTGGAAATAGCGGGTCAGCCAGATCGAGACTTCGCCGAGCAGGCGGCGATAGGCGCCGCCATGTCCATTTTGCGCGGCGACCATCAGGCCGCCCCAGTCGTCCGGTGCCGTCAGCGATGGTCGCTCACGCGCTGCCCCTGTCGCATCGGACGACGGCCTGGAGATCAGCCTCGAGAGAAAGTCCGCATGCATGATCCCTTATTCGGGCAATGCGCGGGATCGGTCACCTCGCAGCCGAATTTTTCTGCGTCGCGGGAGATTGGTCTGTCCGTATGCCCGGACGACGGGATGACCGGAGCCTTGGCACAACAGCGCCATAAGCGGACATGCAGAGCGATGGCGTCGCCGGCGCGGAACCTGTCCCGCGTTCATTGCGCTTAGCGAAGCACGTGATCGGCATCGACCTTTGCGCGACTTGTTCGTTCGTTGCCGTATAGCTGCTGGAGGACGTCCGCATGGCAATCAAGGTGAATGGATCAGACGTTTCCGTGCCGGACGATCCACGCGTCTCATTGCTCGATCTGCTGCGCGAGACCTTGCATCTTTCCGGCACCAAGAAGGGCTGCAACCAGGGCGCGTGCGGCGCCTGTACGGTTCTGGTCGACGGTGAACGCATCCTGTCGTGCCTGGCGCTGGCCGTGCAGTATGACGGCCGTGCCGTCACGTCGGTCGAGGGGTTGGCGCAAGGTGGCGAGCTTCACCCGCTCCAGACCGCGTTCGTCGAGCATGACGGCTTCCAGTGCGGCTATTGCACGCCGGGCCAGCTTTGTTCGGCAGTCGGCATGGCCGCCGAATTGAAGCGCGGTATGCCGAGCCTCGTCACGGCGGACCTCGCTGCCGATACCGTGCCGATCAGCCGCGTCGAGTTTCAGGAGCGGATGAGCGGCAATCTCTGTCGCTGCGGCGCGCATAACGGCATCATGGACGCGATCAGCGAGATTTATGGCGATCTGACGGAGGTGGCAGAATGACCCCGTTCACCTATGATCGCGCGGGCGATGTCGACGCGGCGCTGAAATTCGGGGCCGCGGGCGCCAAATATCTCGGCGGCGGCACCAATCTGGTCGATCTGATGCGCGAGACGATCGAGCAGCCGGTGGGCGTGGTGGACGTGACCGGACTCTCCTCGGCCATCGAAGAGCGTCAGGACGGCGGGCTGTTGATCGGGGCGGCGGCAAAGAACAGCGCGGTCGCCGCGCACCGCGTGGTACGCACCCGATATCCGGTGCTGGGCCGGGCCATCCTCGCTGGTGCCAGTGCCCAAATCCGCAACATGGCGACGACCGGAGGAAATCTGCTCCAGCGCACCCGCTGCGCCTATTTCTACGACAATGAAGGATCGCGCTGCAACAAGCGGCAAGCCGGTCAGGGTTGCGATGCCATCGACGGGTTCAACCGCATGCACGCCATCCTCGGCGCCTCGGACGCTTGCGTGGCGACGCATCCGTCGGACATGTGCGTCGCGCTAGCCGCACTGGACGCGACGGTGCACGTCGCCACGCCGACGGGCATGCGGACGATCCCGTTCGGAGATCTTCATCGATTGCCGGGCGACCAGCCGCAGATCGACACGATGCTCGATCCCGACTGGCTGATTACCGCGATCGAATTGCCCGCGCTGCCGATCGCCGCGCGATCCACCTATCGCAAGGTGCGCGACCGATCGAGTTACGCCTTCGCGGTGATCTCGGTCGCGGCTGCGCTGGAGGTGAAGGACGGCATTGTCAGCGACGTGCGGCTCGCGCTCGGCGGCGTGGCGCACAAACCGTGGCGCGCCAGCAAGGCGGAGGCGGCCCTGAAGGGACAGCCGGCGACCGCGGCGGCATTCCGCGCTGCGGCCGAGGCCGAACTGGCCGATGCCCGACCGCTTAAAGACAATGGGTTCAAGATCGAACTTGCGACGCGCACGATCACGGCCGTGCTTGCCGACCTTGCAGGAGCCGCCGCATGAGCAACATCGTCAACGAGGCGGCGAAGGCCGTGAAGGGCGTGGTTCAGGCCGGGGTGCAGAAAGCGATCCAGCTGGCACCCGACGCCTTCATTCCCGGCGGCCGGCCGGATCCCCTGATCCGGGAGCAGCATGGCCAGGTTGGCCGCCCGCTGTCGCGCCTCGATGGCCCGCTCAAGGTGCGCGGCGCCGCGCCCTTCGCCGCCGAATTCCCGCTCGATGGGATGCTCTATGCGGCGATCGCCTTCAGCACGATCGCCAAGGGTCGCATCGTCCGCATCGACACCGAAGCGGCGGATCAGGCACCCGGTGTGAAGCTGGTAATGACGCACCTGAATGCGCCGCATATGGCCAAGGTGCCGCTCTTCATGAGCCAGCCCAAGGCGGCCGGTGGCATCGATCTGCCGATCATGCAGGACGATCGCGTGCACTGGAATGGCCAGCCGATCGCGGTCGTGCTGGCCGACACGCAGGAGCAGGCCGATCACGCCACGTCGCTGATCCACGTCGCTTACGCGACCGAGCCCGCTGCCGTGCACTATGCCGAGACCAAGGCCAAGGGCACCGAAACCGGCAAATTCATGGGCCAGCCGCTCAAGCTGGAATTCGGCAAATCCGAAGCTGCGCTGACGGCCGCGCCGCACAGGGTCGATGCGAACTACACGACCCCGCGGCACAGCCACAATGCGATCGAGCCGCATGCCACGACGCTCGCCTGGGATGGCGATACGCTGCGCGTGCACGACGCGTCGCAATTGGTGTCGCACACCGCCTGGTCGCTGGCGCAGGTCTTCGGCCTGGAGGAGGCGCAGGTCCACGTCACCTCGCCGTTCGTTGGCGGCGGGTTCGGCGGCAAGTGCCTGTGGTGGCATCAGGTTCTTGCGGCCGCAGCGGCCCGGATGGCCGGGCGCCCGGTGCGGTTGGCGCTGTCACGCGAGGGCGTCTATCGCGTCGTCGGCGGTCGCTCGTTGACCGAGCAACGCGTCGCGATCGGCGCTGCCGGCGACGGCACCTTCGCTGCGATCATCCATTCCGGAACCACGGCGATGACGCCGCACAACGAATTTCCGGAACCGTTCATCTTGCCGACGATGAGCGCTTATGCGTCGGGCACGCTGAAGCTGGGCGTGGAAGCGGTGCGCCTCGACATGCTCGCCAACACCTTCATGCGTGCGCCGGGCGAGGCGGTCGGGACGTTCGGGCTGGAGAGCGCGATCGACGAACTCGCCGTGGCAATGGACGTCGATCCGATCGAGCTGCGCCTGAAAAACGAACCGAAGAAAGACCCGGTTACCGGCGCGCCCTTCTCGCAGCGGGACGTCGAGAAGGCGTTTCGCGACGGTGCGGAGCGCTTCGGTTGGTCCCGCCGCGGTCCGGCCGGCGGTCGGCGCGAGGATGAGTGGCAGATCGGCATGGGCGTCGCCACCGCCTGCTATCCCTATCACCGCATGCCAGGTGGTGCCGCGCGCATCACTTTGAAGCACGACGGCAGCCTCGTGGTCGAAATCGCCGCGCACGAGATGGGCATGGGAACGATGACCGCCCACACGCAGGTTGTCGCCGATCGCTTCGGTCTGGCGCTCGACCAGGTCGCCTTCCGCTATGGCGACAGCTTCCAGCCGGGCGTGGTCCTTGCCGGCGGCTCGCAGCAGACCGCATCCATCGGTATATCGATCATCGCGGCGCAGCGTAAGCTGGTGGACGAACTGCTCAAATTGGCTGGAAACGATTCGCCCTTGGCCGGCCTGTCGGCCGACGACGTCGGCGGGATGGGCGGCGGCCTTGCCAAGCTGGACGAGCCGGGCCGCCACGAAAGCTATTCCTCGATCCTCGCACGCGCCCAACGCAGCGAACTGGTCGTGGAGGGCGTCGCGCCGCCGCCGCTCGAGACGCAGCATTGGTCGATGCACAGCCATGGCGCGATCTTCTGCGAGGTGCGGGTAAATGCAGTGACGGGCGAGGTGCGCGTCAGTCGCATGCTCGGCTCGTTCGACTGCGGCAGGATCCTGAATCCCAAGACTGCGGCGAGCCAGTTCCGCGGCGGGATGATCATGGGGCTGGGCCTCGCCCTGATGGAGGAGACCCTGTTCGACGAGCGCAACGGGCGCATCATGAATCCCAACCTGGCCGATTACCATCTTCCCGTGCACATGGACGTGCCGGCGATCGAAATGATGTGGACGGACATCGCCGATCCGCACGCGCCGATGGGCGCGCGCGGTATCGGCGAAATCGGGATCACCGGGGTGGGCGCCGCCGTCGCGAACGCCATCTACAATGCTACGGGCAAGCGTATCCGCGATCTGCCGATCACGCTCGATAAATTGATGTGATCATTTGCAAGGCGGGCTCGTAGCAGCCTTCAACCGCATTGCGCGTCATTCCGGCTGCCAAGCGCGCGCTGACGGTTTTCAGGAAGGAACGCTCCCTTATATCTCACCGGCTTGCCGCCGGTGGTGCCGGAAGGGCGTCTAGCCCGGTCTCTGCATCCGCGGCCTATCGCCGAACATTGGCGCTTATTAATGAGGGTTGGGCGGAGCTTCGGCGGCGATCGTGTCGTTAGAGACGCCCGTTCCCGGCGCGGCGTCACGATGCGCACGCTTTGATATTCCTGCGCGGCGCTCCGTCGCAACGAGGGCTCGACGTCCAGTGGATTCAGAACAGGCTCCAGCCCAGCAGGCGACGCCGTGGCAGCGATTGATGGACCTTCGGCTGGGGATCGTCCCAATCCCGGTCGCGGTCGCCCTTGCCCTGATAATCTGCGGCTTCCTGCTGTCCGGCAAGCTCGCGTCGGACATCCTCGTCGCCATCGGGCTGCTTGGGCTCGGTGGCTTTGCGTGCGCCGAACTCGGTCGGCTCGTTCCGATCGTGCGGCGGCTCGGCGCACCGGCCATCTTCGCGACCTTTCTCCCGTCATATCTGGTCTACGCGCATCTGCTTCCGGCGCCGCTGATCAAATCCGTGTCGGAGTTCACCAAGGCCAGCAACTTCCTGTACCTCTTCATCGCGGCGGTGATCGTCGGCAGCATCCTCAGTATGGATCGGACTGTGCTGCTGCGCGGCTTCCTGCGCGTATTCCCGACGCTGTTCGGCGGATCAATCGCCGGCTTCGCCGTCGGGATGGCGGTGGGCACGGCGCTCGGTATCGAGCCGCGCCACCTGTTTTTCATTGTCCTTGTCCCGATCATGGCCGGTGGCGTCGGCGAAGGTGCGATCCCCTTGTCGGTCGGCTATGCCGCCCAAGGGTCGGCCGGCACGCTCGGCCTGTTGCTCCCGTCGGTGATGCTCGCGAGCCTGACCGCGATCCTCTGTGCCGGCGCGCTCAACATGCTCGGCAAGTATCGGGCCGACTGGACCGGGCCCGGCCTGCTGGCGCAGGGCAGCGACACCCTTCCGGAATCGGGCCAGGCGCTGCCCGATCCATCGACGGAGACGATCGCCGCCGCCACGATGATGATCGTGACGCTCTATCTGGCCGGCGCGCTGGCCCAGCAACTGACGGGCTTCCCCGCGCCCGTCGGGATGCTGCTGCTCACCGTCGTCGTCAAGCTCGGCAGGCTGGCGTCACCGACGCTCGAAGGTGGGGCTGCGGCCGTCTATCGCTTCTTCCGGGCCGGCGTCACCTATCCGCTGCTTTTCGCGATCGGCATCGCGATGACGCCCTGGCAGCAGATCCTCGCCGCCCTCCAGCCGGCGATGGTCCTCACCATCGTCGCGACGGTCGTCGCGATCATCGGCACGGGTTTCATCCTCGCGCCGTGGTTCGGCATGCATCGGATCGACGTCGCGATCGTCAACGCCTGTCATAGCGGGCAGGGCGGTACGGGCGACGTCGCGATCCTGACGGCGGGGGATCGCGTGGCGCTGATGCCGTTCGCGCAGATCGCCACGCGAATCGGCGGCGCGATTACCGTTTCGGCCGCCCTGCTGCTTCACGCCCGCATCGGGGGATGAAAACACGGCCGCGGCGCGGTCTGCGGAGGACGCGGCTGCCGAAGATGCCGGCGCGCCTTCACGAAGCCCCTGTGGGGTGAAGATCGCACGGGGCGCGTGACGCCGGCGCCGTGTCTCGCCCTCGCGACCTTCTCGCCGTTGTCGGTGCTTCGATAGAGCGGTATCGCCATGGTTCTAATCCCATGGCGCCAAGGGGCAATTGTAACCAAATGGAAGCGCCCGTCTCGTCGAACCACCCCGCCGTTGCGCCGGAGCGGGCCCCGTGAGTTCGGCGGCCCTGGATCAGCTTACGCGGCGACAGCGCGAATGCCTGGCTCTGGTCGCTCTTGGACTGACCTCCAAAGAGATTGCGACGGTGCTCGGCATCGAGCCGACGACGGTCGACGTCACGCTGAAGCGCGCCGCGCGGCGCACAGGGATCAGCGACCGGCGACGGCTCGCACGGGCCATGGCCGAGCAGGAGCCGGAAATGACCCAATTGATGCTCCAACGATTGGGTCACGAGCAAAAACGGCTTGTTTCCAATGATTTTGCGCTTGAACAGGGCGGTGCTCAGAGCGGTGCGGACCTGGGGCTGGTAGATCGGACCGGCCTTGGGGCGACGCCGCGAAGGGCATCGGAGGACTTGTCGCCGACCGAGAAGCGGCTGCTCGCGATCGCCGTCGCCTTTGCGGCGATTGCGACGCTGCTCGCGCTCGTCCGGTTGTCCAAGTTCGCACTCGCGTCCATCGCCGCCTAGCGAACCGGGCGGTGGTGGACGCGCAAACAGGGGAACATCAATGCGCAACAAGGTCTTGTCGCTCGGCACCGCCATCCAGCAGCACGTCAAGCAGACGGAGCGGATGCTGGATATCGGCCTCATGGAACAGTCGAACCTGCTCCACTCGCTGTTGAAGGCGCGGCTGGAGCTGGGGTTTGCCGCCTGCGTGGCGCAGGATGTCATCGACGATGCGGGGCGCATGATCGCCGATGGGCTCGATCAGCGCCGCCGGGCCATCAGCCTGCACGATCGGCTGGCAGCGATCAGCCATGGCATGAAGATCGACCCGAAGGCGTTCGGCGATGGCGGCGGCAAGGACATCGTCGCGCCGCTGACCACCGGCCTCGCGCCCGTGGGCGACGCGGACGAGCGACAGGCGGCCTGACGCCGAAGCCTGCAGCAAGCCACCGCGATGCCCAACTGGTTCCTGGCAGCGCCGCTGATCTACGATGCAGCGTTGGTGGCTTGCTGCGGATATGCCGTGGCGGTCGGCGGCCGTCCGGAACGCATCGGCGCGGGGATCGCCATCGCGGCGAGCGGCGCGAGCGATTGCGTGATCCTGCTGCGCCATTGGTCGGCGTTCGACGCCAGCGACGGCCTCGCCATGGTCGATCTGGGCACGCTGATCGCGTTCGACGCGCTGATGGTTCGTTCCAGGCGGCATTGGCCGATCTTCGTGACCGGCGTTCAACTCGCATCGGTGACGATCGACCTGGCCATGCTGCTGAGCCCGATACCGTTGCGGCCTTATCTGCGCTGGCAGGGCAAGTTCGCCTACCCGATCCTGATGGCGCTGGCGGCGGGAGCCTTCAGATATCACCGCCGCAAGATGATCGCGTCCCGTTCGTGCGAGTACGGAGACCCCAATTGAAGATTTCTGGTGGACCGCTCAGCTTCGACCCGCGGCATATCCGGCCCGACGCGTCGATATGCAGTCTCGGCGACCTGGCCCAGACGCTCGTGGACGCGAACGGCCGGATGGGCGATTATTTCGAGGGGCTGTATTCGGGCGACCCGACGCGGTGCCTGCTGCTGGAGCTGTTCGTCGCCGCGGAGGCAGGCATGCGCCTGAAAGCGGCCGCGTCGTGCCTCAGGACCGTTCCGTTGACGACCGGAGCGCGCTGGATCGGGCTGCTCGAAAGCATGGGGTTGATCGTCCTGAGCGCCGACGATCGTGATGCCGAGGTTTCGCTGTCGCTGTCCGACGGCGCACGCGAAACTATGACGCGCTATCTGTGCGATCTTCGGTCGCGAATGTGGCCTCCCCCGCCTTCAATTCGGCGGTGAGGAGGTGGATAGCCAGATCGAGGTGAGGGGCGGCCGTCAGGCCGACCTTGCCTTGGTCGAGTAACCGCAGCGCTTCCGACGTAAGGCTGACAGCGCGGGCGAGAGCGTTCGTCACGGCAGCATTCCATAGCGCATGCGAACCACGATCCCCATCGGCGTTGCGCAGATCGCCGACGATCGACCGGACGCTTATGACCGGCGAATAATGACGCCACACGCGAGGATAAACCGCATCCGGCCCGGGGTTCAACCCGTTCGACAAGCGACGGAATGATGCGGCCGGGGGTTGCGGGCGGCGCTCCGGCGCATCATCTATTGTGCAGTGCAGCAAGATGGTCATGGCCACGCCTGTGCCGGCTTCACCATGAAGGACGCTGCCGATGCGAAAACTTTCCGATACGATGGCGCGCCTGTCGGCGCTGCGCGATGCCGCCATCGTGGGGGGCTCGCCTGGCGATAGCGGCCGTTTGTCCGCCCTTGCCGCTTTCGGGTCGAATCCCGGCGCGCTGCGCGGCCATATCTACGTTCCGGCATCTCTCCGCGAGGATGCGGCGCTCGTCGTCGTCCTGCATGGCTGCACGCAGACGGCCGCGGGCTACGACCATGGCGCGGGCTGGTCGGAGATGGCGGATCGCCACGGCTTCGCGCTGCTGTTTCCCGAGCAGCAGCGGCAGAACAATCCCAACCTCTGTTTCAACTGGTTCACGCCCGAGGACAGTCGGCGCGGGACGGGCGAGGCGTTGTCGATCCGACAGATGATCGCCGCGACGTGCGATGCCTGCGGGATCGACCCCGCCCGCATCTTCGTGACGGGCCTTTCGGCCGGCGGCGCGATGGCCACCGTGATGCTGGCGACCTATCCCGAACTCTTCGCCGGCGGCGCGATCATCGCCGGCCTGCCCTATGGGAGCGCCAGCACGATCCCCCAGG
The DNA here is from genome assembly GCF_019930585.1 of Sphingomonas nostoxanthinifaciens. Classification (NCBI taxonomy): domain Bacteria; kingdom Pseudomonadati; phylum Pseudomonadota; class Alphaproteobacteria; order Sphingomonadales; family Sphingomonadaceae; genus Sphingomonas; species Sphingomonas nostoxanthinifaciens. The sequence goes on along the minus strand of NZ_CP082839.1, from coordinate 3,274,261 downwards.
CCTTCGATCGGATGCGCGGCTACGGCGTACCGGGCGAGCCGGAGCTTGCGGGGCTGGTCCGCGCCGCGTCCGATCATGCCGGTCCCTGGCCCACTTTGTCGATCTGGCATGGCAGCAGCGATGTGACGGTGAGCCCCGTCAATGCCGAAGCCATCGTCCGTCAATGGCGGTCGCTCCACGAGGTCAGCGCGGCGCCGAGCCGGCTGGACAAGGTGGACGGTTATCCGCGGCGCGCCTGGCGCAACGCTCAGGGCCGCGAGGTGATCGAGGAGTACAGCATCACCGGCATGGGCCACGGCACGCCGCTCGACACGACCGGCGAGGACGGCTGCGGCACCGAGGGCGCCTACATGCTCGAGACGGGCATTTCCTCGACGCGGCACATCTGCCGCTTCTGGGGTCTGGTGTCGACCGGGCACGCAGGCGAGCGGGTCGCGCGCCAGCCGGCGCTCGTTCCGGCGCTCGCTTCCGCCGCGCCGCAAGCGGCATCACCGCTTCGCCCCCGGCCGCAGAGTCCGGTCGGAACGTCCGGCCTCGCGGGCGTGGGCAAGGTGATCGAGGATGCGCTGCGCGCGGCCGGACTGATGCGCTAGACGTATCGCCGCGCGCCCGGCGGCCGCCCTTTGACCCTGACGATCGGGCCTGCCAGTCTTCGCCGCGCCGGCTGGTGCCGAACGAAGGGCTGAAGCGATGACCGATCCGGTTCAGGAAAAGATCGATAGCCTCGGCGACTGGCGCGGCCCGCTTCTGGCCCGCATTCGCGCGGTGATCCTGGCGGCGGATGCGGACATCGCCGAGGAGATCAAGTGGCGCAAGCCGACCAATCCGCTGGGCGTGGTCGTCTGGTCGCGCGCCGGCATCATCTGCACCGGCGAGACATACCGGGACAAGGTCAAGCTGACCTTCATGAAGGGCGCCGCTGTGAGCGATCCCGGCGGGCTCTTCAACGCGAGCCTCGACGGCGTTCGTCGCGCGATCGATATCAGGCAGGACGACGCGCCCGACGAGGCTGCGCTCACCGCGCTCATCCGCGCCGCGATTGCGATCAACCTGACGGGCAAGCGCGGCTAGCGTCTGGCCATGCCCGCTGAAACATTCCTATGATAACGCGCGCAAAGCGGGGGCGGCGACAGCCGGGCCCGTGGGCGGGCATCCGCTTCCTCGACTAACATGGAGGACGACTTGGGCTACATCACGACATCCGACGGCGCGGAGATCTTCTACAAGGATTGGGGCCCGAAGGAGGCCCAGCCGATCGTGTTCCACCATGGCTGGCCGCTGTCGTCCGACGATTGGGACGCGCAGATGCTGTTCTTCCTCGCCAACGGCTATCGCGTCGTCGCCAGCGATCGCCGTGGCCATGGCCGCTCGTCGCAGATCGCGACCGGCCACGACATGGACCATTATGCAGCCGACGCGTCGGCGGTGGCCGAGCATCTCGACCTTTACAATGCGGTCCACATCGGCCACTCGACCGGCGGCGGCGAGGTTGCACGCTACGTCGCGAAGTTCGGCCAGCCGCAGGGCCGCGTCGCGAAGGCGGTGCTGGTCAGCGCGGTGCCCCCGCTGATGGTGAAGACCGACGCCAACCCCGACGGCACGCCGATCGAGGTGTTCGACGGCTTCCGTTCGGCGCTCGCCGCCAATCGCGCGCAATTCTTCCTCGATGTCGCGTCGGGGCCGTTCTACGGCTTCAACCGCGACGGCGCCAATGTCTTGCAGGGCGTGATCCGCAACTGGTGGCGTCAGGGCATGGAGGGCAGCGCGCTCGCCCATTACGAAGGCATCAAGGCCTTCTCCGAGACCGACCAGACCGAGGATCTGAAGGCGATCACCGTGCCGACGCTCGTCCTGCAGGGCGACGACGACCAGATCGTGCCGTACAAGGATGCGTCGCTGCTCCAGGCCAAGCTGCTGCCGAACACGACCCTCAAGGTTTATGAGGGCTTCCCGCACGGCATGCTGACCACCCATGCCGACGTGATCAACCCGGACCTGCTCGCCTTCGTGCGCGGCTGATCCGGATCTCGACAGGGAAGGGGCGGGCTCGATCCGCCCCTTTTCGCTGTCAGTAGAAACGCGGGATCGGGCCGATCTGCGGGGTCTGGTCGGGCAGGTCGACCTCGACGTCGTCGGCGAAGCACCAGCCCCAGCCTTCGGGCGGATCATAGCCCTCGATGATCGGGTGGCCGGTGCCGTGGAAATGAGCACGCGCGTGGCGGTGCGGCGAATCGTCGCAACAGCCGACATGCCCGCACGTGCGACACAGCCGTAGATGCAGCCACACGCTGCCGATCCTCAGGCATTCCTCGCACCCTCGGGCGCTGGGGGTCACGTCCTCGATCGTGTTCATGTGGCTGCAGGACATCGTGCATTCTCCTCGGCGGCCGGCTCGGTAAGCGTCGCGTGGATCGCGCGGCCGAGAATAAGCCGCTGTTGAACGCGTGCAACGTCGCAACCGCCAACGCCGCGCTGCACAGTGCTGGCGGCCATGCTATGTTCTCCACCGATGAGTCTCTCTGCCTCCCGCATCGATGGCCCCGCCACCCTGGCCAACGACCCCAAGAACGCGCCCGACTTCGTCGTGATCGACGTGGAGACGGCGTGCGCGCGGGTCAGCAGCATCTGCCAGATCGGCATTGTCGGCTTTCGCAACGGGGCCGAAATCTTCGAATATGAGACGCTGATCGATCCGTGCGACGAATTCTCGTCGTTCAATACCCGGATCCACGGGATTACGTGCGACCATGTGTTCGGCAAGCCGACCTTCGCCCACGTCCATTCGGCCGTGGACGCGCACCTCTCCGGCCGGATCACGGTCGCGCACTCCTTTTTCGATAAGGGCGCGTTGAGCGCCGCGTGTCGGGTTCATGACCGGACCGCGATCGAGACCACCTGGCTCGACAGCGTTCGCGTGGCGAAGCGCGCATGGCCCGAACTGCCGAGCCATCGGCTCAACGTGCTGAGCAAGTTCCTTGGCATCCGGCACAAGCACCACGATGCGCTGAGCGATGCCCGCGCGGCCGGCTGGGTGATCGTACGCGCGATCGAGCATACGGGCCTCGATCTGGCGGGATGGCTGGCTCCGACCCCGCGCGGCGGCTCGGCCCCGAAGCCTGCGCCGGTCGGCCCGTTGCAGGGCGCGCGTGCCGCCATCCTCGGTGCATCGCGCGATGGGGCTCTGGCGCACTGGCTGGCGGCGGCCGGCGCCCGCGTCGTGAGTTCGGTCGGCACTACCACGACCTTGCTTGTCGTCAGCAACGAACAGCCGTTCGGTCGCTACTTCGCCGCAAGCCCGGCCCACCGCCGCGCCGACGAACTTCGCCGCGCCGGATCGCCGATCGAGATCGTCGCGGAAGACGAGCTGCGCGCGCGCATCGCATTGCCGCTCGCATCCTGACCGCCGATCGCGCGCGCCTCTAGTCGCGCATCGCGGGCGGCCGAGGCGCGCGGACGACCTTCACCAGCCCGGCGAGCGACAGCGCCGCGAGGCCGAACCAGGTGATGGCGTACATCAGGTGATTGTTCGGGAAGCGTAGCACCGTCAGCCCGCCATGCGGCCACACGGCCGGATCGGGGCTCGCGCCGGCGTCGATGAAATAGGGCGCGACCGGCCCCAGCTTGCGCGCCGCCGCGATCGCCGCGACATCGCGGGAGAACCAGCGGTCGTTCGCCGGCTGGTTGGCGCGGAGCAGCGCGCCCTTGGGTTCGCTGATTCGCAGCAGGCCGGTGACCGAAACGGGGCCGTCGGCGGGGCGGAAGTGGCCGGGCTGGCGCGCCACGTCCTCCGGCACGAAACCGCGATTGACGAGCACGGTGAAGCCCGCGTCGCTCCGCAACGGCGTCATTACCCAGGAGCCCGCGCCCTCCTCGGTCAGCGCCCGTACCAGCGTGTCGCGTCCGGCGAGGAAGGTGCCGTGCACGACGACGCGGCGATAGGCGTCGTGGACGGCGGTGACATTGCTCCATGCCGCCGGCGGTGGGGCCGGGGTGGGTGCGGCATAGGCCCGCTCCTCGACCGCGTGGATCAGCGCCAGCTTGCCCGCGCGACGCTCGATTTGCCAGACGCCGAGGCTAAGGAAGGCTACGATCAGGAACAGGCAGAGCGCGACCAGCGACCAGCCTTTCGGCCCCCGCGGGCTCGCGCGATCGGTCACTGCATAGGGCCTGCCGTGCCGCCCGGCATCGGCATCATGTTGGTGTTGAGGTGATACATTACCCAGATCGATCCGCCGATGGTCAGCACGACGATCACCGTGGTGAACAGGAAGGCGAGCAAAGTCCAGCCGCCCTCCGATCGCGTGTCGAGATGCAGGAAGCACACGACATGCACGACGATCTGGGCAAGCGCCATCGCGAAGATCAGCGCGATGGTCGTCTGCGCGTCGTGCAGCACGTCCGACATGACGAGCCAGAAGGGCAGCGCCGTGAGCACGATCGCGAGGATCGTCCCGACCCGATAGCCCCGGCTATGGCCCGAGCTGTGGGCGGCGTGAGCGGGGTGCGCGGCGGCCCCCTCGTTGGAAGAGCTGCTCAACGGACGACTCCAAACAGATAGACGAAGGTGAAGACCCCGATCCAGATGATGTCGAGGAAGTGCCAGAACATCGACAGGCAGATCAGCCGGCGCTTCATCGGCTGGCTCAGGCCGTGCTGGCCGAGCTGGACGAGCAGGACGACCATCCAGATCAGCCCGATGGTGACGTGCGCGCCGTGCGTGCCGACCAGGGTGAAGAAGGCCGACAGGAAGGCGCTACGCTGCGGCCCGGCGCCCTCGGCGATCAGGTGCGAGAATTCGTAGAGCTCGATCCCGACGAACGCCGCGCCGAGCAGCCCGGTGAGGACCAGCCAGAAGCGGGTGGCGCCGACCCGGTTCGCCTCCATGTGCGGCATCGCCTGGCCGAAGGTGATCGACGATGCGAGCAGCAATGCGGTGTTGAGCGCGACCAGCGGCAGGTCGAAGATGTCGCGCGGCGCGGGTCCGCCGGCAAAGGCGGTGCTGACGACCCCGAACATCGCGAACAACGAGGCAAAGATGAGCGCGTCGCTCATCAGGTAGATCCAGAAGCCCAGCACCGTGGCGCCGTTGCCGCCGTGATCGTGATCGTCTTCGGCGACGTGCCATACGGGCGTGCCGTCGCCGGGCTGAAGGGCGTGGTCGGTCATGTCAGGCTCCCGCGACGAGCTGGGCACGCTTGCTTTCCGTCCGGGCCACTTCGTCGGCCGGAATGAAATAGTCGCGCTTGAAGTTGAAGGTGTGGCCGATCGCCACGACGAGCAGGCCGGCGAAGCTCAGCGCGGCGAGCCACCAGATGTACCAGACCATCGCGAAGCCCAGCACCATCGCCAGCCCCGCCAGGATGATCCCCGCGCCGGTGTTGCGCGGCATGTGGATCGGGCGGTAGCCGCCGGCCGGACGCTCGTAACCGCGGCGCTTCATGTCGTACCACGCGTCGAGATTGTGGATCACCGGCGTGAAGGCGAAGTTGTAGGCGGGCGGTGGCGACGTGGTCGACCATTCCAGCGTGCGGGCGTCCCACGGATCGCCGGTGGTGTCGCGCAGCTTGTCGCGCTTCACGATGCCCATGACGATGCTCATCACGAAGCCGAGGATGCCGACCAGGATCACCAGCGCGCCGATCGCGGCGACGATGAAATAGGGTTGCAGGCTGGCGTCGTCGAAGTGGTTCACGCGCCGGGTCGTGCCCATCAGGCCGACGATGTAGATCGGCGTCCACGCGATCCAGTACCCGAGCACCCAGCCCCAGAAGGCGACATGCCCCCAGAATTTGTCGAGCTTGAAGCCGAACGCCTTGGGGAACCAGTAGACCATGCCGGCGAACAGCCCGAACACCACGCCGCCGATGATCGTGTTGTGGAAGTGGGCGACAAGGAACAGCGAGTTGTGGAGGACGAAGTCGGCGGGCGGGATCGCCAGCAGCACGCCGGTCATGCCGCCGACCACGAAGGTGATCATGAACGCCAGCACCCACATCATCGGCAGCTCGAAGCGGATGTCGCCGCGATACATGGTGAACAGCCAGTTGAAGATCTTCGCGCCGGTCGGGATCGCGATCACCATCGTGGCGATGCCGAAGAAGCTGTTGACGCTGGGGCCTGCGCCCATGGTGAAGAAGTGGTGCAGCCACACCAGGTAGGACAGGATCGTGATGACCACCGTGGCGTAGACCATCGAGGAATAGCCGAACAGGCTCTTGCCGGTGAAGGTCGAGGTGATCTCCGAATAGATGCCGAAGGCCGGCAGGACGAGCACGTAGACCTCGGGGTGGCCCCAGATCCACACCATGTTCCAGTACATCATCGGCGCGCCGCCGAGCGCGTTGGTGAAGAAGTTGGTGCCGATGTAGCGGTCGAGCAGCAGCAGGAAGAAAGCGGCGGTCAGCGCGGGGAAGATGGCGATGGCGAGCACGTTGGAGCAGAGCGCGGTCCAGCAGAAGACCGGCATCTTCATCATCGTCATGCCGGGCGCGCGCATCTTGATGATCGTGGCGACCATGTTGATCGCGGACAGCGTCGTGCCCACGCCCGCTATCTGCAGCGACCATAGATAATAATCGACGCCGGTATCGGGGCTGTAGGCCAGTTCGGCGAGCGGTGCGTAGGACAGCCAGCCGGTCCGCGCGAACTCGCCGACGAACAGCGAGATCATCACCAGCACGGAACCCGCGACGGTGAGCCAGAAGCTGAGATTGTTGAGGAACGGGAAGGCGACGTCGCGCGCCCCGATCTGCAGCGGCATCACGAAGTTGATCAGGCCCACCACCAGCGGGATCGCCACGAAGAAGATCATGATCGTGCCGTGCGCGGTGAAGATCTGGTCATAATGGTGCGGCGGCAGGAAGCCGTGGTTCGACCCGAACGCGACCGCCTGCTGCGCCCGCATCATCAGCGCGTCGGAGAAGCCACGCAGCAGCATGATGATGCCGAGGACGACGTACATGATGCCGATCTTCTTGTGATCGACGCTCGTGAACCATTCGCTCCAGAGATAGCCCCAGAGCCGGAAGCGCGTGATCGCGCCGACGACGCCGAGCCCCAGCAACGAGACGACGATGAACGTCCAGAGCAGGATCGGCTCGTGGAAGGGGAATGATTCCCAGGAGAGACGTCCGAAGATCGTCTTCATAAGGCTGCTGTCTGTCATGATTACCCTGACGGCTGGCGATCAGGCCCGGGCGGCGCGGGGGGCGCCGGGGGCGTGGAGGGGCACGATTGTGGAAAGATCCCGGTTGCGCGGGTCACCGGGCTTCTTCGCGCCCGGGGGACCAGGCTCGGCGGGCTTGGTGACGTTGGGGCCCGTACCCTTGTCGGCCGGAGCCTTTTCGAGTGCGGGCGTCGGCTTGGGCTCGTTTGCGGGCGTGGTGTCGCGGCCCGGCGGCATCATGCCATGCTCGCCCACGGGCGCGGCCCCGCCGCGCGCCATGTCGTGGCGCATCACGTCGACCATGCACGGCGTGCCGGGGGCGACGCAGCGGTTGAGCACGCGGTCGAACAGGCCGGGCGCGACCGAGGCGAAGTGCATCACCGGCACCTTCTCGCTGGGCTTCTCGAGCACCAGGTAGCTGGCCGGTTCGAGCGCGCTCTGGCCGCTGCCCTTCACCTGGGCGACCCACTGGCCGAACTGGCCGGGCTCCATGGCGCGCAGCTTGAAGCGATTGTCGGTGTGCCCCGCGCCGGTATAGTTGCCCGAATAGCCCCAGCTCTCGCCCGGCTTGTTGACCACCGCGTGGAGCTGCGACTGCATCCCCGGCATCACGTAGATCATGCCCGCCATGGTCGGCGCGTAGAAGGTGCTGAACTGGTTCGCGGAGGTGATCTTGAAGCTGACCGGTCGATCGACCGGAAGCGCGAGCTCGTTGACCGTGGCGATGCCCTGCTCGGGGTAGATGAACAGCCATTTCCAGTCGAGCGAGACCACGTCCACCTCGAGCGGCTTGGTGCCCGCCGGGATCGGCCTCCCCGGCGCGATCCGCGCGAGCGGCCGGAACGGATCAAGCAGGTGGGTGCTCGTCCAGGTCACCGCGCTCAGCGCGATGATGATCATCAGCGGGCACACCCAGATCACCAGTTCCAGCGTCGTCGAATGATCGAAGCCGGGGTCGTAGACCTTGTTCGGATTGCCGCGCCGGTAGCGCCACGCGAACAGGATCGTCAGCGCGATCACCGGCATGATGATCAGCAGCATGACCCCGGTCGATAGCAGGATCAGGTTTCGCTGCTGCAGGGCGACATCGCCGGTGGGGTTCATCACCACCATGTCGCATCCGCCGAGCAGGGCCGGCAGAGCGAGGAGTGGCAGGCGTAGGGCCCATCGGGCAAAAGGGGGTGCTGCGTTGCGCATGCGAGCCAGCTAGCCCGACCCAGGCCGCCGGCATTTGATCTGAGTCAAAGGCGCGGCCGCTGCCGCGGCGTAGATCGACCGGCATATGGCGTGCCACATTGGCGCGTTTCAACGCGATCGCACGTCGTCGACCCCACCGGGTCGGCCGGGAGGACAGGACGGGATGGTAGCCAAGACCCTAAGCGCGGGGAACTCCACGTCGATGGAGCGCGACGCCCGGCTGATCGATGCGCGCGGCCATCATGTCGGCGCGGGCGACATCGCCGTCGGTGTCATCATCGGTCGGTCGTCGGAATTCTTCGACTTCTTCGTCTATGCGATCGCCTCGGTCCTCGTGTTCCCGTCGTTGATCTTCCCTTATGTGAATGCGCTGACCGGCACGCTCTATTCCTTCGCGATCTTCGCGCTCGCATTCGTCGCCCGGCCGTTCGGCGCGCTGCTGTTCCTGCAGCTCGATCGCAAGCACGGTCGCGGGGTCAAGCTGACCCTCGCATTGTTCCTGCTCGGCGGAAGCACCGCGGCGATCGCCTTCCTGCCCGGCTATGCCCAGATCGGCAGCCTGGCCGCTGTCCTGCTCGCCTTGTTCCGCATGGGACAGGGCTTCGCGCAGGGAGGGACGTGGGACGGGTTGCCGTCCTTGCTCTCGCTCAACGCACCGGCGGAGCGCCGGGGCTGGTATGCGATGATCCCGCAGCTGGGGGCGCCGGTCGGCCTGTTCGTCGCCACGGCGGTCTTCGCTTTCCTGTTGAAGGAGCTCGGCACCGCCGACTTCCTCGATTGGGGCTGGCGCTATCCGTTCTTCGTGGCGTTCGTGATCAACGTCGTCGCGCTCTTCGCCCGGCTGCGGCTGATCTCGTCGCCCGAATTCGAGGAATTGTACGAGAATGGCGAGCTGCGCCCGTCGACGGTGTCGTCGTTGTTCAGCGAAGAGGGGCGTACGGTCGTCCTGGGGGCGTTCGCGCCGCTGGCGAGCTTCACGATGTTCCACCTCGTCTCGGTGTTTCCGCTGTCGTGGGTCGTGCTCCACTCGGAGGAGCCCGCCACCCACTTCCTCATGATCGAGCTGGTCGGCGCGGTCGTCGGGCTCGTCGCGGTGGCGCTGTCGGGCGTGATCGCCGACCTGATCGGCCGCCGCACTTTGCTCGGCAGCTCCGCCGTGCTGATCGGCATCTTCGCCTGCTTCGCGCCCTTGCTGCTCGGCCAGGGGCCCTCGGGCGAATGGACCTACATGATGCTCGGCTTCGTCCTGCTGGGCCTGTCGTTCGGCCAGTCGTCCGGCGCGATCAACGGCAGCTTCTCGCCCAAGCATCGCTATACCGGCGCGGGCACCACGGCGACCGCGTCGTGGTTCATCGGCGCTGGCTTCGCCCCGCTGGTGGCGTTGCTGCTGGCGAGCAACTTCGGGCTGTTCTCGGTCGGCGCCTACCTCCTGTTCGGCGCGCTCTGCACGCTGGCGGCGCTCCGCCTCAACCGCAATTGGGCGCTCAAGGCGAACTGAAGCGTCGCCTTCCGATCTGCCGGCCGGGCTGGAGGTTTCAATGCGTTTCGATGTGGTCGTGGTCGGCGGCGGCCCGGTGGGGCTCGCCTTCGCACGGTCGCTGCGGGGGCGCGGGCTCCGGATCGCGATCGTCGAGCGCCAGCCGCTCGCCGCGCTTTCGGAGCCCGCGAGCGACGGGCGAGAGATCGCGCTGACCCATCGTTCGGCGCGGATATTGGAAGAATTGGGGGCGTGGCAGCGCCTTCGCGCGGACGATATCGCGCCGTTGCGCGCGGCGCGGGTGCTCAACGGCGCGTCGCGCTTTGCCTTGGCGTTCGACCCTGCCGCGAGCGGCGATGATCGGCTGGGCCAGCTGGTGCCGAACAATTGCATCCGGCGCGCGCTCTTCCAGGCGGTCGAGGGTCAGCCTGGGCTCGAGCTGATGACGGGGGCGAGCGTCGCATCGGTCGCGCGCGACCGGGCCGGCGTGACCGTGCAGCTGGCCGACGGCCGCGCCATCGGTGCGCGGCTGCTCGTCGCCGCCGATTCGCGCATGTCGGCCGTACGGGACCAGCTCGGCATCGCGGCGGAAGTGAACCGCACCGGGCGTTCGATGATGGTGGCGCGCATGGCGCACGAACGCGATCATCACGGGATCGCGACCGAATGGTTCGGGGGCGACCAGACCATCGCCATGCTGCCGCTCGCCGGGCGTCTGTCCTCGGCGGTGCTGACGCTGCCCGCGTCCGAGATCGAGCGTATCGCGGCGTTCGACGCCGCGGCGTTCGGCCGCGAGATCACGCGCCGCTTCGACGGCCGGCTCGGTGCGATGACGCTGGCGGAGGGACCGCACGTCTATCCGCTGGTGACGACCTATGCGCGCCACTTCGCCGCCCCCCGCGCGGCTTTGATCGGCGATGCGGCGGTGGGGATGCACCCCGTCACCGCGCATGGCTTCAATCTCGGCCTGACGGGGCAGGCGACGCTCGCCCGCCTCGTCGCGTCGGCGGCGGCGCATGGCGGGGACATCGCATCGTCCAGTCTGCTGCGTCGGTACGAAACGACGCACCGGCTGGCGACGCGCCCGCTCTACACGGCGACGAACCTGCTGGTCCGCCTCTATACCGACGAGCGCCCGGCTGCCCGCATCGTGCGCCACGCGACGCTGCGCGCCGGCGCACGCCTTCCGCTCGTGCGCAGGACGGTGACCGGCCTGCTCATGCAGCATTGATCCGTTCCGCTCCCCGTTTGGAGACCATATCCGTGACCGACGCGCCCGCCGCCCGCGATCCCGCCACCAGCTTGTACGATCGCGCCGGGGGCGCCAGCGGCATCGCCGCCATCGCCAATCGTTTCTACGATCTGATCGAGCAGGAGCCCGAATATGCCGAGCTTCGGGCCATGCACGCGCCCGATCTGCTGCCCATCCGCGTCTCGCTGACCGAGTTCTTGTCCGCATGGCTTGGCGGCCCGCGGACGTGGTTCGAGGAGCGGCCGGGCAGGTGCATCATGTCCGCGCATCGCGCGATGGACGTGACGCAGCGCACCGCCGCACAGTGGGTCCATGCGATGAGCCGCGCTTTGGCGGAGAACCGCATCGAGCCGGCGCTCGGCCGCCAGATGCAGCAAGCGTTCCTGGGCATGGCGAACGGCATGATTCCGCGCTGACGGTGTCCGTCGGAATGGTTGATCGCGGTCAAACCGGCGCGGCCGCCGCGCTGCTAGGCGGATGGCTTCAACATCGGACGGGATGACGGCGTGCAAGCGGCGACCAAGGGCTCCTTCTGGACGCGATCACATCATCTGGATCGCATGACGTTTCGCGAGTTGGTGGTGGCGTATTTCCAGCATCATGCGATCGTCGCCTATCTGGCGCTTACCGGCGTCGCGATCGGCATCTATTCCTGGCATCCGGCCGCCGCGCTTCCGACCGCCGCGACGATCGCGCTGATCGTGCTCGCCTATCCGCTGATCTGGTATGTGCTGCACCGTTGGGTGCTGCACTGTCACTGGATGTTCAAGGTGCCTGCGCTGGCCGGCATCTGGAAGCGCATCCATTACGATCATCATCAGGATCCGCATCATCTGGAGGTGCTGTTCGGCGCGCTCTACACGACGGTGCCGATGCTGCTCCTCGTCTCGGCGCTCCCGGGCTATGCGATCGGGGGCGTCGGCGGCGCGGCGATCGGGTTCGCGACGGGGCTGTTGTGCACCTGCTTCTACGAATTCTTCCACTGCATCCAGCACCTTACCTACAAGCCGCGGCTGAAATGGCTGGCGACGATGAAGGTGCGCCATATGGAACATCATTTCCACGACGAGGACGGCAATTTCGGCATCACCAACTTCGCGTGGGATCGCCTGTTCGGCACGCTCTACACGCGCACGCAGCGGCCGGCCAAAAGCCCGACGGTATTCAACCTCGGCTATACCGAGGACGTGGCGCGCGCTTATCCGTGGGTCGCGCGCCGTTCGGGCGGCGTCGCGGTCGGCCACCCCGGCCGCCGCGGTTCCTCTCGGCGCCGGTGAGCCGTAGCGCGCGGCGCGCGCTTCAGCCCGGATATCGTAGCGCCTCCACCAGCAGAGCGAAGGCCGCCGAAGGCTGGCGACGGCTGGGATAATAGAGATGATATCCCGCAAATGGCGGGCACCAATCTTCCAGCACGCGCACCAGTCGGCCGTCCGCAAGCTGCGCCGCGACCGCGTCCTCCATCACGAACCCCAGTCCGAGTCCGGCCGCAGCGGCCTGCGCGATCATCCGCGTATTGTTGCAGGTGAATTGCCCATCGACGCGCACACGAACCTCGCGCCCGTCGCTCTCCAATTCCCACGCATAGAGGCCGCCGGCACTCAGCATCCTGAGATTGATGCACTTATGGCGTTGCAGATCCTGCGGCGTCGCGGGCGCCGGATTGCGCGCGAGATAGTCGGGCGAGCCGACCACCACCATGCGCAGCTCCGGCCCGATACGGACGGCGATCATGTCCTTGGCCAGCGCCTCCCCCAGGCGTACGCCGGCGTCGAACCGATCGGACACGATATCGGTAAACGCGGAATCGACGCTCAGCTCGACGTGGACATCGGGATATTCGGGCAGGAAACGTTCCAGCACCGGCCACAGGATCGTCGTGGCGGCGTGCTCCGACACGGTGATGCGGATCGTCCCGGCAGGCCGGTCGCGCAGGTCGCTCAGCGAAGCGAGCTCGGCTCCGATATCGTCCAGCGCGGGCACGAGCGTGGCGAGAAGACGGTCGCCCGCCATGGTCGGGGCCACGCTGCGAGTCGTGCGCGTCAGCAGGCGCACGCCAAGGCGGGTCTCCAGCCGCCGCACCGTATGGCTCAGCGCGGATTGCGAGGTGCCGAGCTTCGCCGCGGCGCGGGTGAAGCTCCTCTCCTCCGCGACGGCCATGAAGGCGTTGAGGTCGACCAGATCTTCGCGCTGCATTGATGAGCCCTAGACATGGGCTCACCTCAATTCCAGCGCCTACGGACATGGCACCTGTGCCATGTCCGCCGGTACGGCGGACGGTTCAGCGGTAGGAATGCTGCAGGATGGCTTCGGGCAGGCGCGCGCCGACGATGTCGATCATCGACGTCGCCCGTTCGATCTCGCTCAGATCGTCATCCGTGAGGCTGACGCTGGCGGCACCGAGATTTTCGGTCACGCGATCGAGCCGGCGCGTGCCGAAAATCGGGACGATGAAGGGCTTGCGCGCGAGCAGCCACGCCAGGGCGATCTGGGCCGGGGTCGCGGCCTTGGCGTGCGCGATCTGCGCGATCAGATCGACGATCGCCTGGTTCGCCGCCATCGCCTCCGGCTGGAAGCGTGGCGAGTAAGCGCGGAAGTCGCCCGCCTCGAAATGGGTGCGGGCGTCGATCTTGCCGGTCAGGAAGCCGGCGCCGAGCGGGCTCCACGGCACGAAGCCGATGCCGAGTTCCTCGCACAGCGGCAGCACTTCGGGCTCGGGCTCGCGCGTCCACAGCGAATATTCGCTCTGGATCGCGGTCACCGGCTGCACCGCATGTGCCCGGCGGATGGTGCCGGCCGCCGCCTCGGACAGTCCGAAATGGCCGACCTTGCCGGCGGCGATCAGCTCGCCGACGAGCCCGGCGACCTCCTCGATCGGCACTTCGGGGTCGACCCGATGCTGATACAGCAGGTCGATCTTGTCCATGTTCAGCCGCTTCAGCATGCCGTCGACGGCGCGGCGGATATGATCGGGCCGGCTGTTCAGGCCCGGCTGGCGCTCGCCCGTCGCATTGTCGATGTTGAAGCCGAACTTGGTGGCGACGATCACCTCGTCGCGGATCGGCGCGAGCGCCTCGCCGACCAGCACCTCGTTGGTGAAGGGGCCATAGGCTTCGGCGGTGTCGAACAGCGTCACGCCCTGCTCGTGGGCACCACGGATGACGCGGATCGATTCCGCCTTGTCGGCCGCTGCGCCGTACACGCCTGCGAAGCTCATGGTGCCGAAGCCGAGTTCGGAGACGGTCAGGCCGCCGAGGGTCCGCATCTGCATTCTTTCTCCAGTCGTTCGGTGTGGAGGCGGGATCGACGAAACGGGCGGGCGACAGCGCCCGCCCGAAATCGCCGCGCCGATGTCAGCGGCCGGTGGTCGCCATCAGATGCTCGGGATAACGCTCGCCCTCGACGGGGATCGCCGCGAGCGCCTCGCCGATGGCGGCAAAGTCGTCCGACGACAGCGCCAGCTCGGCCGCCGCGATATTCTCCTCGAAGCGGCTTAGCTTGGTGGTGCCGGGGATCGGCACGATCCACGGCTTCTGCGCGAGGATCCACGCGAGCGCGACCTGCGCGGGCGTCGCCTGCTTCTGATCGGCGATGCCCTTGATGCGATCGACCAGAGCCTCGTTCTTCGCCATCGCTTCGGCGGTGAAGCGCGGCAGGCCCTTGCGGAAGTCGTTGTCGGCGAGCTTGCTGTCCTTGCCCATCGCGCCGGTCAGGAAGCCCTTGCCGAGCGGGCTGTAGGCGACGAGGCCGATGCCGAGCTCCTCGCACGCGTCGAAGATGCCGTTGGTCTCGGGCTCGCGCGTCCACAGCGAATATTCATTCTGCAGCGCGGTCACCGGCTGCACGGCGTGCGCGCGGCGGACGGTGGCGGCGCCCGGCTCGGACAGCCCGAAGTGCTTGACCTTGCCCGCTTCGATCAGCTCCTTCACCGCGCCGGCGACGTCCTCGATCGGCACGTTCGGGTCGACGCGATGCTGGTAGAACAGGTCGATCTGCTCGATGCCCAGCCGCTTGAGCGAGGCATCCGCCACCGCCTTGATCTGCTCGGGGCGGCTGTTCATTCCCGCCATCTTGCCGTCGACGATGTTGAAGCCGAACTTGGTCGCGATCACGACCTGATCGCGTACCGGCTTCAGCGCCTCGCCGACGACCTGCTCGTTGGTATAGGGGCCGTAGACCTCGGCGGTGTCGAAGAAATTCTCGCCGCGCTCGACCGCCTGACGGATCAATGCGACGCTCTCTTCGGTGCTCAGCGCGTGGCCGTAGCTGAAGTTGAGCCTCATGCAGCCGAAGCCGATGGCGGAGACCTTCAGGCCGCTCGTTCCGAGTTCACGCTGCTGCATATTCTGTCTCCTGCTCGGCGCGCCATGGGCACGTCATCTCAGGCGAGGAGATAGGCAGGATCGCCCGGCGCATTAGGCCGGTTCTTCTGCATGAAGCTATATCGCAGGCTCATCAATCGCCCGCGGCATCCCGTCAGGCGGCCGCGATACCGTTCAGCAGATAATCGTAGACGTCGAAATTGCGAACCTCGGTCCGCCGCGCCTTGGCGGCATATGCCGGCGTCAGCGGCTCCGACAGCAGGAACGGCATATGCTGTTCAGACAGGCCGCCATGCGAGCGCAGCCGCCGGCCCTTCAGCCCCGACAGATCGTGAAGCACCGCCGACGAGCCGATCACGACATGGGTGTTCGCGACGACCGTGAAGTCGCCTTCATATTCCGGCGGCGTCTCGAAGCGGCGCGCCGCCTCCGCGCCGGTCAGCACCAGCTCGACCCCGTCCAGTGCGCGCGTCGTCGCCATCATCGCGGCGATCCTGCTTTGGTCCCCGCGCAGATAGACACGGACGAACGAACCGAGCGCGCCGTGGTGGCGCACGAACGGATCGGTGATCGGGCAGATCACGCGCACCGCGCCCGCGCCGAAGCGCGCGTTGAGCACGTCCTCCAGCCAGATCACGTTGGGCGTGCCGTCCGGCCGCGACTTGTCGTTCATGCCGTGATCGCCGGTGACGCCCACGACTGCGTTTAGTTCGACCAACCGCCCGATCCGCCGATCGATCTCGGTCATGAACGCATTCGCCTCGGGCTCGCCGGGCGCGTAGCTGTGCTGGATCACGTCGGACAGCGACAGATAGAGCAGGTCGGCCGCGCGCCGCTCGATCAGCCGCGCGCCGGCATCGAGCACGAAATATGAGAGATCGGGATCATATTGATCGGGCGTCTTGCGCCCGACCAGCGCCTCGACATTGTCGATCCCCGCATTGGCCAATGTCGCATCCTTGGCCTTTTGCGACGAGAAGACGATGCCGTCCTTCATCCGATAGCCGATGATCTCGCGCAATTTGTCCTTGGCGGTGACGCCTGCGACGCGGACGCCCGCCTGCGACAGCCGGCCGAGGATCGTCTCGCACCGCAGCGCGCTGGCATCGGTGATCATCACCTCCTTGCCGGTGCGCCGATCGAGATAATAATTGCCCGAAATGCCGTGCACCGCCGGCACCGTGCCGGTCAGGATCGAGGTATTGTTGGGGTTGGTGAAGCTCGGCATCACGCCGCGCGCCGTGGCGGCGAAGCCGTGGCGCACGAACTGCGCCATGTTGGGCAGGATGCCGTCTTTCAGCCCCTGCTGCAGGTAAGCCGGGTCGAATCCGTCGACGCAGATTGCCACCGTCGGCCGGCGCGGCGGCTTATAGCTGCGGCCGTTCACCGTAATCTGCCCGGCCGGCATGGCCGCGCGCACCGAAGCGCTCGCGGCGGCCGCCATTGCCACAAAGGCGCGTCTCGTCACCCGGTCCAAGCGCAGCTCCGACATTGGCGCGCCAGGGGGATCCGGCGCGCGCATCATGTGCCAGCGGGAAGCCGGAAAGGGCAAGGGACCACAACCCCCTTCACCCCATGCGTAGGCGCCATTAGGCTGCCCGGCGAAGGGAAGAAATCACATGTCGAGAATCTGGCTGGGCGCCGCCGGCGCGCTTGCGCTTGCCGTACCTTCGTTCGCCACTGCCGCGCAGGCGCCGGCAGCGACGCAATCGTCCGAGGATGCGCGCCTCTACGCCTTTCTCGACCAGGAATTTGCCGAGCAGCTGCGCCAGCAGCCGCAACTCGCGACCCAGCTCGGCATGAAGGAGGGCGAGGACAAGCTCGACGATAACAGCGATGCTGCCCGGCTCCGCCAGCTCGAATGGCGCCGCGCCAGCGTCGCGCGGATGAAGGCGCAATTCGATCGGTCGAAACTGTCGCTCGATGCGCAGGTCAATTACGACATCTGGGCGCTCGAGCTGGATCGCGCCGAGCTCGCCTATCGCTATCGCCGCTGGGCGCCGCCTTTCTACTCGTTCCTCTACTCGGCCCATTCGCAGCTGCCGAACTTCCTCATCAACACCCACGTGGTGAAGGATGCCGGCGACATGCGCGCTTATGCGGCGCGGCTGCGTGCGATCCCCGCCGTGCTGGACGAGGCGATCGCGCAGAGCCGGGCGTCGGACGCCGCCGGCATCCACGCGCCGAAGTTCGAGATCGAGCGCGTCATCGCGGGCAGCCGCGCGATCGTCACCGGCGCGCCGTTCGACAATGGTCCTGCCTCGCCCTTGTGGGCGGATGCCCAGGCCAAGGTCGCGCGGCTGCAGGCGGGCGGGACGGTCTCGGCAGCCGAGGCGCAGGCGTTGCTCGCGGACACGCGCGCCGCTTTGCTCACGATCAAGCCGGCTTATGATCGCGTGATCGGCTGGGCGGAGAGCGACCTTGCGTCGGCGCCGAGCGGGAAGGTCGGCGCGATCACGCTGCCCGGCGGCGCCGATTATTATGCGGCGGCGCTCAAGCTTAACACCACGACCGATCTCACCGCCGCCCAGATCCACCAGATCGGGCTGAGCGAGGTGAAGCGGATCGAGGGCGAGCAGGACACGCTCGCGCGGCAGGCGGGCTTCAAGGATCGCCAGGCTTATTATGCCGATCGCGAACGGCGCTTTCCGCCCGTCCCGTGGACCGATGCGTTGCGCGCCGATTATCTGACCAAGGCCAATGCCGTCCTCGCGCACAACCGCACGCTGCTGCCCAAATTCTTCGGACAATTGCCCGCCTATCGCATGGAGGTGGTGCGCGAGCCGTCGTTCAGCGAGGTCGCCGGCGGCGCCGCGCACGCATCCGGGGCCAGCCGCGACGGATCGCGGCCCGGCCGCGTCTACGTCCATCTGCTCGGCACCACCGATGATCCGTCCCCCGACGCGATGGTCGACCTGATGTGCCACGAAGGCGTGCCGGGGCATGTGACGCAGGGCGACATCCAGGTGCGCCAGAGCGCCGGGCCGAAGTTCCGCGCGACCGCCCGCTACGTCGCGTTCAGCGAGGGCTGGGGCCTGTATTCCGAGGCGCTGTGTAAGGAGATGGGCGCCTATCCCGATCTCGCCAGCGACTTCATGCGGCTGGAAGCCGAGCTGTTCCGCGCGGCGCGCCTCGTGACCGATACCGGCATCCACGCCAAGGGTTGGACCGAGCAGCAGGCGATCGATTACATGATCGCGACCGGCCGGGCCTCGCCCGATCAGGCGCGGTCGGAGGTGCGCCGCTACATCACGCTGCCGGGGCAGGCGACCGGCTACAAGATCGGCATGCTCAAGATCATGGAGCTGCGCCACCGCGCGGAGCAGGCGCTGGGCCCCAAGTTCGACATCCGCGCCTTCCACGATCTGCTGATCGGCTCGGGATCTTTGCCGCTACCGATTCTCGAGCGACGCGTGGACAGCTGGATCGCGGCACGGAAGTAAGGTGATAATGTCAGCTACGCTGCTCGCATCGGCGGACATGACGGCACGCGCTCTGATCAATGTTGGGCCGCGCTGGCGCGACCTCGTGCGTGGCTTTCCTGCGGCATTAGTGGTCACGCTGTCCTAAGTCGATCAAGAAGTATTGTCGTCTCGCGAATTAAGACTTCCACATCAACACTGAATTCATTTCTCTTCTTATTCCATTCATAAGCCCGATCACGTATCTCATCTGTATTTTTGATAAAGCTCAGCTTCTGTTCGTCCGTCCAGCGACTAAAGTGTTTGGCGGCAACATCTGTATAATGACGACCTGTTTTATACGGGTAATGTCTATCAGTTTCCATAAACATTTGCTTCTTGAGTTGCTCGCTTGCGCGCGTAAACGTCTTGAAAGCTTCCGTTGGATCGGACTCGGCAATCGCAACGTGCATCTCATAGCGTGAGTAGTAATTATCGATTTTCTTTGTGTTCGGTCTCTTCTTGGCTCGCTCCCGCGAGTAAGCGTTCTGGAAAGCCTTTCCTGCTTTAGGCAAGTCGCCGTGTATGGTTGCTGCAATTCCAACTTGAAGCCAGTAGTCCGGGTTATTCTCTGTCCCACCGAATACCCGTATTTCGTCATAGTAGCGCGAGATATTGGCAGACTTTCCTGCTCCGCCGAATAATGGCTCGATAGAACCGTATCGTGTTAACTTAAATCGTAGAGATTTAAAGTCCTCATCAGTTGACTCTCCCTTTATCGCGCGCTCGTAAAGATCGACGAGGCATTCTCTCACGAGTTCATCCTCTGAAAATGTCTTTAAAATATGGGCGCTAAGAACGCCCGCGCGAGGAAAAATAGTATCTCCCCGAACATTCAAAAAATTCTTTACCTGCTCTGAATAGGTTCGCATGATTCGCCTGACCCACTGAGCTTCAAAAACCGTTTGCCAGTCGTTAATAGAAAACTCTAGTCCTAATACGTTGACTATGAAGGATGACATGAACAGCTTGAGTGCCCGTCTGTCTGGCCTTAAAGGGGCCAACAACGCGCTAACATCTGCTTGAACCTTTTCGGACTCTATGACTTCCAAAAGGAGCTTATACAGCGATCCTTGAAGAACATCGGTAATTATGCGCTTTCTAGCGGCGGGGTTAGCGCCAGCTTTATCTCCCCAAAACCCTCCGAAATTTACAAGGGCTTCGAACTGATCGGCATCAGACTGATCAATTCGGTCTAATATGATTTCATATACCGGGCCTAGATGCGCAGTTTTCTCGAGAAAGTCTGATATCAACTCATGAGAAACAGAGCGCGCCGTAAGAACTACCCGCTGCTCCTGCTTGCGGAGTGAGACGAATTCCCGAACCTCTGCCGTGAGGGATGCATAGTCCTCGAATATAACGGCTGCTCTCTCTCCGCTTCGCGCCAAAGTGCCAAGTTCGTCGATGAGACTCGCTGAGCGTCGGGCATAATAAACGCGATAACCGGTAGCGATCAAATATTTGGCAAGGACTAGGCAACTTGCCGTCTTCCCGGACGCAATTTCGCCGAGAAATAGTACGTCTCGCCAAGGGCCCCTCTGAATGGCCGAAACAGCATCCCGATCTTGCTGGCGCGTAACTAGATATGGCTGCATTCCAAAAACTGAGTCTTCCTGTAGGTACTCCGTTTGTTGAAGGCGACCGTAGACCATCTGCTGATACAGCTTTTGCGCATTCGTGTCCCGGTTTTCAGCCTCAGCAACTTTGACTTCCTCAAGAGCCACAAACGCACGGGCCGTCGTGCGAGGCTCGTAATTGTCGAAGACCTCCGCGATAGCTTTAGTCAGCGTGAAAACGCCGCCGTCGATTACGTGACCATATTGTGACATCGTGCCTAGTTCGATCGTATCCGCGCCTGGGGACACGAAGAAAAGGACTTTGCGGGCGAGCGTCTCGTCTTCGATAAGGGCCCTCGCGATGTCGAGATCATACAGACTATAGCCCGCGAAGATAATGGCCCTTGCCGTCTTTAGATCCCGAAGGAATAGGCGGAACCAGTCAGAGCTAGTAAGCCTTGATGTGGCGTAGGATAGATCTGTGAGCGCCAAGCCGGCTTGCAGATCTTCTGGACCGACGCTCGCAATAGAACCGTTTAGATGCACAACTGAGCCGGGCTTTGACCGGGAAACCTCGTCATCGATCGTGAGAGAAGACTCTGGGTAATTGCCCTTGCGGCAAAGCTCCGCTGCGTTATCATAGTTCGTAGTGTAAATGCGTCGCCAAGGTAGGTTGTAAAGTCTTGACAGACGATCGTCCACTTTGGAGACGGTGAGGCTCGCCTTAAGTGTTTCAAATACCCAATCTACGCCGCGCGTGCGGACAGCGTGACCAGCCACTCGGTCGAGAGGATGAGGTGATCCAGTTCCTAAGGGCTGATCAAGAAGGATGTCCTTCAGCGCATTACCCGCAGGAAGCTCCGTGTCGTCCGCGGTCTTGGAGAGAAACGAGAGCCCGGCTCCGGCGAACAACACCGCATCTCCGTCAAAGGCGATGCGCACGGCGTCATGTAGCTCCATTACCCCTCTCCCCAACGCACCGAAGATGTGTACTCGTACGCTTTCAGGGAGCAATGCTAATAAGCGCAACAATCACCGCTCAGCGCCCCAACCCAAAATGCTAAAAACTAGGAAAGCAATGTGGCGGGGCAGCTTCGGAGGAAATTCACCGCAAAAAGGGTGAACCCTTGTGCTCGCAGGCTCACTGCTACTTATTTGCTGTCAGGGCAGACTTATGCCCCACACGTCGAAAAACCGACGTTAGCTAAGTCACTGACATTAGCGAGAGAATGTTGGTGCGCCCGGAGCGATTCGAACGCCCGACCCTCAGATTCGTAGTCTGATGCTCTATCCAGCTGAGCTACGGGCGCCTGGGACGCTCCCCCTAGTCGAGGGCGTTGCGGGGCGCAACCCCGTATTGCGACACTTTCGTGCGTGCCGGATTTGGCGTTCCGGGGCAGGCGCGCGGCGCTTCCACCGATAACGATCAGGCTCTACAGCGCCGGCATGATACGCCGCTTGCTCCTCGTCGCCCCGATCGCGCTGGTGACGGCCTGCCATGGCACGGTCGGCGCGCCGTCGCTCGCGCTGCGGCCGGTCGAGGCGCAGCCGGTCGAATTGCCCGCGCCGGCCAGCGAAACCGAAACGCCGCTCGATCCCACGCTCGCCGGCCGGGTCGAAGCGCTCGTCGCGACGGCCGAGGACAGCCAGCGCGCGTTCGATGCGCGTCGTGCGACGACCGAAAAGGCGGTCGCGGCCGCCAGGGGGGCGCCGGCCGGCAGCGAGGCGTGGACGGTCGCGCAGCAGGAATTGTCCGCGCTCGTGGTCGCGCGCGGCCCGGTCCACGACATCAACGCGCAGGTCGATGCGCTGCGGCAGGAGCCGGGCGCCGCCGGCACCGCCAATCGCGCGCTGATCGACGCGACGGTGAAGCAGCTGGCGGCGATGGACGCCGCGCAGGCGGCCGCGATCGAGGCGTTGCAGCGGCGCCTGCGCTAACCGCGCAGCGCCGATCGCCGCTTCATCCGGCGAGCAGGCGCGCGGCGTGCAATGCGTGATAGGTGAGGACGCCCGAGCAGCCCGCGCGGCGGAACGCCAGCAGCGTCTCCAGCACCAGCGCGTCGCGCTCGCCCGCGCCGACCGCGACCGCGGCCTCCAGCATCGCATATTCGCCCGACACCTGGTAGGCGAACACCGGCACCTCGAACCGTTCCTTCACCCGCCGGACGATGTCGAGATAGGGCAGGCCGGGCTTGACCATCACCGTGTCGGCGCCTTCGGCAAGATCGAGCGCGACCTCGCGCAGCGCCTCCTCGGCATTGGCCGGATCCATCTGATAGCCGCGCTTGTCGCCCTTCAGCAGTCCGCGCGAGCCGACCGCATCGCGGAACGGGCCGTAATAAGCCGAGGCATATTTGGCGGCATAGGCCATGATCTGCACGTCGTGAAAGCCTTCGGCCTCCAGCGCCGAGCGGATCGCGCCGACGCGGCCGTCCATCATGTCGGACGGCGCGATGATGCTCGCGCCCGCGCGCGCCTGCACCAGCGCCTGCTCGACCAGCAGCTCCATCGTCGCGTCGTTGAGCACGCGGCCCTGCGCGTCGACCAGCCCGTCATGGCCGTGCGCGGTATAGGGGTCGAGCGCGACGTCGGTGAGGATGCCGATATCGGGCACGGCATCGCGGATCGCGCGCACCGCGCGGCACATCAGATTGTCGGGGTTGAGCGCTTCCTCGCCGCGCGCGCTGCGCAGATGCGCGGGCGTGTTCGGAAACAGAGCGAGGCAGGGGATGCCGAGCGCCGCCGCCTCGCGCGCCCGCGCCACGATGCCGTCGACCGACCAGCGCGACACGCCGGGCAGCGTGGCGATCGGTTCCTCGACCCCGCTCCCCTCGGTCACGAACAAAGGCCAGATCAGGTTGGCGGGGGTCAGCACATGTTCGGCGACCATCGCCCGGCTCCAGGCGGTGGCGCGGGTGCGGCGGAGCCGCAAGGCGGGGTAGGGGGCGTGGGTCATCGGCGGCTGCATAGACCCCGCGCGCGGCGGGCGAAACAGGCGAGGACATGGACGTAAGAAGGCGCGCGGCAACGCGTCGGGCACCATATCGTTCCATCCTGCGGCCAGCGGAGCGAAAAAAGCGGCGGCCGCGTTTGCGTGCAATGCAGCATTAACGCATTGCTAGGGCCGTCCTGTTAACCATCGCCCGGTTAACCCGCCGACCGACCCGAGGGATCGCGCCCGATGTTTGAATTTGCCGCTTTGACCTACGGTGTGCTCGTCAGCTTCATTTTGTCGAGCGTCAGCAGCAATCGCCGCCAGGCGCGGCGCAATTCGGCCATGCTCAACATGTTCGGCTGGGGCATCATGTCGTTCAGCTTCGCGGCGGCGCTCATCATCGTCAGCTACCTGTCCTATCAGGCGCTGTCGGGACAGGCGACCAGCCTGCTCGCCTGACGCGATCGGCGCGCGGGCCCTGCAACCGGCGCCGCGCGTTTCCCTCGCGTGAGCGCTCCACCCCGCACCGCCGCGCTGGTCGTCAACGCCAAGTCGCGCAAGGGCCAGGCGGCGTTCCGCGACGCCTGCCGCCTGCTCCGAGATCAGGGCATCGTCCTCGCCTCGGCCGAGGCGGTGGACGATCCCAGGCACCTGCCCGATGCCGTCAAGGCGGCGGTCGCGGGCGCGCCGCCGATGGTGATCGTCGGCGGCGGCGACGGCTCGATCTCGTCGTCGGTCGATCATGTCGTCGGCACCGATACGGTGTTCGCGATGCTGCCGCTCGGCACCGCCAACAGCTTCGCGCGCACGCTCGGCATCCCGCTCGACATCGCCGGCGCGGTGGGCGTGATCGCGCGCGGGCGCGTGCGCCCGATCGATCTGGGCGTGATCGACGGCGATTATTTCGCCAATTGCGCGGCGATCGGCATTTCGCCGCTGATCGCCGAGACGGTGCCGCACGGCCTCAAGAAATGGCTCGGCCGGCCCGGCTACCTCGCCTGGGCCGCGTTGCAGATGACACGCTTCCGCCCCTTCCGGCTCACCGTCGACGGCGAGACGATCGACGCGCTGGAGGTGCGGATCGCCAATGGCCGCTTCCATGGCGGCGCCGAACTGGTGGACACGCGCGTCGATAATGGCGAGATCGTCGTGCAGGCGGTGGTCGGCACTGCGCGCGCTAAACTGCTGTGGAGCTGGGGCTTGACCTTGCTGGGACCGGACAAAGCGCGCGGCACGGTGCGCGAGTTTCGCGGGCGCGCGTTCAGGATCGAAACCGATCCGCCGCTCCCCATCTCGATCGACGGCGAGGTGCTGTGCCGCACGCCGGTGATGGCGCGCGTGGCGCCGCGCGCGATCCGCATGGTGGTGCCCGCCTGATGGCCGAGATCGTCAACCTGCGCCGCGCCCGCAAGGCGCGCGATCGCGCGGAAGCGGCCGCGCACGCCACCGCCAATCGCGCGCGCCACGGCCGCACCAAAGCCGATCGCTCCGCCACGGAGGCTGAAGCCGCGCGCGCCGAACAGCGGCTCGACGGCCACCGCATCGAGGACTGAGCCCGCCCGCACGGCGTCAGTTCTGGCGCTTCACCCGCATCGCGATCATCCGATCGACGTTCGCCATATAGCTTCCCATCGCTGCCTTGCGGATGCGCACCGGCATGCCCCGCTTCGGGTCGCGCGGCAGCTGCTGCGTATCGATCTGGACCCAGCGCGCACCATCGTCGAGCACGATCGTCCAGCCGCCATACCCCTGCGAGGCCGATGCGATCGTGGCGTTGATCTCCGATTCGCCCTCCTCGACGCGCGGGGCGTGATCGCCGGGCTTGGCGCTGACGAGCGTGTCGAGGATCGGGATCGACAGTCCGAACAGCGATCGCCGCGCTTTCTGCAATTGCGGCTGATCGGCGACGACCAGATCGCGGTTTTTCAGCGCATCGGCGACTGCGCCAGCCTGTGCATCGAAGCAGGCGAGCCGCGCCGCATTTTCGCCAATCGTACGGCAATCCAGCAGCTTGCGCACCATCGGCGGCGTCTCGTCGGCGGGCGCCGCAGCGGTCGCCACGCCCTCCGTAACGAGGGTGAAAACGCCGATAAGCATCGACCACTGCGCAACATTCTTCCAACCCATGGGCAACATAGACGTCACAAACCTTCCCAAGCCACACTGTGTGGCAATTGTGCGACAGCGAACGAGTATCGTATACCGCCGGATTAACAGCAGCTTTACAGCGCATTCGGCGATCATGCATCACTTGCACATGCCGCAACGGCCGGGGGACGCAGATTCCCCGCCGGAGCGGTCAGGAAGCGGCGCCGATCCCGCCGCCTCGAGAAAAGGGACCCGACTGTGTCGAAATCTTCTACCTTCCTTGCACGGAGCGCCGGCGGCGCCAGCGCGATGTCGCTGGCGATCGGCCTGGTGTTCGCCGCGCCGGCTTTTGCTCAGGATGCTCCGGCTTCGACCCTGCCGGGTGACGCCGCAGGCGGCGCACCGACTGCGGGCGGCGAAATCGTCGTCACCGGTTCACGCATCGCGCGCCGTGATCTCGACACGCCGGCCCCGCTCGCCGTCGTTTCCGACGCCGAATTCAAGCAGTCGGGTCAGGTCAACGTCGAGCAGGTGCTGAATGCACTGCCGCAGGTCATTCCGGGCAGCACGGCCTTCTCGAACAATCCGGGCGGCGGCGTCTCCACGCTCAACCTGCGCGGCCTGAAGTCGCAGCGCACGCTGGTGCTGGTCGATGGCAAGCGCTGGATGTCCTATGACACGTCGCAGACGGTCGACTTGAACACGATCCCGCAATTCCTGCTGCAGGGCGTGGACGTCGTGACCGGCGGTGCATCGGCCGTGTACGGTTCGGACGCGATCGCGGGCGTCGTCAACTTCCGCCTGAAGAACAATCTCCAGGGTGTCGAAGTCGGCGCGCAGTACAATCTGACCGGCGAGGGTGATGGTCCCCGCTTCGACGCGCACGCTGCCCTGGGCACCGAGTTCGCCGAGGGCAAGGGCCACATCACGATCTACGGCGAATATTACAAGCGTAACCCAATCTTCCAGAATGAGCGTGATTACACGCGCCTCGCGCTGCTGGAGAACGCCACGAAGACCGGACTGGTCGGCGGTGGTTCGGGCTTCGTTCCCGCAGGCCGCTTCGTAGCACTCGGCGACGCATCGCTGAGCGCGGGCACCAACTTCGCCAGCGGCACCTCGGGCGCGATCTTCCCCACGGTCGGTGGCACGTCGCGTCCCTATGTCAGCACCGATGCGTACAACTACGCACCGTCCAACTATCTGATGGTGCCGCAAGAGCGCTGGCTGATGGGCGGCTATGGCGAGTATGAGATCGACTCGCACGCGACCGCCTACATGCAGGTCAGCTTCGTCAACAACCGCGTCGACGCCAGCCTCGCGGCCAGCCCGTTCGGCGGCAACTACGTCTACAACCTTGCCAATGAAGGCAAGTATCTGAGCGCGGCGGATCTCGCCACGCTGACCGCGATCGGCAACGCGCAGGCGGCAGTCGTAAATGCGGATAAGTCTGTCGGCCTCAAGGTCACCAGCGCCAGCGGCACGACGTACACGATCACGCCGGGTCTGGTCGCGCTGAGCACCAACCGTCGTACGCTGGAAGTCGGCCTTCGTCAGAACCATGACGATCGCAACGCCTACCGCATCCTGGGCGGCCTGAAGGGCGATATCGCGCTCGGATGGACCTACGACGCGTCCTACATGTACTCGCGGACGCGTAATGCCGAAGTGCAGTCGGGCAACCTGTCGCAGCGCGCGATCCAGGCTGGCCTGCTCGATGGATCGCTCGATCTGTTCGGCGCCGGCTCGCTCACCCCGGCGATGGCCAGCCAGATCGCCATCCAGGCGCAGAATGGCGACATCTCGACCCTCGAAGTCGCGAACATCACGACCCAGGGCAAGCTGTTCAACTTCGGTTGGGGCGCGGACGACGTCGCGCTGGTGGTCGGTGGCGAGTGGCGTGCGATGCACAGCCAGTTCATCCCCGATACCGCGCTCGCTTCGGGTGACGTGGTCGGCTTCAACGCCGCCAAGCCGACCGCAGGCGGCTACAACGTCAAGGAAGTCTTCTCCGAGCTGAGCGTTCCGGTCATCGCCCACAAGCCGTTCATCGAACGGCTCGAGTTCGATGCCCGCGCGCGTTACTCGAAGTATTCGCTCGGCGCCGTCGGCGGCGTGTGGACCTACGCCTTCGGTGCCGAATACGCGCCGATCAAGGACATCACCTTCCGCGGTCAATATTCGAAGGCCATCCGTGCACCTAACGTCGGCGAGCTGTACGGCGGTGCCGGCCAGGACTCGGCTCAGGCGAGCGATCCCTGCGCTGTCGCTTCGGCAAAGAGCAACGCTACGCTCAACGCACTCTGCATCGCGACCGGCGTGCCGGCAGCGAACGTCGGCACCGGCATCGCGCTGGCACCGAACGCGCAGATCGGCGGCATCACCGGCGGCAATCCGAACCTGCAGCAGGAGAATTCGACCTCCTACACCTATGGTGCAGTCATTCGTCCGCACTGGATCCCGCGCCTCAACTTCACGGCCGATTACTTCAACATCGACGTGAAGAACGCGATCGCAGCGGGCGGCGGCGGCGTCGCGAACATTCTGAACCTCTGCTACAACGTCATTCAGAGTGCGAGCAGCCCGATCTGTCAGCTGATCCATCGCAACCCTTCGACGGGCGTGATCGACGGCAGCACCGGGGCCAATGGCCAGCAATATGCGGTGTTCGAGACCCAGGCGAACCTCGGCTTCTACAAGACGACCGGCGTCGATATCGGGGCTGACTATACCCAGCCGCTCAACTGGGGCATCGGCGTCTCGCAGAGCCGCCTGAATGCCCGGGTTCTCGCGACCTGGACCCAGCATTTCGACATCCAGGCGATTGCTGGTCTGCAGACCGTCCATTGCGCGGGCCACTTCGGCCTCACCTGCGGCGATCCGCAGCCGCACTGGAAGATCAACAGCCAGCTGACGTGGCAGAATGGCCCGGTCACGCTTAACGGCCGTTGGGAGCATCTCGGCGAGGCGTATAACGACAGCTCGACGGTGTTCTTCGTCAACCGGCTCAAGTCGTACGACAAGTTCGACGTGACCGTGACCGCCGACCTGACCGACCATTTCCAGGTCAGCGCCGGCGTCAACAACGTCGCCAACAAGACGCCGCAGCTTCTCGGCGGCAACCAGCAGCAGTCGAATACCTATCCGGGTACCTACGACGTGCTGGGTCGCGACTTCTTCGTCTCGGCATCGGCCCGCTTCTAAGAAGCGAGCAAAGCGTAAGATCGGGGCGGGTCGCGCAAGCGGCCCGCCCTTTTCTTATGGGCCACGAGCTCGGGCGAGCTCGTGGCCTCGTGATCGAACAAAAACGGAACAATTCCGCTTGCAAAGTGGTATTTCGCGTGAGAGCCTTAGGCTTGGCTTGTTCAGCGGAGGGTTCGCATCATGACCGTCGCCACAGTATTACGCTGTCTGGATGGGCATGGCGGTGTCCTCCGGAACGAAGCTCCGAACGCAGGGCTGGCATAGGGCAGGGGGCATCGACCCCCGACGTAGCGTCACCTTTGTCACCTTCCGCCCGGCGCGGCCGGACGGGCGGCTAGACGGCGACGTCGAACGCGACGGTGATGCGCTCGCCCTCCGCGAACGGGCGGGTGCCGTGGTAGAGACTCGACGGGAACAGCGCGAGCCGGCCGACCTGCGGCTGGATCGTCCTGACCGGC
Source organism: Sphingomonas nostoxanthinifaciens (assembly GCF_019930585.1). Taxonomy (NCBI): domain Bacteria; kingdom Pseudomonadati; phylum Pseudomonadota; class Alphaproteobacteria; order Sphingomonadales; family Sphingomonadaceae; genus Sphingomonas; species Sphingomonas nostoxanthinifaciens. Next base: position 3,245,146 of record NZ_CP082839.1, on the reverse strand, counting down.
GGCAGATCGAGCCGCAGGTCGGCGGGCGGGCGGCCGATCTCCAGCCACCCCGCCTGCGCATCCTCGCTTGGCGTGGGCGCCGGCAGCACGAAATAGCTCGCCGACGACAGCACCCCCTCGGGGTGGATATGCGCGACGTGAAAGCCCGATTGCAGCAGCCGGACCGACCATGATCCGGTGAGACGCGTCTGCGCTTCGCGGTGTCGCAGCAACGGGTGGCGCGGGTCGAATGGCGGCAGTTCCGCCCAATGCGTCGCGACCGCCTGCTTGATCGCGGCATGGAGCCGCCGGATTTCCGGTTCGGTCCGCGCGAAGATCACGCCGCGCGTCTGCGTGCCGCCGCGCAGCGACTGGCCGATCGGATGGGTGTTGGTGCGGTGGAGCGCGCGCAGCAGTTCGGCGGTCTCGGCAAGCGCTGCCGGGTCGAGCTCCAGCGCGCGTGCCGCGACCAGTCCCTCCTGCCCGTGCAGCCATTCGGCGCGGTCGTCGCCCTGCAGCCGCCACACCAGCCCGCTCAGCGCCCAGCCGCTGATGCTGGTGTCGTCGGCGGCGCGGACCGCGTCGAGCAACGCCGCCGCGCGCTCGATCTCGCCGGTGCGGATGCGGTGGCGCGCCTCGTGCAGCTGCCGATTGGGGAGCGAGGCAGGCATCGCCGCGAACAGGCGCTCGGCCCGCGCATCGTCACCCGCTTCGCCCGCATGGATCGCCTCGCGCAACGCGAAATCGGGTGTGCCGTCGGTCGCGGCACGGCCACGCGCGGCGGCGTCGGCCGCCTCGGCAAACATGTCCGCGCCGGCGAGCGTATCGATCAGCGTGGTCCACATCGCGATATTGCGCGGCTGTTCGGCCAGCGCCGCCTCGAACGCATCGGTAAAGCCGGCGGCGTCGCCCGCCTCCCACCGCATCCGCGCCAGCACGCGATGCCCTTCGGTCCAGTCCGCGCGCCCGGCGACCATCGGCGCCAGCCGGCGGTCCGCGTCGGGCGCGCCCGCGCCCTCCAGCGCTTCGGCTTCGCCGATTGCGACGTCGCCTTCGTCGGGCAGCAAGGCCGTCGCCGCGGCATAGCGCGCGACGGCATCGGCCTCGCCGCGTTCCAGCGCGACGCGTGCCCGGCCGTGGACGGCACGCGCATTGCCGGGCTCCAGCGCGATGGCACGCTCAAACGCATCGGCCGCCATGTCGAGATCGCGCATGTCGCGCGCGACCGCGCCCAGCGCACCCCAGCCGCGCGCGAAATCGGGCGCGATCTGCAGCGCATGCTCCAGCACGTCGAGCGCCTCGGGCAGCTTGCCGATCTGTTGCAGCAGCAAGGCGATGTTGAGCCGCGGTTCGATCCACTTGGCGTCGATGTTCGTTGCCGCGACGTAGGCGGTGAAGGCCGCGGGCGTGTCACCCATCTCGGCCGCGACCACGCCCAGGCTGTTGGCGATCTGCGCATGGCGCGGGGCGAGCGCGCGCGCCTGATCCAGCGCGCTACGCGCCGCCGGCAGATTGCCGCGCCGATGCTCGATCAGGCCCAGCAGATGGTAGACGGTCGGGTGCTGCACCGCGCCCGCGACGGTCGATGCGGCGCCATGCGCCTCCTCGATCCGGCCGGCACGGAACGCGGCCTCGGCACGCGCGAACAAGGCATTCAGGTCGGTCATCTCAGCGCTCGAACAGGCCTGCCTGCACCTCCTGCGGTGCCTCCAGGCCGAGGTGGGTCCAGGCGCGGCCGGTCAGGCAGCGGCCGCGCGCGGTGCGCGCGACCAGGCCGAGCTGGATCAGATAGGGCTCGATCACTTCCTCGATCGTGTCGCGTGGCTCGCTTAAGCCCGCCGCCAGCGTCTCGGCACCGACCGGGCCGCCGCGATAGATGTCGGCGATCATGTTGAGGTAGCGGCGGTCCATCGCGTCGAGGCCGAGCGTGTCGACCTCCAGCCGCGCGAGCGCGGCGTCGGCATCGGCCGCCTCCACCACCGCGTGGCCCGCGGCATGGGCGAAGTCGCGCACCCGCCGCAGCAGCCGTCCGGCGATGCGCGGCGTGCCGCGCGCACGCCGCGCAATCTCGCCCGCGCCGCCGGCGCTGATCGCGAAGCCGAGCAGCCCGGCGGCGCGGCGCACCACGCGCTCCAGTTCCTCGGCGGAATAATATTGCAGCCGTACCGGGATGCCGAAGCGATCGCGCAGCGGCGTCGTCAGCAGGCCCGCGCGAGTTGTCGCGCCGACCAAAGTGAAGCGCGGCAGATCGATGCGCACGCTGCGCGCCGACGGTCCTTCGCCGATCATGATGTCGAGCACGCGATCCTCCATCGCCGGATAGAGGATCTCCTCGACCGCGGGCGCCAGCCGGTGGATCTCGTCGATGAAGAGGACGTCGCCTTCCTCGAGGTTGGTGAGCAGAGCGGCGAGATCGCCCGACTTGACGATCACCGGGCCGGAGGTCGCGCGGAAGCCGACCCCCATTTCGCGCGCCACGATCTGCGCCAGCGTGGTCTTGCCCAGCCCCGGCGGCCCGAACAGCAACACGTGATCCAGCGCCTCGCCGCGCGCGCGCGCCGCCTGGATGAACACGCGCAGATTGTCGCGCGCCGCCGCCTGCCCGACGAATTCGTCGAGCGTGCGTGGACGCAGCGCCGCGTCCTTGTCCTCGGCGGCCTGGTCGGGAGAGAGGAGGCGATCCTCGGTCATCGCCGCCGGTCTAGCGGCAAGTGCGGTTGCCACCAACGCCAATCGCGCCGGCGGATTATTGCTGCGGCTCGTTCAACCGCGTCAGGATCGGCTGGTCCTTCCAGCCGGGCTTGGCGCCGCCGGTGTCGACCTGCGCGCCGGGGCAATTGTCGAGCCGGAAGACGGGCTCGGTGCCCGCGCGCGGCACCGGCCGGATCGGCTCGATCGTACCGCCCTGAAACACGAAGTCGCGGCAATCGGTGGCGTAGATGGGGATCCGCATCCAGTGATCGATGCGGTGGTTGAGGATGTGGACGCGGTCGGCCGACTGGAACTGCATCACCGCGCCGCCGATATTGCCGCCATCGGGCACGACGACGGTGGTGCTGCCGCCATCGATCGTGATGCCTTCGACGCTCGCCCCGGTATCACGCCGGCGGTTGTACACCGCGACCGGCAGCCCGGCGCCGAGCGGCATCAGCTTGGTCTCCATCGTGCAATTTTTGAGCATGACGTCGCGGATGATCGAATTGTTGGCGAACGAGACGAGCAGCACCTTCAGGCTGCTATGCCCTTCGTTGCGCAATTCGCAATTGGTGAGGGTGATGCGCTCGATCACCGAGCCGGCATGCTTGGGCACCTCGACCGTCAGGCCGATGCTGTCGTCGCCCGATCCGGTGCGAACGCGATCAAGCGTTATATCGGAGCAATTCTGGGTGAAATGAATCCCATCCGAACCTTGTTGTCCGGAATTGATCGAGAACAGGCCACCGCGGATCAGCCCGCGCTTCGATCCGCGCACTTCGGCCGAGAAGAGATTGATCCCCTTGGGCGCGGCGCCGCCGACGACCTGGACGTTGTGGACCTGGAAATCCTCGAGGAAGGTCATCCCCAGGCCCTTGCGCGACATGTCGCTGTCGCCGTTATAGACGATCTCGCCGCCGGCAGTGGCGTCGATCACCACGCCCCCGGTCGGCTTGCTCCAGTCGAGCGAGCACATCGCATAGCCGCTCGGCCAGCCGCGCCGATACAGCAGCTTGCCCTCCCAACGCTGGATCTTGAAGCCGGAGTTGAAGCGCAGCGGCCCACTGAAGCAGAAATTGCCTGCCGGGATTTCCCCGCCGCCGGCCAGCACCCAGCGGCCAAGCGCATCGGTGTCGTCGGTGAGCCCGTCGCCCTTGGCGCCGAAGCTATACGGGGTGGGGGGCATATCGGTCCTCCGGCGCGGGATCGGGCTGGCATCACGTTGCCGATCCGCCGCACGCTTGCAAGCGTGCGGCCCGACAGACGGAGGCGCGCGCGCGCCGGGCGGCTTCCAAAAGGCGCTTCGTTCCGTTAACCATGTCGAAGCCGTGGCCAATCGAAGGGCCGCCGGCCCGTACTGCCTGAGGGAGACTCGGATGGACGTCGGTACCAGCCTGGCTTTGTGCGCGATCGTTCGTGGCTTGCGCAGCTCGGGCACCATCACGCCCCACACGATGACGGTGATCGTCGACGAACTGCGTTACGCCGCCCGCGAGGCCAAGGATTCGCTGTTCGATAGCGAGGCCACCATGATCGATCGCCTCGCCGCCGAATTGGCGAGCAGCGACGACGTCAACATTCCGGTCAAGCCGGTCCAGCGCATCGCGCGTTAACGCGCCGCCTTGCGCAATGCGAGGCGGACCAATGCATCCAGCGCCGCGTCCGGGCCCAGTTCCGTCTCGGCGGCGGCGACTGCGGCGCTCGCCTCGCCGGGACGGAAGCCGAGCGAGGCGAGCGCGGCCAGCGCATCCGAAGACGCGCCGCCCGAAGGGGACGCCGATGTCTCGCCGCTCGGGCCGAGCGACAGGCCGGCGACGCGATCCTTCAGTTCGGTGACGATGCGGAGCGCGAGCTTCGGGCCGACGCCGTTCGCCCGCGCGATCATCGCCTTGTCGCCGCCGGCGATCGCGCGCGCCAGCTCGGCCGGGGCGAGTACCGACAGGATCGCGAGCGCCACCCGTCCGCCGACGCCCTGAACCGATGTGAGCAGGCGGAACCAGTCGCGCTCGGCGGCCGAGCCGAAGCCGAACAGGGTGATCGCATCCTCGCGCACCTGCATCTCGGTAAACAGCGTCACCGTCCCGCCGACCGGGCCGATCGCCGTCAGCGTCCGGGTCGAGGCCTGCACGAGATAGCCGACGCCGTGCACGTCGAGCACGGCATGGTCGGCAGTGGTTTCGGCCAGCGTTCCGGACAGGCGGGCGATCATGTCGTTGCCTTAACTGCCGCCGTCGCGAAGTCGAGCGTCGTCGCGTGGGCGGGGAGGCACGGCTACCAGTCGAACGACCGCTGGTCGCGCGCCAGCCGTTCGCGCGTCGCGCGGTCGCCGGCGTCCGAGTGGAACACCACCCGATCGCGCCCGGCATGCTTGGCATCGTACAAAGCGCGGTCGGCCATGCCGTACAGCCGCTGGAACGGGGTCGCGGTAGAGCCCGCCGCGACGCCGATGCTGACCGTCACGCGGCGCTGGCGCGTCACGGCATCGTGGTCGATCGCGCCCAGCTCGCGCCGGATGTGGTCGGCGAATTCCTCCAGCGCGATCGAGTTGAGCCCGCTGATGCCGACCACGAATTCCTCGCCGCCGAGCCGCCCGGCGATGCACAATTCGCGTTCCAGCAGGTGCAGGCGTGCGGCGATGCGGCACAGCACCGTGTCCCCCACCTCGTGGCCGAAGCGGTCGTTGATGCCCTTGAACTTGTCGACGTCGATCAGCAGCAGGCCGAAGGATGCGGTGTTGCCGCCGTCGAAGGTTGCGTTGGAGCGCTCGATGAAGCCGCGGCGGTTGAGCAGCCCGGTCAGCGGATCGCGATTGGCGAGCTCGGCGAGAACCGTCTCGGCCGCGCGGGCGGCATCGAGCTCGACGCGCATCCTGCTGAATCGGCGCGTCGCCGTGATCGAGAGGATGACGGTCTGGACTGCCGAGGCGGTCAGCACCGCCAGCTGCGCGCCGCCGCCGAACAGGCTGGTGCCGAAGTCGATCATGCTGGTGAGGCCGAACACCACCATCGGTGTTACCCACGCCAGGGTGAGATCGCGCGCCTCGCCGTTGCCCGCGCGCCACGCGAGCGCGAGCGCCCCGGCCACCAGGACGACGTCGATCAGGCAAATAGCGTCCATCAGGATGAAGCTGTAGCTGAACACCGTACCGTGAAGGAACGAAGCGGTTACGCCCACGATCGGCGCCGCAAATCCCACCGCGGCGACGATCCGTCGCCAGCGCGGCGTCATCGCATCGCCCAGTGCGGTGACCACGCTCATCGTCGCGGCGGTAAGCGCGACGCTCGACAGTAGGGTGCCCATGCGACTGGTCGTGGTGCCGGCGAGGCTGGGCAGCGCGATCAGCACGAGCTGCGACCAGACCATACCCCACGTCATCACCAGCGACGCCCACAGCGCCTGCCACGCCAGGAACTGGCGCCGCACCGCCAGCGCCAGCGACACGTTATAGATGGCGCCGATCAGCAGCAGCGTCAGCGCCCAGCTCGTCGCTGCGGCGGCCAGCGCCAGATCACGCGTGGCGGCGACGCGCGACAGGATCCGCACGCGCGCCAGCCTGTCGCTTGCCAGCCCCCGATAGGCGATCCGGATCTCGCGCACCGGAACCTGCCGGGACGGGGAGAAGGATATCTGATTGCCGGTGCGCCAGCGCGAGCCGAAATCGCCGCGTCGGACGCTTTGCTGCTCGGAGCTGCCGTCGGCGTAGGAATATTGCACCGTGAGGCGCTCGAACCGCGTGACCCGGAACAGCAGTGCCATGTCGGTCGGATCGATCCCATGTTGCGCGGGATCGACGCGAAGCAGCAGAATGCGCTGGGTGTAGTCGCGGGCGCGGCCATCGCACGCGAAAGCCGAAGCGGGCGGCTGCTCGATCGGTGTGTCGTTCGGGACGATCGCGTAGCAGAGGCCGTCGTGCAGCGTCAGCGAGACCGCGCGCGCCGCCTGTGGGAGGGCCAGCAGAGCCAGCGCGAGCAGAAGCAGCATGACGCCTGGGAACCGCCCGCGGCGGCCGATATCCATCTCTCCCACGCTCGCTCGACGCTCCGCCCTCGTCCCCGAGCGCTTCGTATACGACATGGGTAAACAATTGCAGAGTAAACGTACTTTTAGAGAAGCTGGCCGATCGTTTCGTCGCGCGGCGTGGCGATGGCCTCCGTCTCGGGCGCGGTGGAGCAGCCGAGTTCGGGCACGGCGATCGCGCGCCTGCCGCGAAAATCCTTGCGGCAGGCGATCAGCCCCTGCGCTTCCATATAGCCCAGCAGCCTGCGCAACCGGCCGAGCGATTGCGTCCCATAGACGCGCGCAAGCTCGGGGTCGGTCGGGCAGGGCAATCCCTCCCGCGCGGCGCGGGCGAGGGTCAGGAACACGCCGAGCATGTCTTCCGGCACGCGCTCGGCAATGGCGAGCGCGGGCGCCCATTCGCTGTCCGCCGCATCCGCCGACGACAGACCCGCCCGCGCCAACGCCAGCGCGCGCATGAAGGCCGGCAACAGCAGCGGCGGCCGGACGGCGCCGCGCATCCGGCAGCGGACGACGAAATCCTGGTAGAGCGCCGCGGCGGGGCGGTGCGCGGCATCCTCGTCGGCGACGATGTCGCCGAGCACGGCGTCGCACAGCGCGGTAGCCTCGGCCGGGTCCGATTCTGCGGGCTCGGGCTCGAGCGTCGCCGGCGCCAGTCCGGGCCCGGCGGGTCGGCGGAACAACTCGTCGAGCGACGGCGGTGGCGTCGGGGCAGGCGCGGGCATGGGCAGCGCCTCCTGCTCGATCCCGTCGAACAACAGGGCTTCGGTATCGGCGCCGGATCGGTCGGGCAGCGGCGCCAGCGTCGGGCCGCCCCCGCGGCTGCCGGTCCTGACCGTGCCGATCCGCAGCAGCTGCGGGCGGCGCGAGAGCGCCGGGCCGAGCGCGAGGAACTGGCCGCGCTCCAGATCGCGGATCTGCTCGGCCTGACGGCGCTCCATGCCGAGCAGGTCGGCCGCGCGGGCCATGTCGATGTCGAGGAAGGTGCGCCCCATCAGGAAATTGGACGCCTCGGCGGCGACATTCTTGGCGAGCTTGGCCAGGCGCTGCGTCGCGATCACTCCGGCCAGGCCGCGCTTGCGGCCGCGGCACATCAGGTTGGTCATCGCCGCCAACGAGACGCGCCGCGCTTCCTCGCCCACGTCGCCGGCGGCGGCGGGCGCGAACAATTGCGCCTCGTCGACCACCACCAGCGCCGGATACCATTGGTCGCGCGGCGCATCGAACAGGCGGTTGAGGAAGGCGCCGGCGCAGCGGAGTTGCGCGTCGACCTCCAGCCCCTCCATGTTGAGCACCACCGAGACGCGGTGCGCCCGCACCCGCCCGGCGATGCCGCCAATCTCCGCCTCGCCATATCCCGCGGCGTCGATCACGCGATGGTCGAATTCATCCGCGAGGCTGACGAAATCGCCCTCGGGATCGATGATCACCTGCTGCACCCACGGCGCGCTTTCCTCGAGCAGGCGACGCAGCAGATGCGACTTGCCCGAGCCGGAATTACCCTGGACGAGCAGGCGGGTGGCGAGCAGCTCCTCGAGATCCAGACCGGCGTCGGCACCGGACGAATCCTTGCCCATGGCGATTCGGACGGTCATGGGCGCTTCCTGCAACAGCCGCGCCGATGGGAAAAGCCGTGGGCGTGAAATGTCCACAGCTTATTGGCCGGGCGTCGGGTCGCGCGCTGGCATGCACGAGTGCACTCGCGCCGGTGGATCGCGTGTCCCGCTCGGCAAGATTCGGAGATGCCGCTTGATGCCGGACATGCGTTGAACGATCGATGCTGACCGTCGTCCACCACCCCGATTATGTCTCGCCGGCGCCGATCGGCAGCCGCTTCCGCTTCGACAAATACGGGTTGGTGATGGAAGCGCTGGCCGAACGCGGCGCACCGTTCGTCACCGCTCTGCCGGAGCCGATGCCGCGTGAATGGATCGAGGCGGTGCACGATCCCGTCTATGTCGCCGAGGTGCTGAGCCACGCCGTGCCGCGCGAGAAGGAGCGGCGGATCGGCTTTCCGATCACCGCCCGTATCGCCCGGCGCAGCCTGCTTTCGGCGGGGGGCACCTATCTCGCCGCGCGACTGGCACTCGCGCAGGGTTATGCCGCCAATGCGGCGGGCGGCAGCCACCATGCGCTGGCCGACACCGGCGCGGGCTATTGCGTGCTCAACGATCTCGCCATCGCCGCCAACCGCCTGATCGCCGAGGGCCATGCGCGCCGCATCCTGATCCTCGATCTCGACGTGCACCAGGGCGATGGCACCGCCGCGCTGATGGCGGGCCGCGACGATGTCTTCACCCTGTCGCTCCACGCCGAACGCAACTTCCCCGCCCGCAAGCAGCGCTCGACCCTCGACGTGCCGTTGCCCGACGGGATCGGCGACGCCGATTATCTCACAACGCTGGGCGACATATTGCCGCGCATATTCGAGGGCTTCGTTCCCGACGTGATCCTGTATCAGGCCGGCGTCGATCCGCATGCTGACGATCGGCTCGGCCGGCTGGCCCTGAGCGACGCAGGGCTGGAGATGCGCGACCGTATGGTCATGCGCCTCGCCCGCGGCCACGGCGCGTCGGTCGCCAGCATGCTGGGCGGCGGTTATGGCGACGATCAGATGGTGGTCGCGCGCCGCCATGCCGCGACCATCATCGCACTCGCCGACGAGAATGAGCGGGTCGGCGATCAATAAGCGCTTGCGCGGGCGCCGAAGCGACCGCCCGCACGCCGTCGGCCGCCGCGTTACAAACTGTCACGAAACTTCACGCGCGGCGCGAACGGCGCAGCCTCACGAAAGATAGGCAGGTCGGCGCTTAGCTCTCAGAATCACGGACCAGGATCGTCATGCAATATCTGAATCCGATCGCCGCACTGTTCATCACCGTCGGCCTTGCCGGCGCAGCGCCCGCGCAAACCGCGGACGATGCGCCGAATGCCGCGCAGCAGGCATTCGACAAGGCCGACACCGATCATGACGGCGCCCTGTCATTGGCGGAATGGAAGGCGATGGGCCGTCGCGAACGCGGCTTTAACTTCATCGACGCCAATCATGACGGCAAGGTCACGCCGGACGAAATCCGTGCGGCCATGGCCCGCTTTCGCCGCTGATCCGGCGCCGGTGCGGAGGTATGCGACGCCATGGACCTGTACCGCCGCGGCGAACCGGACCGCGGACCCGCCGGACGAGGACCAGACGTGACCGAGGATAGTCGCCCGTCGAACGGAACGGTGGCGATCGTGGAAGACGATCCCGGCATCCGTGACCTGCTGCAGATACTGCTCACGCGCGAGGGTTTCGAGGTGCTCGCATTCGCGGGCTCGGCCGGTCTCGAGAAGGCGGGCCTGCTGGAGCGACTCGATTGCCTGATCCTCGATCTGATGCTGCCCGGCGAGGACGGTCTGGAGATCTGCCAGCGGCTGCGCGCTCGTCTTCCCCGTCTGCCGATCCTGATCGTCACCGCCAAGGACGACCCGATCGATCGCATCATCGGGCTGGAGATCGGCGCCGACGACTATCTGGCCAAGCCGTTCAACAAGCGCGAGCTGCTGGCCCGGCTGCGTTCCGTGATCCGCCGCACGCGCGACCTGACCGCGGCGGCGAGCGCGGAAACCGGCGACAATTTCCGCTTCGACGGCTGGCTCTTGCGCCTCGGCGCGCGCGACCTGCTGAATCCGGCAGGCGAATCGGTGACGCTCACCACCAGCGAGTTCGACCTGCTCCACGCGCTGGTGCTGCACCCACGGCGCGTCCTGTCGCGCGAACTGCTGATCGACTGGACCCGCGGTCGCTCGGCCATGCCGGTCGACCGGGTCATCGACGTCCAGATGAGCCGGCTCCGCCGCAAGCTGGCGGATGATCCGCGCGAGCCCGCGATCATCCGGACGATCCGTGGCGACGGCTATCTGTTCGCCCCGGCGGTCGTCCGATGTTGAAACGCAGGCCGCTGCGGTTGCGCGGGCGCATCGGCGTCATCCTGCTCGTTCACACCGCTCTGATGAACCTGGTGCTGTTCGGCTTCGCCACCTGGATCGACGGCAGCCACCTTACGCCGCTCTATCGTCTGCCTGTGCCCGAGAAGGTCGCGCTCATCGCAACCGCCTTCGAGCATACTCCGCCCGACACGCATGCGGATCTCAGCCGCGCCTTTTCCGATCAGATTTGGACGGTGCGCCTCGAGCGCACCTTGCCGCCCGAGCGCGCGGGCATCGCGACGCCGGACACGATCGCGCGCTATCGCGATGTCCTGGGCGGGCGGCCATTCCGCATCGAGACGACCGCGCGCCGGGCGCCGGTCAGCCTCGATGCGCGGCCATTATTCTCGCCCGAGCTGGTGCGCGTCGCCGTGGCGTTGCCCGGCGGCGGGGCGGTCGCGATCGCGCAGACGGCGAACATGCCGTTGACGAAGATCCTGGACCATCGGCTGCTCTTTCTGTTGGCGATCCTCGTGATCGACATTGCGGTGGTGTTGTGGCTGGCCGCCCAGACGACCCGACCGGTCGAGCGGCTGGCACGGGCGGCGCGGGACGACCGGCTCGACACGCTGCGCGCCGGCGGCCCGCGCGAAATCGTCGAACTGACCGAGAGCTTCGTCCAATTGCGCACGCGATTGCGCGATCTGCTGCACGAGCGCACCCGCATGCTCGCGGCGATCGCCCACGACTACCGCACCTATCTGACCCGGCTCGAATTGCGGGGGGAGTTCATCGAGGACGAGGCGCAGCGCGCGCTGGCAGCGCAGGATCTCGCGGAGATGCGCGCGCTGCTCGACGACACGCTGACCTTCGCCCGCGAATCCGTGGACGATTCAGCAGGCGATGCGACCTGCGACATGCGGATCGAACTGGCGCGGATCGCCGACGAGCGACGCGAACGGGGAGAGAATCTTCAGGTGCCGCGGCAGAGCGGGCCGCTGCTGGTTCGCGCCTCAGCACTTTCCTTTCAGCGCATGATGGCCAATCTCATCGATAATGCCATGCGCTACGGGGGTGGCAGGGCGATTGTACGCGTCCAGGCCGGCCCGACCATTGTGCATGTCTTCGTGGAGGACGAGGGCCCCGGCGTTCCCGAAGAGAGTCTCGCCCGGCTGGTCGAACCGTTCGAGCGGCTTGAAACGTCACGGGCGCGCCACACCGGCGGCGTCGGTCTCGGCCTTTCCATCGTCCAGGCGCTGGCGAAGCGTTATGGCGGCACGCTCGCGCTGGAAAATCGGAACGGTGGCGGCTTCCGTGCGATCCTCACGCTGCGCGCCGCGTGATCGGTCGCCGCCCCATGCCGTTGATACAAAGCCGTACATAAGCCGCATCGGGCTGTTGCAGGCGAACGCGACAAGCAGGCTCCGTACAAGGAGCCGATCATGACCTTCCCGATTATCCATTGCCGGCGCCCGGCGCTCTCGGCGCTGCTTGGCAGCCTGCTCGCGCTGACCCCGGCCGTTGCCCTGGCCCAGAACTCCGGCGGCGATCCCCATGGACCTCCCCCCTCTGGCGGCGCCGATCATGGCCATGGCGGTGGTGGCAGCCCGCAGGGGGGCGACCCGCATGGCGGCTATCCATCGGGTGGTGGCGATCACGGCTACGGCGGCGGCGATCATTATAATGGGGGTCATCCGTCTTATGGCGGCGATCCGCATCGTGGCGGCGGCTGGGGCTATCGAGGGCGCCCATATTTTCACGTGATCGATCGCGGCCGGCCCGGATGGTGGCGAGGCACCCCGGCCTTCGCGGGCTATTATGGCTTCCGCCCAGGTTATTATTACGCACCGGGCTACGGCTATTATGCGATCCCCGCAGCCTATGCCGCCATGGCATGGGTCGTGGGCGCGACCTTGCCGCCGCCGATGCGACGCTACGTCGTCGTCGAGCCTGCCGCTTATGGGCTGGCGCCGCCGCCGCCCGGCCTCGGCTGGTATTATGCAGGCACCAATTTCGTACTCGTCACCCGTTCGAGCGGCGTCATCGTCCAGTCGGTCGCGGGCGGCTGGTAAGCGCATCCCGCAAAAGATCAGACCAAGAAAGATTCAGGTATGTTCACGCTTATCCCGAAATCGATCGTTCGTCGCGCGGCCGCGGCGATCACCGCCATTCTCATCGGCACCGCCCTGCTCGCGCAGCCGGCGGCCGCGCGCGATCAGAGCGGCCATCTGACATTCGACGGAAAGGACCGGACCTACGCCGTCCACGTGCCGGACGGGCCGCCACCGCCGGGGGGCTTCGCCGTGATCCTGGCGTTCCACGGCGGCGGCATGCAGGGCGCGGCGATGCGTAAGCTGACGCATTTCGATCAGGTCGCCGACACGCGCCGCTTCATCGTCGTCTATCCCGATGGCCTCGACAAGCATTGGAACGATGGTCGTCTGACCATCCGAAACCCGCAGGATGACGTGGGTTTCGTGTCCGCTCTGATCGATCGGCTGGAGAGCGATTACCCGGTAAGCCGGGGTCGCGTCTATGCGACCGGAATCTCCAACGGTGCGCTGTTCGCCGAACGGCTGGGTTGCGATCTGGCCGGGCGCATCGCCGCGATCGCGCCGGTCGCCGGAACGCTGCCCGCCGATCTCGCGCCGCGCTGCCGGCCGGCCGCACCGGTCGCCGTCATGCAGATCGACGGCACGGCGGACCCGATCATGCCTTTCGGGGGCGGGAAGGTCGCCGATTTCGGCGGCCGGGGCGAGGGCGGTGTCGTTCTGTCGGTCGCGGCCACCACCGATTTCTGGGCCGGGCAGGATCACTGCGCCGTTCGCGGCGTGGCCGAACCCTTGCCGCCGATCGCCCCCTTCGATCGCACGCGGATCGTTGCCACCCGCGCGACGGACTGTGCGAACAGTGCACGGGTCACGTTGCTGACCGTCTTCGGGGGAGGGCATGCCTGGCCCGGCGGCATGCAATATGCGCCCCGGCTTTTCATCGGCTCGACCAGCCGGCAGATGGATGCCAGCCAGGTCATCGCCGACTTCTTTCTGTCGCAGCCGGTCCACTAGCGGTGCGTCAGACGCAGCCATAGAGAAGCAGGAGCGGCGCGGCCCGCGAGGCGCCGCGCCGCGACAGATTTGCGGTGCTGCCTGCGGCCGCTCGACAGATGCCTCATGTGCGTCGAAATAGCGTGATGCCGACCATCATAGACGTCGCCAACGCCGCGGGGGTTTCCACCGCTACCGTTTCCCGCGTGCTCAGCGGGTCGGGTCGGGTCGTGGCGGAAACGCGTGCGCGGGTTCTCGCCGCGGTCGAACGCCTCGGCTACGCGCCCAACGTGGCCGCCAGATCGCTGCGGACCACGCGGGCGGGCAAGTTGCTGGTCACCGTTCCCGATATCTCGAACCCGTTCTTCTCCAACGTCATCCGCGGTGCGGAGGCGGCGGCGCGCGGCATCGGCTATTCGGTGGTGCTCGGCGATACGCGTCATGACGCGGCGATCGAAAACCAATATGCCGAGATGCTGGCAAAACGCGAAGTCGACGGGCTGATCTTCCTCGGTCATCGCCTGCCGGATTCGCTGGCAACGCTGGTGCGCGCCAGCGCCGGCGGCGCGCCGGTGGTGAACGGCTGCGAATATAGTCCGGGTCTCGATGTCCCGAGCGTTCATATCGATAATGCCGGCGCCAGCGAGGAAGCCGTCGCGCACCTGATCGGGCTGGGGCACCGGGATATCGGCATCGTCACCGGCCCGATGGCAAGCCCGCTCGGCCGGGATCGGGTGGCGGGCGCGCGCAAGGCGATGGCGATGCACGGCCTCGCCGATCGTCTACAGATCGATCACGGTGATTATTCGGTCGAAGCCGGCGCAGCGGCGGCGCACCGCCTGCTGGCAGGCGGCGTCACGGCATTGTTTTGCTGCAGCGACGAGATGGCGATGGGCGCGCTCAGCGCAATTCGAGCGACGGGTCGCATCTGTCCGACCGACATCTCGCTGGTGGGGTTCGACGATATCCGCTTTGCCCGTTTTCTGGAGCCGGCATTGACGACGATCGCGCAGCCGCAGCAGGAGATCGGGCGGGAGACCGTTCGCCTCCTGCATCTGCTGATCACCGGGCAGCATGCGGCAGCGACGTCGGTCACGCTGCCTTATCGGCTCGTCGTTCGAGACAGCACAGCGCCTTTTCAGCCGCGCTGATCGGCCAAATTGCCGCCTTACGGGGTTTGGATCGCGCATATGTAATCCTTTACATCGCCGGATGCGCGACCTAGTTTCGATGTCGACGAGCCGGGCGGACGCGGCGCAGGATAGGATGAGGAATGGGCGCTTCGGTCGAAGCTGGGCCGGATTTCGGTACGGCAGCGCATGGATCGGCACTGCTGACCGGCCGTCTCGGCGTGCTGATGTTTCTGCAATTCTTCGTGTGGGGTGCGTGGAACGTCACGCTGGGCCTCGTCATGCAGACCGTCGGGCTGGGCGCGATGATCGGCAATGCGTTTTCGGTCGGCCCGATCGCCTCGATCGCCGGCTCCTTCCTGCTCGGCATGGCGGCGACCCGTTATCTGAGCCCGCGCATGCTGATGGCGGTGCTCCACCTCGTCGGTGGCGCTCTGCTGCTGTTCCTGCCGCATCTGGTGACGCCGGCGCACGGCGGAACCTTCGTGTGGGTGCTGCTTGGCTACATGATCCTCTACATGCCCACGGTGGGGCTCGCGAATACCATCGCGCTCAAGAGCTTCGGTCCGCGGGTGGATCGTTTCCCCTTCGTCCGCGCGTTCGGCACGCTGGGCTGGATCGTCGCGGGACTGATCGTCGGCTGGGCCGGCCTATCGGCCAGCCCGCAAATCTTCGCGATCGCCGGCGTCGTATCGTTGGTGCTGGGGCTCTATAGCGTCACCTTGCCCGCCGTTGCCGCCGACGTGCCCCATGCGAACGGGCTGGTGCGCGAGATATTGTGCGTCGAGGCATTCGCATTGCTGCGCCAACCATCCTTCCTGGTGTTCATCGGCTGCGCGACGCTGATCTCGATCCCGCTCGCCATGTATTATGCTTATGCATCGCCCTATATCGGCGCGACCGGCATCACCAATGTCGGCGGAACGCTGGCGATCGGGCAGATGTCGGAGCTCGGCTTCATGCTGTCGATGCCGCTGCTCTATCGCCGCTTTGGCGTGAAGCCCTTGCTGCTCGTCGGCATGATCGCGTGGGCGGTGCGCTACGCGCTGTTTGCGATCGGCGACGGCGGCACCTCGGTCTGGGCCGTCTATCTCGGCGTGGCGTTGCACGGCGTCTGCTACGATTTCTTCTTCGTCGCCGGTGCGATCTACACCGGCAGGATCGCGACCCCGCACGGGGTGAACGCACAGGCGCAGGGCATGCTGACGCTATTTACCTATGGCCTCGGCATGCTGCTCGGCTCGCAGATCGGCGCGTGGCTGTATGGCGCCATGCCGGCGAACCCGAGCGTCGCCGACTGGCACCATATGTGGTGGTATCCTGCCATCGCCGCGGCGGTGATCGCCATCCTGTTCCAGCTCGCCTTTCGCGATGACAGCCGATCGGACATTCCCGCATGAAGACGATCAACGGCCCGGCCATCTTCCTCGCGCAGTTCCTGGGCAGCGATGCGCCGTTCGATACGCTCGACCATCTCGGCGAATGGGCGGCGAGCCTCGGCTATAAAGGCGTGCAGATTCCTTGCGATCCGCGCCTGATCGACCTCGCTACTGCCGCGGGGAGCAAGGATTATTGCGACGATCTGCGCGGCCGGCTCGCGGCGTTCGGCGTCGAGCCCACCGAATTGTCGACGCACCTTCAGGGTCAGCTCGTCGCGGTACACCCGGCCTATGATCTGCTGTTCGATGGCTTCGCCCCGCCAGCGCTGCGCGGAAAGCCGGCCGAGCGCCAAGGGTGGGCGGCGGAGCAGGTGATGCTGGCGGCAAAGGCCAGCGCGCACCTCGGCCTGAAGGCGCATGCGACATTCTCGGGTGCGCTGGCGTGGCCATATGTCTATCCGTGGCCGCAGCGCCCGGCCGGGCTGATCGACGAGGCCTTTGCGGAGCTGGCGCGGCGCTGGCGTCCGATCCTCGATGCCTTCGACGATGCCGGCGTCGATTGCGCGTTCGAGATCCATCCCGGCGAGGATCTGCACGACGGTGCCTCGTGGGAGCGTTTCCTCGCCGCCGTGGACGGGCACCCGCGCGCGCGCATCCTCTTCGATCCGTCGCATTTCGTGCTGCAGCAGCTGGATTATCTCGACTTCATCGATCGCTACCATGATCGGATCGTCTGCTTCCACGTCAAGGATGCCGAATTCAACCCGACTGGCCGGTCGGGTGTTTATGGCGGCTACGAAAACTGGGTCGATCGGGCCGGGCGCTTCCGCTCGCTGGGCGACGGGCAGGTCGATTTCGGCGCGATCTTCTCGAAGATGGCGCAATATGACTTTCCCGGCTGGGCGGTGCTCGAATGGGAATGCGCGCTGAAGCATCCCGAAGACGGCGCGCGCGAGGGTGCCCCGTTCATCCGCGATCATATCATCCGCGTCACCGAGCGTGCGTTCGACGATTTCGCGGCGAGCGGCGCCGATCGCTATGTCAACCGCGCCCTGCTTGGCCTCGCGACCCCCGATAAGAACGATGGAGAGACCCTATGATCGATCGACGCCATTGCATGTTCGGCGCCGCTGCAGCGGGAGGAGCGCTGATCGCGGGCGCCAGCGGCGCGGCGCCGCGTATGGCGGCCAAGCCGTTCTTCGCGCGCCACATGCTGCCGCTCGGCCTGCAGCTTTATTCGCTGGCGCCCGATCTGGATGCCGACTTCGACGGCACGCTGGCAAAGCTCCACGCGATCGGCATCCGGTCGGTCGAGACCGCGGGTTTCCACGGACGCAGCCCGGCGCAGTTGCGCGCCTCATTCGATCGCGCAGGACTGCGGTGCACCAGCGCGCATATTCAGGCGAGGGCGAACGGCAACGGCCCCAGCCTCGACGGCGATTTCGATGCCCTGGCGCGCGATCTGCATGTGGTCGGGATCACCAACGTCGTGATGCCCAGTCCACCCCTGCCGAACAGGCCGAAATCATCGGAAGGTTTCGCCGCCGCCATTACGAAGCTGACGCAGGACGACTGGCATCGGGTGGCCGATCTGCTCAACACCGCCGGCAAGGCTCTGCGCCAACGTGGCTTGGCGGTCAGCTATCACAATCACAATCCCGAATTCGCGCCGCACGATTGGGGAACGGCGTTCGACCTTCTCATGCGCGAAACCGATCCGTCGTCGGTCTCGTTCGAGATGGATGCGGGCTGGGTCGCCGCGGCAGGGATCGATCCGATCGCGCTGTTGCGTGCGCATCCGCATCGCTTCACCCAGATGCACGTCAAGGACATCAAGGCCAGCACCGTCACCAACTATGTCGTAGAGCAGGACCCGACCGAAGTGGGGTCGGGGAAGATGGATTGGCACGCGATCCTGCCCGCCGCTTATGCCGACGGCGTCCGCGGATTCTTCATCGAGCAGGAACCGCCTTTTGCCGGCCCGCGGATCGATGCGATCGCAAAGAGCGCGACCTATCTGCTCGCGTTGAAGACGGCATGATGGCGGCACGGCGGCTGCGCTATGCGATGATCGGTGGTGGGCCGGGCGCGATGATCGGCCCGATCCACCGGCTCGCCGCGCGACTGGACGATCGGTGGGAACTGGTCGCCGGGGCATTGTCATCCGATCCGGCCCGCGCCGCGCGCGGCGCTGTCGAATGCCGCATCGCGCCGGAGCGCAGCCACGCGGACTGGCGGGCGTTGATCGCGAGCGAAGCCGCCCGCGGTGAAGACCGGATCGATGCCGTTGTCATCGTCACGCCCAACCATCTCCATGCAGCGCCGGCCGTGGCGGCACTTGAGGCAGGCTTCCACGTCATCTGCGACAAGCCCATCGCCGCGACGTTGAGCGACGCGCTCGCGATCGAGCGTGCGGCACACGCCGCCAAGCGCGCCTTCGTGCTGACCCATACCTATTCGGGCTATCCGATGGTCCGGATGATGCGGGCGATGGTGTCGGAAGGCCGGCTGGGCACGATCCGCACGATCCAGCTGCAATATGCGCAGGATTGGCTCGCGCGCACCATCGAGACCGGGGATAACAAGCAGGCGGCATGGCGCACTGACCCGGCCCGCTCCGGCGCGGGCGGGGCGCTCGGCGATATCGGCACGCATGCTTATCATCTCGGCGGTTTCGTCACCGGCCTGCAGGCGGAAGCGGTGTTTTCCGATCTGTCCGCGTTCGGCGAAGGTCGCACGCTCGACGACAATGCCCACATCCTGTTGCGCTACGCGGGCGGTGCAAAGGGCATGATGTGGCTCAGCCAGATCGCGCCCGGCAAAGGCAACCAGCTCCGCATCGGCGTCTATGGCAGCGAAGCCGGCGTTGAGTGGGATCAGGAAAATCCCAACCAACTGCGTTACACCGTCATCGGCGCGCCATCCGTGACGCTCGAACGCGGCGGCCCGGGCGGCCTGGGCGGCGATGCGACGCGCACCCCCGCGCATCATCCGGAGGGCTATCTGGAGGCGTTCGCGCAGCTCTACAGCGATGCGGCGGACCTGATCGTCGGCTTCGACGATCCGGACGCCTCCGGCCAGGCCTCGATGCTGCCGGGCATCGAGGACGGTATCGAGGGGCTGCGCTTCGTCGCAGGCGCCGTCGCGGCGCATGCCGCCGAACGCTGGATCGAGCGGACCAACTGGGGCTGAGCGCGCAATCGTCCTCGTCCCAACGGGCGGCCCGTCCGAAGCTGGGATAAAAAGCTGGGGAAAAGCGTGCCCGAGAGGTCGACGCTGCACCGCTGGTCTGGCTATCGGCAGCGCATGAGCATCAAAGCCACTGTCATGAATGCCGCGACCGGCGAGCAGATCCAGAAACATATGTTCGGCCGCATGCCGATGGCCGGTACGCCCTTCCATCTGGAAAACGGCGAGCGCGTGACCGCGCAACGCGTCGATATCGGCAAGCCGGCGCCGGGCACGTTCGCGACGCCGGTCGATGTTTGGGTGACGCCGAAGGGCTGAGACGCGCGCCGCGCGGCGCCGCGTCGAACGCATGCTGCCGGGTCGAGCGCCACGCGAGCCGTTCGCTGCGCAACGGCGCTATCGATGGGGTCGCCCGGCCGGTTCTGGCGCCGATCTCCCGGATCGCGCACATCGGCGGCCTGGAAATGGCCGCTTCGGGTCACGGCGTTAAACGTATGAGCTTGTTTCGGCTGGCAGCGCCGCGCACCAATTCCAGCGTGGATACGGATCGACCGATTGCCTTTGCGAGCAGTCGCAAAACCGCTTCGTTCGCCGCGCCGTCTTCGGGCGGCGCGGTAGTCCGCACGGTAAGCGCGCCACCCGGCGCGGGCAGCATTATCGCATCGGCCGATGCACAGGGCGATACCCGCACTTCCAGCCGCCCGTCTGCGTCGGCCAGCGCCAGGATGGCCGCAGCGGGCGGCATGGTCGGCTTCGGGCGCGCCATTATCGTTTGCGGACGAACTCGGCGCGCAGCACGAGGCCCTTGATGCCGTCGTAGCGGCAGTCGATCTCCTGCGCATCCCCGGTCAGCCGGATCGACTTGATGAGCGTGCCGCGCTTGAGCGTCTGGCCGGCCCCCTTGACGTCGAGATCCTTGACGAGCGTGACCTGATCGCCATCGGCCAGCACATTGCCGACCGCGTCGCGCACCTCAACCTGCGCCGCAAGCCGGTGATTGGCGGCCGCCTCGGCAGCCGGAACCCACTCGCCGCTGTCCTCGTCATAGACATAATCGTCGTCGGACACGTCGCCTCCTGCTCGATCCTCATCGTCGGCGGCCTTCTACGCCGCGCAATGGCTTGTTTCCATGTCGGCCAAGCGACGGCGCTGCCGAGCGACTAGAACACACCGGGAAAGTCTGAATTGCGGTCCGAATTAATGTCAGAAGGCGCACGTCTCCCGTCAGAAAAAGCGTGCTTTTCTAACGAGATATGTGGTGGACGCACTTGGGCTCGAACCAAGGACCCGCTGATTAAGAGTCAGCTGCTCTACCAACTGAGCTATGCGTCCATGCCGGATACGGCGCGACGGGTAAGCCCGTCGGAGGCGCGCGGTTAGCAAGGCGATCCGCGCTTGTAAACACCCAATTGCTCAAAGACGTGCGGGCTTGCGGTGGCGGTCGATCGCCATCAGCAGCCCCAGGCAGATCAGCACCGTCATCATCGCCGATCCGCCCCACGAGATCAGAGGCAGCGGGATGCCCACCACCGGCGCCAGCCCCATCACCATCAGCATGTTGATCGTCGCGTAGAAGAAGATCGTCGTCGCGAGCCCCGCCGCCGCGATGCGGCCGAAGCGCGTCGGCGCGCCGAGCGCCACGCGCATGCCCCAGCCGACGACCACCGCATAGGCCAGGATGATGCCGATGCCGCCGGCGAGACCCCATTCTTCGGCCATGGTGGCAAAGGCGAAGTCCGTATGGCCTTCGGGGAGATAGTCGAGATGGCTCTGCGTGCCGTTGAGGAAGCCCTTGCCGAACACGCCGCCCGATCCGATCGCGATCTTCGACTGGATGATGTGATAGCCGGTGCCGAGCGGATCGCTTTCGGGATTGAGGAAGATCTCGATCCGGCTGCGCTGGTAATCGTGCATCCGCGCGAGCGCGATCGGGGTCAGCGCCGCCGCCGCCGCCGCCGCGCCGACGAACAGCCGCACCGGCACGCCGGCCAGGAACATCGCGGTGACTCCGCCGAACGCGATCATCAATGCGGTGCCGAGATCGGGCTGCACCAGCACGAGCAGGAAGGGCAGGCCGATCATCAGCGCCGCCGGCCAGATGGCGTTGAAGCGCCGCACTTCGGCCGCCGGCAGATGATCGTAGAAAGCGGCGAGCGCCACCACGATCGCCGGCTTCATCAGCTCGGATGGCTGCAGGCGGATGATCTTGAGGTCGAGCCAGCGCCGGCTGCCGCCGCCGACCACGCCCAGCGCCTCGACGCCGACCAGCAGCACCACCAGCGCCACATAGGCCGGTATCGCCAGCGACTTGAGCTGGCGCTCGTTCAGGCGCGAAAGCACGATCGCACCGACGAGAAAACCGAGGAAGCGCACGCCCTGCGGCAACGCCCATGGCATCAGATGACCGCCGGCGGCCGAATAAAGCACCGCCAGCCCGAAGCCGGTAAGGGCCGCGACCAGGAAGAGGATGCCCCACGGGATCCGCCGGAGTGCGACCGGCACCAGCGAGTTGCTCAATCGGGCTCCCCCGTGCTCCGTTCGGCGGGCGCCTGGTCGGCGGCGGTCTGCAGATGGCCCGCCTGCCAGCGCGCGACGTCGGCCGCCATGCGCTGGGCGATGTCGCCGCCCCAGCCGGATTCCATCGTGGCGAGCGTCGCCATCGCGCGGTCGGGCGCGAACAGATAGGTCATCACGTCGCGCGCGACCTGCCCGGCGGCGCCGCCGTGATTGCCATGCTCCAGCGTCACCGCGATCGCATAGCGCGGCTCCTCCACCGGCGCGAAGCCGATGAAGTGGCCGTGATCGCGATATTTCCACGGCAGGGCTTCGCTGGCGGTGCGGCCGGCGCGGCGATCGGCCATCGAGATGCGGCGCACCTGCGCGCTGCCGGTCTTGCCGGCCATCTCTATCCCGGCCAGCGGCAGGCGCGAGGCGCTGCCCGAGCCGACGCCGCCGGTGTTGACGACGTCGCGCATGCCGAGATGGACCAGCTCCAGATGGCTCGGCGGAATGTTGAGCGACGGTCCCTGCGGCCCGTAGCGGCGATTGAGGACGAGCCGCGGGTCGAGCGCGCGGCCGCTGGCGATGCGCGCCGCCAGCACGCTGAGCTGGAGCGGGTTCACCAGCATATAACCCTGGCCGATCGCGGCGTTCACCGTGTCGGCCGCGGTCCAGGGATGCTTGTAGCGGCGCAGCTTCCACGCGCTATCCGGCACCGTGCCGTAGCGCTGCATCGCATAAGGCAAATCGAACTTCGCGCCGAGGCCGAGATCGCGCGCCATCGGCGCGATCTTGTCGATGCCGATGCGGCGGCCCATCGTATAGAAATAGACGTCGCAGCTCTGCTGGATCGCACGGCGCATATCGATCGGGCCATGGCCGCTGTGCCGCCAGCAGTGGAATTGCGCATTGCCGACGCGATAGACGCCGGAACAGTGCACGATCTCGTCGGCGGCGACGCCCCATTGCAACAGTGCCAGCGCGACCATCGGCTTCACCGTGGAGCCCGGCGGATAGAGCCCCTGGATCACCTTGTTCGTCAGCGGCAGATGGTCGTTGCCCGACAGCATAGCCCATTCGGTCGGCGAGATACCGTCGGAGAAAGTGTTCGGATCGTAGGCCGGCATCGACACGAAGGCGAGCAGGCCGCCGGTGGCGACGTCGATCACCGATACCGCGCCGCTGTTCGGCCCCAGCCGGCGCGCGGCATATTCCTGCAGGCCGGCGTCGATCGTCAAATGGAGCGTGTGGCCCATCTGCTCGGGCCGGGTGGTGAGCTCGGCGACGAGGCGTCCGTGCGCGGTCACCTCGGTGCGCTTGGCGCCGGCCTTGCCGCGCAGCCACGGCTCCATCGACTTCTCCAGCCCCTCCTTGCCGACCTTGAAGCCGGGGGTGATGAGCAATGGATCGCGCGTCGCCTGAAACTGCTCGGCGGTGGCCGGCCCGACATAGCCGACGAGGTGGCCGACCGCGGCGCCCGCAGGGTAGCTGCGCGCGAAGCCGCTGGAGGGCGCCACGCCAGGCAGATCGGGCTGGCGCACGCTGACCGCGGCGTAGCGCTCGTAATCGAGGTTCTCGATCACCGGCACCGGCTGGTAGCCGGGCGCCTTGTCGAGCGCTTCCTTGATGCGCGCGACGTCGTCGTGGCTCAGCGCGAGCAGCTGGCGCAGCTCGTCGATCGCGCGGTCGGGATCCTGCAGCCGGTCGGGGATCAGATCGACGCGAAAGCTGGTGCGGTTGACCGCGATCGGCCGGCCATTGCGATCGACGATCCAGCCGCGTCGGGGCGGGATCAGCTGGCTCTGGACGCGGTTGCTCTCGGCCAGCCGATCATATTTGGCGTTCTGGGCGATCGACAACCATGCCATGCGGCCGACCAGCAGCCCGCCCGCGCCGAGCTGCGCCGCGCCGAGCATCAGCGCGCGCCGGGTGAAGGAGAAAGCCAGCGCCTGATCGGTCAGGACGCGCGACTTCATCGTCGCAGCCGCCACTGGTCGAGCCAGCCGCACAGGCGCTGCACCACCGGGAACAGCAGGATGGCGAAGCCGAGCTGGGGCAGCAGCGGCCACAGCGCGCCGCCACCCGCCGCGAACGCCGTAAGCACCCAGCCGCCGATGCCGACGAACAGGATGGCAAGCATCGCCAGCCACCAGTCGAGCCAGTAATCGCGCCACATCGGGCGATGGTCGGCGATGTCGATGCCGAGGAAGGCGAGCGTCCACAGCGCCATGCCGACGCCGAGCGGCGCTCCGCCGATCAGATCGTCGGCAAGGCCGAGCGGCAGCGCCACCCATGCCGGCCAGAGTTCGGGTCGGCGCAGCCGCCAGCCGAGCGCGATCAGCAGGCCGAAGGGCGGCAGCGACGGTGCCGTCACGACGATCGGCAGCAGCACCATCATCGATCCCGCCACGGTCGAGGCGAGCGGCACCAGCCACAGCCGCAGCGACGGCCGGCGGAGCAGATTGCTCTCGATCTGCGCCATCATTTGTGCCGCCCCGTCGGCGGCGCGAGCGCCGGTGGCGCCGCCGCTTCCGCCAATACCATCGCCACGTC
This sequence comes from Sphingomonas nostoxanthinifaciens, assembly GCF_019930585.1. Classification (NCBI taxonomy): domain Bacteria; kingdom Pseudomonadati; phylum Pseudomonadota; class Alphaproteobacteria; order Sphingomonadales; family Sphingomonadaceae; genus Sphingomonas; species Sphingomonas nostoxanthinifaciens. The sequence continues at coordinate 3,220,753 of NZ_CP082839.1, read as the reverse complement.
GAGCCGGGTCGGATCGGCGAGCGGCCGGCCGTTCGCGACCTCGCCGCTCGTGCTGGTCACCACCGCGACCGGCAGATCGGGCGGATAGACGCCGCCGACACCCGATGTGACGAGCAGGTCGCCGCGCACCAGCGGCGGCGCGCCGGCCTGGGTCGAATGAATGTCGAGCACGCCCGCGCCGCGCCCCTCGGCCAGCGCCGGCGCACCCGTCCGCACCACGCGCAGCGGCACGCTGCTGCCGCCGTCGGTCAGCAATTCGACGCGGGATGCGTGCAGCCCCGCTTCGGCCACGCGCCCGACCAGCCCATCGGGGCCACGCACCGGCTGCCCGGCGCGGACGCCGTCCGCCGAGCCGGCGGCGAGCGTGGCATAGCGGCGCGTGCCGGCCAGATCGGAGCCGACGAGGCGCGCGGTCACCACCGGCTGCGTGCCTTGTTCGATCAGATGGGAAATCCGGCGGAGGCGCGCATTCTCGAACGCAAGGATCCGCGCCTGCACGAGCCCGCGCTCGGCCGCGGCGAGCTGGCGCCGCAGCATCTCGTTCTGGCTGCCCGCCGCGACATAATCGCCGATGTTGGTCGCGAGATCGTCGGCGCCGCGCGAGATCGGGCGCGTGAGGATCGAGGCGGGGGAAGTCAGGTCGAGCGCGAACCCGCGAATGCCCTGGAAGGCGAGCGGATCGAACTTGGCGACCAGTACGAGTCCGAGCGCCACGACGATGCCCAGCGCCGCCGCGACATAGCCGAAGAACAGACCATATTGCAGGCGGCGCGAGAAACCACGATCGCGATGGCGCGGCGGGGCCATGACGGCCTCCGTTCGATCAGGCGGTGTGCAGCACGCCGCGGAACATCGGATCCTCCAGCGCGCGCCCGGTTCCGAGCGCGACGCAGGTGAGCGGATTGTCCGCGACCGTGACCGGCAGGCCGGTCGCCTGCCGCAGCACTTCGTCGATCCCTTCCAGCAGCGCGCCGCCGCCGGTCAGGACGATGCCCTGATCGACGATGTCGGCGGCAAGCTCCGGCGCGGTATTCTCCAGCGCCATGCGCACGCCCTCGACGATCGCGGAAACCGGCTCGGACAGCGCCTCGGCGATCTGCCCTTGCGTGATCTCGATCTCCTTCGGCACGCCGTTGACGAGATCGCGGCCCTTGATGTGAAAGCTCTTGCCGACGCCGTCCTTCGGCATGCGGGCGATGCCGAAATCGTGCTTGATCCGCTCGGCGGTGGCTTCCCCGATCAGCAGATTGTGATTGCGTCGCACGTAGGAGGCGATCGCCTCGTCCATCTTGTCGCCGCCGACACGCACGCTGGTGGTGTAGGCGAGGCCGCGCAGCGACAGCACCGCCACCTCGGTCGTGCCGCCGCCAATGTCGACAACCATCGATCCGATCGGCTCGGTCACCGGCATGTCGGCACCGATCGCGGCCGCCATCGGCTCCTCGATCAGGAAGACCTGTGATGCACCGGCGTTCGACGCGGCGTCGCGGATGGCGCGGCGCTCCACCTTGGTCGAGCCCGACGGCACGCAGATCACGATCTCCGGCCAGCGCGGGAAGCGGCGCGAGCCGTGCACCTTGCGGATGAAGTGCGAGATCATCTGCTCGGCGATGTCGATGTCGGCGATCACGCCGTCGCGGAGCGGGCGGATCGCCTCCATATGCTCGGGCGTCTTGCCCATCATCATCTTGGCGTCGTCGCCGACGGCGCGCACCTTCTTGACGCCGTTCATCGTCTCGATCGCGACGACCGACGGTTCGTTCAGCACGATCCCGCGACCGCGCACGTAGACGAGGGTGTTCGCAGTTCCGAGGTCGATCGCCATGTCGTGCGACATGAATTTAAGCCAGCGCATCCAGGCCATGTACACTCATCCGTCCGTCGCGCGCCCGGCGGGGAATCGGTCAGTCGAAAGGGGATAAGCCGGGTCGCGGAAGTCGGCGGCTTGGTCTAGAGCGGCACCCATGTCAATACGCCGCCTCCCCGAGCATCTGGTCAACCGGATCGCCGCCGGTGAAGTGGTCGAACGACCGGCCAGTGCGCTGAAAGAGCTCGTCGAGAATGCGATCGACGCGGGCGCCGAACGCATCCTCGTCCGCCTGAAAGACGGCGGAATCGGCGGGATCGAGGTGATCGACGACGGCTGCGGCATGAGCCCCGCCGACATGGCGCTGGCGCTGGAGCGACATGCCACCTCCAAGCTGCCCGAAGCCTGGTGGGCAGAGGGGGCGATCGAGCGCGTCGCGACGTTGGGTTTCCGGGGCGAGGCGCTGCCCTCGATCGCCAGCGTCGCCACGCTCACGATCGAAAGCCGCGTGCGCGGGCAGGAGGGATGGCGCCGCACCGTCGATAATGGCCAGATTGCGGGCGAGGGGCCGGCCGCATTGCCGCCCGGCACGCGGGTAAAGGTGGAGGGGCTGTTCGCGCGCGTGCCGGCGCGCGCCAAATTCCTGCGTTCCGCCCGCGCCGAATATGCCGCCTGCGTCGACATTGTGCGCCGGCTGGCGATGGCGCGGCCGGAGATCGGCTTCACGCTGGAGCATGACGGCCGCCGCAGCATCGCCGTCCAACCTGGCGAGACCCGGCCCGAGCGCGTGGCAGCGCTGATCGACCGGGAACTGGCCGGCAATTCGGTGGCGGTCGATCATATGCGCGAGGGCATCCGCCTCGGCGGCGTCGCCGGGCTGCCGACCTTCCATCGCGGCGTGGCGGACCATCAATATCTGTTCGTCAACGGTCGGCCGGTGAAGGACCGGCTGCTGATCGGTAGCGTGCGCGCCGCCTATCAGGATCTGCTCGCGCGCGATCGGCATCCGGTACTGGCGCTGTTCCTCGACGTTCCGGGCGAGGAGGTCGACGTCAACGTCCACCCCGCCAAGACCGAGGTGCGCTTCCGCGAGGCGGGGCTGGTGCGCGGGCTGATCGTCGGCGGTCTGCGCGCCGCGCTCGACGCCGCCGGGCATCGCAGCGCTCAGCGCACGTCGGTGGCATCGCTCGGCGCATGGCAGATCGAGCCGCTCGCGCCGGCCTGGGCGCCGACGCGGCCGCCGGTGCAGGGGGCCGTGTGGGATCATGCGCCCGCCTTTGCGGCGCAGCCGGTCGGGCGTGCCGAGGTTGCCGAGGTGTCGGTGCCGTCGCCGGCCGAGCATCCGCTCGGCGTCGCGCGCGGGCAGGTGGCCGCGACCTACATCGTCGCGGAAGCGGCCGACGGGCTGATCCTGGTCGATCAGCATGCGGCGCACGAACGGCTGGTGCTGGAGCGGATGCGGCGCGGCATGGCCGAGGGCGGCGTCCGGGCGCAGGCATTGCTGTTGCCCGAAGTCGTCGAGATGGACGAGGCTGCCTGCGATCGGCTCGAGGCGCGCGGCCCCGAACTGTCCGAGATGGGGCTGGATCTCGAACGGTTCGGCGCCAAGGCGATGCTGGTGCGCGCCGTGCCGGCGTTGCTCGGCACCGGTGACGTCCAGCAATTGGTGATCGATCTCGCCGATGAGCTCGCCGCTTACGATGAAGCGCTCAGCCTGAGGGAGCGTCTCGACGGCATCGCCGCCACGATGGCGTGTCATGGCTCGGTCCGGGCGGGGCGGCTGCTTTCGGTCGCCGAGATGAACGCGCTGCTGCGCGAGATGGAGATCACGCCCCATTCAGGCCAGTGCAATCATGGGCGGCCCACCTGGATCAAGCTCGGCCACGGTGACATCGAGAAGTTGTTCGGCCGTCGCTAAGCCTCTGAGCAACGCGCGTTATATTCTCTAATTGTAAACGATCGCCGGCAGCGGAGGTCGGTTGACATGCTCGACTCGTCGCAAGCAGGCAACAAGTCGAGGTTGCATTTCACGCTTGAAGGAAACTTCTGTGCGTTATAGCGTTTCGGTGCCTCAATGACTGATGCTGCCAAATTACTGTCGATCGCCCGGCGACTCCGCGTTGAACTGGAGACGCTAGACCGGCTGGAGCTCGACGATGTCACCGTGCGCGGTGAGGTGCAACTGGCTGCGTGCCAGGTTCAGTATGCGCTCGACATTCTGGAGCAATGCCAGCTTGTCGTGGCCAGCATCGCGGCCGAACAAACCGACCTCCCGCACTGAGGCAGGGCCACGCTCCGTCAGAGCGATGTGGCTGCGTACAATTTCCTGCTGACGAACGCCGCGGCCCGAGGGCCGCGGCGTCAATTATCGGTCAGGCGAAGCGGACGGTCGTCCGCTGACGGCGACGCATGGCAGTGCCGACCAAGCCGAAGCCGCCCAGCATCAGCGCCCATGCCGCCGGCTCGGGCACCGCGCCGGCCGCGGTAACGTTGTCGATCGCGAAGTCGTAGGCGGGGCCGACGCCGGTCGTCTCGACCGCGAGCACGCTGAGCGAGGTGATGCCCTCACCGGCGAGCGAGAATATCTGGTCGACATTGCCGTCCAGCGTCAGCGTCTGGCTGAGGCCGGTGTTGGTGGTCACCGAATAGGTGCCGGCTGATTCGTTGACCAGATCGAGCGACACCTGGGTGAAGGCGCGGCCGAGGTCGATCGTGATCGGGTTGCTATAGCTTCCGCTGGTCGACGGGCTGTTAAACGGCGCGGTGGCGTACACAGCGGTCTGGTCGACGCTGCTGAACTCGCCGTTCAGCAGCGTTCCGCCGGAAAAGGTGATCCCGTCGATCGCGACCGTCTGGCCGGCGTTGAAGTTGAACAGCGGCGGGGCACCGGCGCCGGCGGCCTCGAAATCGATCGTGACAGCATTGGCGGCGGCGGGCAGGACGGCGCACGCAACAAGAGCAGCAAAAAACGAACGCATGGGAGGTCTCCTTCGCTGAGGCGAAGGCGGGCTAGGACGGCCCCGTTACAGATTTGGGAAACATTTTGTTAACAACGGGACGAGTTGTTAACCGGTGCGGCGAACCGGTTGATGCGGCCGCACCGGCTTGTTTTTTTTTAGTCGGGCAGGACGCGGATCGCGCCGCGCGCGGCGTTGCTGGCGAGCAAAGCATAGGCCTGCAGCGCCTTCGATACCGTGCGTTTGCGGCCGAGGGGGCGCCAGGCCTTGTCGCCGCGCGCTTCCATCGCCGCGCGCCGCGCCGCCAGCGTCGCATCGTCCACCACGAGATTGATCGTGCGATTGGGAATGTCGATCTCGATCATGTCGCCATGCTCGACCAGCGCGATCAGGCCGCCCTCCGCCGCTTCGGGCGAGACATGGCCGATCGACAGGCCGGATGTGCCGCCGGAGAAGCGGCCGTCGGTGAGCAACGCGCACACCTTCCCCATGCCCTTCGATTTCAGGTAGCTCGTCGGGTAGAGCATCTCCTGCATGCCCGGACCGCCCTTCGGCCCCTCGTAGCGGATCACGACGACGTCGCCCGCCTCGATCTGGTTGCCGAGGATCGCCGCCACCGACGCGTCCTGGCTCTCGAACACCTGTGCGCGGCCGGTGAACTTCAGGATGCTCTCGTCGACGCCGGCGGTCTTCACGATGCAGCCTTCGGGCGCGAGGTTGCCGAACAGCACGGCGAGCCCGCCATCCTGCGAGAAAGCGTGGGTCGCCGAGCGGATCACGCCCTTCGTGCGATCGACGTCCAGCTCCTGCCAGCGTTGCGACTGGCTGAAGGCGACCTGGGTCGGCACGCCGCCGGGGGCGGCGCGATAGAATTTGCGCACCTCGTCTGAATTGGTGCGCGCGACATCCCAGCGGCCGAGCGCCTCGCCCAGCGTCGACGAATGGACGGTCGGCTGCTCGACGTCGAGCAGGCCGGCGCGGTCGAGCTCGCCGAGGATCGCCATGATCCCGCCGGCCCGGTGGACGTCCTCCATGTGGACGTCGGCCTTGGCGGGGGCGACCTTGCACAGGCACGGCACGCGCCGGCTCAGCCGGTCGATGTCGGCCATGGTGAAGTCGACCTCGCCTTCCTGCGCCGCCGCCAGCAGGTGGAGCACGGTGTTGGTCGAGCCGCCCATCGCGATGTCGAGGCTCATCGCATTCTCGAACGCGGCGAACGTCGCGATCGAGCGGGGGAGGACGGAGGCGTCGTCCTGTTCGTACCAGCGCTTGGTGATGTCGACGATCAGGTGGCCCGCCTCGCGGAACAGCCGTTCGCGATCGGAATGGGTCGCCAGCACCGATCCGTTGCCGGGCAGCGACAGGCCGAGCGCCTCGGTCAGGCAGTTCATCGAATTGGCGGTGAACATGCCCGAGCAGGAGCCGCAGGTCGGGCAGGCCGACCGTTCGATCGTCGCCACTTCCTCGTCCGAATAGCTTTCGTCGGCGGCGGCGACCATCGCGTCGACCAGGTCGAGCGCGACCTCCTTGCCCTTCAGCACGACCTTGCCGGCCTCCATCGGGCCGCCCGAGACGAACACCGCGGGGATGTTGAGGCGCATCGCCGCCATCAGCATACCGGGCGTGATCTTGTCGCAATTGGAGATGCAGACGAGCGCGTCGGCGCAATGCGCGTTCGCCATATATTCGACCGAGTCGGCGATCAGTTCGCGGCTGGGCAGCGAATAGAGCATCCCGCCATGGCCCATGGCGATGCCGTCATCGACCGCGATGGTGTTGAACTCCTTGGCGACGCCGCCCGCCGCCTCGATCTCGCGCGCGACCAGCTGGCCCAGATCCTTCAGATGGACATGGCCGGGCACGAACTGGGTGAAGCTGTTGCAGACGGCGATGATCGGCTTGCCGAAATCCTCGTCCTTCATTCCCGTCGCGCGCCATAGGCCGCGGGCGCCGGCCATGTTGCGGCCGTGAGTGGTGGTGCGGGAACGATAGGCAGGCATGGGGCGCGTCCTTCGCCCCGTGTCTCAGCCGGAAATGGAGGCCCGAGCCGGAATCGAACCGGCGTGCAAGGATTTGCAGTCCTCTGCGTAACCACTCCGCCATCGGGCCAGAACCGGGGCAGGGGCGCGCAAATGCGTGGTTTTTTGCGGTCGGTCAAGGCGTGCAGAAACCGAGTTCGCAGTGATTTTGCGCGAGTTCGCAGTGTTCCCGATATGGGCTCGCCGCTAAAGGGGTGCCGATGCGCTTCCCAAACTGGCTTTTTCGACAGCATGAACGGACGGATTGGATCGGCAAACTGGCTCGCTATGCCAGGGCCGACCGACGCCTGCCGGTCGATCCGATCGACATCTACGACCGTATCCGGTCGACCTCGGGCGGAGACGCCGAGATGCTCCACGCGCTGCATGCAGCGTTGGAGGAATGGAATGGGGGTGAGCCGTATCGGCTGGATCGCGACCGGGGCGCCCGGCGCGAGCGCGAGCGCGCCGCGGAGAATGCGGCCTATGAGTCCGAGCTCCGAGCAGAGGCCGAGAAGAAGCGCTTGGCCGCTGCGCTTGCGCGCCGCCGCCGGGCCACCGATGATCGCGGCGCCACGACTCAGGAGAGCCAACCGTGAAGCTGATCCTCGCGCTGACCGCCGCCGCCATGCTGACCGCGCCGGCGCTCGCCGCACCCTGCCGCGACGCGAAGGGCCATTTCGCGAAGTGCCCCCCGGCCGGAGCATCTTCGTCGGCCGCCGTGACGAAGGACAGCAAGGGGCGTTGCCATGGCGCGGGCGGCAAGTTCGTAGCCTGCCCGAAATAGGTGCTGATCGAGTTCGAGGATAAGGAGCCGGCCACGCCGCCGGGATGGCGGCGGCGCGTCGAGCTGGCCCTCGCTCTCACGCTAGGCGCCTACGGGCTCGCTGCCGGGATCTACGGTGCTGTGCGGACCGTTGCCGGCTGATGTGTAACCGCGCGCGCATGAGAGACGAGCCCGAGACGCTGTTCGAGCGGTTCGGCGCGAGGTGGGTCGCTGACCGGCCGACCGACAATCGGTTCAACTGGCAGGAGCTGGCACCCCAAAGCCGCGCCTACGTCATCCGCCAGAGTGATCGCGGGCGCGGCGTCGACCTGATGCGCTGGGACGTGCTGGGCGGGCAGGCGGCGTGGCCGATGACGAACGTCCGTAACCTCGGACTGCCCCAATGGCGCCGGCTCGCCGAGAATCCCGAAAATCGCTGCCTCGTTCCGCTCACCGAGTTCTGCGAATGGACGCCCGAGGCGCACGACCTCGGCGACGGCAAGAAGCCGGTCAAAGGCGAGATGTGGTTCCAGGTGACCGACCAGCCGATGTTTGCGGTCGCGGGCTTCTGGCAGGCGACCAAGGACGGCGCCGGGTTCACGATGGTGACGTGCGACCCGAACGAGATGGTCGCGCCGATTCATCCGAAGGCGATGATCACCATCCTGCATGAAGCAAGCTGGGATCGCTGGCTTGCAGGATCTTATGCCGACGTGGTTGGGCTCCAGCAGCCGTATCCCGCGAAACTGATGACAGTGCGCGGACCGGAGTTCCCGACGCGCATCAAGGCCTGAAAGGAAGCCGATGCCCGACGATCAGCCGATGGTGAGCCTGGACGATCCCGCATATCACGCGGCGATCGTCGCGCTGACGGCGCAGGTCGCAGCTGCGGCCGAGGGGAATGGCGGCGATTTCAACACGCCGTTGATGGCGGTGATGTTTGTCCTGTCGATGATGCTCGAGGCCGATCCGCGCATGGCGACGCCGGGCAACTTGCGGAAGCGCAGCGACGAGATCGGCAAGGTGGTGCTAGAGCAAATGAGGTGGATGCGCCGGCAGCGCGAGTCGACGGGCCAGTCAATGTTCCATCAGATGATGCGGGAGGTCGCTGATCTAAGCATCGCCGGCAGCGCATAACCCAGGAGCCGAGTCGAGGGCTTGCCTCGGATGTTCTTTTTATGTTCTCACATCCGCATGAGACAAATCAGCCCTGACGAAATCAAGACCCGTATCGCCATCCAGCTTCGCTGCCTGCCTGGCTGGATCAAGACCGCCACGGGCATGCGGGGCGATCGCGCGACCGAGCTTGCGGCCGAGCAGATCATGGAGCGCGTGTTCAACGGGGTCGTCGTCATCGCGCCGGACCTGATCGACGCAACGCCCTATGGCCGCAATCCAGGCCAATTCGGCGTCACAGAAACGTGGCCGGCCGGATGTGAGCCGGACGAACCGGACCGGCGATCGGCGCCCCTGCTCTAGGCATCGCCTTTGCTCCGCTGGCCGCACCACCCGCGGCCACGCAACATAGCTCCCGTGAACTGGGCGCCTTGCGGCGCGCGGCGAATAGGTCGGGCAATTCATGACGTTGGTAAAAGGGCAGGGCGATGCTACAATCGCAAGCTCGCTATGGAGCGTCCGGTCGGGGAACCTGCATGACGAAGCTGAAGCTAATAACGGCAGCGTCTGTCGCTATGACCGCATCGCTGCTTGCTTATTCACCTGCGAGGGCTGATCGCGTCGTCATAACAGAGAATGGATTTTCCGATAACGGAAAACTTGTCGTCGATCTTACCTTTAGTCAGCCCGGTACTTATTACGCTAGGGACCATATTGTCGGTGGTTTCGCGACTTACACATCGGACATCACTGCTGCGTTTTCATTGCCCGCAACGACCATCAACGCCGGCTTCTATTATCTAAGCGATAGATCATTCTCGATTAATTTTTACCAAGACGACGACCATTCGATCTACATCTTGTCTGATCCTGGTATTATCGAAGATTTCGATTTTCACTATGCGTTGGCGCTAAATGGCTCGGCAGTGTCAGAAGCCTATAATCCGATTACGATCGTACACCTTCCCTCCGTTGCTCCGGAGCCTGCATCTTGGGCCTTGATGCTTGGGGGCTTCGCCGTGATAGGTGCTGGGATGCGCCGACGCCAGCGTGAGAGCGTCAGCTTTGCCTAAGGGCTGAACCACTGGAAGGAAACGCTGCTCTCGTGAATGCTATGACCGAACCGACTATGATTGAGCGGGTGGCGCGGGCGATGGAGCCTTCGGTCTGGAAAGATTTCACGGTCAAGCCAGGCTCCGATCAGATGGTCGGTACGATGCGCAGGGAATGGGAAACCCGTCGGCGCCTTTCGCTCCGAAAAGCGGAGCGCGTCATCGCAGCCATGCGCCACCCGACTGACCTAATGGGGAATGGCCTGCCGAACGGATACAAGCCGGGCAGTCACTCAGCGACGCAGATCTGGCGTGCCATGATCGACGCCGCGCTTGCGGAAGGCGCGCGATGACCGACCCGACCATGATCGAGCGGGTGGCGCGAGCGCTATGCGCTGTCGACAATAAGGATCCGAATGAATTCGTCGACACCCCTATCCCGCGAGAAGTGCGTGTCAGCGTTTCCCCACGACCCAAGGTACCGCTTTGGACGCGATACGAGCGCCACTCTCGCGCGGCGATCGAGGCGATGCGCGAGCCGACACGAGCGATGATGGATGCCGGGTTCCTAGCGAACCCGAACACGGAAGGGCTAGCACCGCCAGTCTATGCATGGCCGGCGATGATCGATGCCGCGCTAGCGGAGGAGGGGTGATGATCGAGGAGGATGCCTGGGTGCAGGCGATAGGTGAGGGCTTCTACCGAAAGGTCATCGCTTTGAGACCTGGCAAGGCGCTGTGTCGCGGTGGCCCAGAGCAGAACGAGGCCTGGTTCGATCTCAGCCGGCTCGAAGCCGTGCCTCCTCCTGACGCGGTTCTGACGCCGCTCAGCTAAGCGGCTTCGACTATCCCTGATTGGAGGATGCGCAAGGCCAACGACGGCGACGCCGTGATCGCGAGGCTGGCGGCCGGCATGTGGGGCAGCAGGATCGACATCCCTTGGGATGAAGCCGGGATCATGTGGCACAAATTCATATTCTGTTAGGGAATAAAGGATCGCGGATAGGGTCTTAGCTTCGGCCAGCGTTGGGCCACAAGGGGAGACTGCTCGATGTTCCGGTTACATAAAGTGCAATCAAGTTATGTACTTGCCGTCACTTCGGTTGTGTTGGCCGCCGCTACGCCGGCCGGTGCAACGACGACTACCATTATGATTACACCGGAGACGTATGGCTATTACGATCCAAGCGAAACGGGAAATTTTGGATTGAGCCCTTTTCATGGCGGCGCGGCGATCGCCAATTATTCGCAAGTAGGACGCGCTGCAGGCTCTTCATTCGCAGGTGATTACGCGGCGACCATAGAGTTCTTGATCCCATCTGTTCCGATAAACGCTGTTATTACGGGTCTGAGCCTGACTGTTACATCTCAATTTGGGACCCACATTAACGATGTGCAACTCCGATCCTACTTTGCGGCAACGACTGTGGCCGATCCGTCTCGTATATATGCGGGCAGCAATCTAACAAATTTCTTCGACTTAAACCCAGCGGTAACGTCGACAGATCTACTCGGAACTCCCACCGTAAATTATCTTGAAGATAATCCCGGATTATATCTCGGCTTCTCGTTCCGGGAGACCAACCCAATCAGTCCACGTTTTTGCGTAACGACATGCAGCCCAAAGACGATTGGCAGCACGGGAGATCCTAGTTTTTATACCTTGCCTGTTTTGACCGTAAGCTACGAAATTCCGGCGCCACCGCCACCGCCACCGCCTTCAGCAGTTCCCGAACCCAGCACGTGGCTCATGATGCTTGGCGGCTTCGCCTTGGCTGGTTCTGCAGCGAGGCGCCGCCAACGGGTCGCCGCAACCTTCGCCTGACCGCCAAAGGTCTGCAAAAGGTGGGCGTTCCCGGCAACGGTGAGCGCCCTCCCTTTATGCGCTGACAATCAGCTCCCCGGTCCGCTTGCCGCTGCCCGACGCCGTGCCGATCGTGTAGGTCACCGGCACCTCCGCGATCTGGAAGCGGCCGGACACCTCGCGCGCCAGCGGTGTGTCGTTGATGGACAGGACGAACTTGCCGGCGATCCCGGCCAGCTGGTCGCCAAGCGTACGAAAATCGTCCGGTTGGAACCCGTCGCCATAATCGCCCCGCAGCCGACATAGGGCGGGTCGAGATAGAACAGCGTCTCGGCGGCGTCGTAGCGCCGGATCACGTCGGCATAGGGCAGTTGCTCGATCGTCACGGCCGCCAGGCGGTCGCGGACCAGACGAAGGCCGCTAGCTCGATCCGGGACGCGACCGCAGCTACCTGCGTAAGGTCGCCGGTCGCCGATGCGTACACTCGGCCGGTCTGCTGGGCGCAGATCAAGATTGATTCGAGCAGATCGAGGGAGGCCGAACGCGCTCGTCGCGACCTTAACTAAACGTCTAACGTCTCAAATTCTTGATTTTACGTAATTTTGAGATTTTGGTCATAACGGTCAGCCCAGATTTATGGGGTTCCGCCATGCGAAACATGCGCATCGTAAATAAGCTTCTGGTCTCGTTCGGAGTGGTGGGCATTGGCCTGTTGGCACTCACCTTGTTCTCGATCAGCCAGTTAGGCTCGATCGATACCTTAATGAGCAAGGCCGTCCGGGACCGTCTGCCCAAAACAGTGCTTTCGCAGCAGATCGATACAGCGACGTCGGACTTCCGCATCGCCGAAGCTCAGCACATTCTCTCGGTGGACGGCGCGGGGATGGACGCCGCGGAAGCCAAGATGAACGAGCAGCGTGGGATTGTCGATCAAGGCTATGATGTACTCAATGGTAACTTGCGCCTTCCCCGCGCGCGACAACTCCTAAACGAATTTCACGAGCGCTGGCTGGCTTACAGCGCAGAAAATAAGGTACTGTTGGCACTCTCGCGGCAAAACAAAAATGCGGAAGCTACCGCTCTGATGCGGGGTCAATCGCAGCGACTGTTCGACGCGCTGTCGAACTCGATCGGACAGCTCGCAACATTTGAAGGCGGTCTTGCAACGGCCGCCGCCGATGAAGGCGACGCAGGCTACGATCATGCGCGCATCCTATCGATCGTCGCCGTTGTTGGCATGTTCGGGTGCCTCGCCGTAGTGCTCGTCGTGCTGGTGAAGCAGATTGCCAAGCCGGTCGGTGCTGTGACTCAAGCGCTGACAGAGCTGGGGAAGGGCAACATGCACGTCGCCGTCCCCGTGGACGATCGCGCGGATGAGGTCGGCGCGCTTGCCGCTGCCATGAAGGGGCTCCGCGACCAGCTAGCGGCAGCTGAACGCGCCAAAGAGGAGCAAACGGCGCTGATCGTGGACAGCGTTGGAGAGGCCCTCTCGAAGCTCGCCAGTGGCGACCTTGTCTCGCGCGTGGAGGCCGATCTGACCGGCCCCTTCGCCAAGCTTAAGACCGACTTCAACGCCGCTGCTGCAGCACTGCAATCGACACTGGGACAGGTTGCTCAGGCAGCGACCGGCATAAACGGTGGTGCGGGTGAGATCCGCCAAGCCTCGGACGATTTATCGCATCGGACGGAACAACAGGCGGCGAGCCTGGAAGAGACCGCCGCTGCCATGCACGAAATCACCGAGACGGTAAGAACCACCGCCGAGCGCGCAAGTAGCGCCAACGAAGCTGTTCTTCGCGTGCATACCGACGCCGAGCATTCCGGCGACGTCGTCCGCCAGGCGGTGCAGGCAATGGGCGGGATCGAGCGTACCTCTAACGAGATTTCGGAGATCATCTCTGTGATCGATGGGATTGCCTTCCAAACGAACCTTCTTGCGCTCAACGCCGGTGTCGAAGCAGCGCGCGCAGGAGATGCGGGTAGAGGCTTTGCCGTCGTGGCGTCGGAAGTCCGCGCTCTAGCTCAGCGGTCGGCTGAGGCCGCCAAGGACGTTAAGTTGCGTATCAGCGCATCTTCCCACCAGGTGGCAGCGGGCGTGCAACTCGTCAACGAGACCGGCCAGGCGCTTACACGCATCATCGGCCAAGTCGGAACGGTCAAGACGCTGGTATCCGAGATTGCCGCAGTGACCGAACAGCAAGCTGCTGGCCTGCATCAGGTGAACACAGCGGTGGCCGAAATGGATGGGGTTACCCAACAGAATGCCGCGATGGTTGAAGAAGCGACCGCGGCGGCACGCAGCCTTGCGACAGAGGCCGACGGCCTCAATCGGCAGATTGCACGCTTCAAAACAGGTCAGCAGCGTGACGCTCACGCCTCTCCCGTCCACGAGCTGCAGCATCGAGCTTCTTCAGGTGCGCGTCAGCTCGCCAAGCCGGCACTCCGGAGCGTTGGCAGCGCTAATCCTAAAACCGATGACGATTGGTCGGCCTTCTAACACCCGTGCACCTCAATGAGATCAAAAGCGCAGAAATCTCTCAGAATGCTTGAGGAGCCATACATGCATACCTTAGATCTAAATGTCGTCAGGATCAGGCCCGATGTAAATAGTTATACTCTTGGGCTCCACGAACTCGGCTTAGCCCTTGAACGGATGAAGCTTGAGTTTGCATGCTTGAAAGAAGAGCTAGCGAAACACATGCCGCTGGCTGCCGATCCGAATCCTACCGAAACCGGCGGAGGAACGCTAACGCTCCTCCGCCGCTCGGATCATGCGGTAGCCGCCGGCGCAGCGGCAGGCTTCAGCGCCGACGCCACGTCATTGTAGAGCGACTGCACCAGCTCGCGCGCGACGTCGGCCGCGTCCGAGGCCAGGGAGGCGAGCCCGCCACCTGTGACATAGGACAGGACGAGCGGCGCGGTGTTCGCCACCACCTGCTCGAACTTCTCCGCGCCGGTCAGCGTCGAGTCCTTCAGCGCCGTGATGTCGGCGGTGACGGTCGCGCCGATCGAGGTCGTCTTGAGGGTGGCGACGACCTTCTGCGTCTCGGACAGGGCGAACTGCTCGACCGCGTGGCCGGCGGCGTGGAGCGCGGTCAGCTGCGCGGAGCTGAGGAAGCCGACGAAAAGCTTGGACATGGTGTTCTCCGATTGAAGGTCAGGCGACGGGACCAGCGCTGCCGGCCTGACCGGCGACAGCGTCGGGAAGAGATGCGGGCTCGGCGTTGAGCGCCGCCCATGCGGCCGCCCAGCGGGTATGCGAGAGGAAGGCGCGCGCCTGCGCCCAGCCGGTGGCGCCGGCGACCATGAGCGTGCCGACGATCGTCTCGACCATGGTGGCGACGAAGCCGTCGACCGCGCCCTGGTCGACGATCCCGCGCGTCACCAGCGCGGAGCCGGCGGCCACCAGGGCGTGACGGACGAATGATGCCAGCAGAGCGTGCACGGCCGTGGCGGCCGGCGCGGAAAGATCGGGCATAAATATTTCCTCAATTAACAATTTGGTACGATTGGTGAGGAGCACAGTTGTCAAAGTAGCGTACTAAGGGATCCGGAGACTCGCAGATGCCCAAGCGGAAGCTGAATATTGCCGAGACCTATGTGCGGGATTTTGGTGCACGAGCGATGGCGCATCTCTCGGATGACATCAGCATTGCAACGGCAAGGTGCGACTGGAAGTTGGTTTTAACACTTTCTTCCGCTCGCCAACAAATCGGCCGGTTTGAATGACTTAACCTCGCGGATGCGGACGCTGGTCGACCATGACGGCCTGAAGGCGCGCGCGGATCGCGGCGACGTTGGCGAGGCCGATCGATCCCCCGTTGGTGAGCTGGCGCGCCTTGGTGAAGTCGCCGGCGTCGACCGCGTCGTTGACGCCGGCGGCGCGCCAGAACTCGCGGGCGATGACGAGGCTGTCGGCCGGATCGGCGGCCAGATCGGGATTGCCGACCAGGTCGAGCCCGACCATCTGGCCAAACCGCGCATAGGCGGCCTTGCCCGTCAGCTGGAGCATGCCCCGGCCGCGATAGAGCCACCCGTCCTTCGCCGGCGGCGCGGCGTTGCCCATTCGGCCGCCGTAGGCCCGACAGGCGATCTCGACGGGCCGCCCCACGCAGGCTGCCGCCTGCGCAGCGGTAAAGTGCGTCGGCCACTGCGCCAGCATGGTTGCCGCCGAGTAGCGCAGATCCTCCTCGAACCTCGTGAGGGCGCCCGTCTCGTTGCAGGTCTGCGCCACGAACTCGGCGAGCCGCGCCGGCGTCTGTGCGATCGCATCGCCCTTGATCCACTTCGCCGCCGCCGCGCCGATCGCGGCGATGGCGACGTCGGCCGGGCGCTGGGCGGCATAGGCGAACAGCGCCGTATAGGTCTTCGGGCCATCGTCGCCGTCGATCGCGCCCGCATAGTAGCCGGCGCGCGTCAGCGCTGGCTGGGCGATGCCCTTCCAGTCGATCATCCGGAACTCCAAGTTATCGGGGGACGTTGATAGGCGCGGGCCGAGCTTTACGCCTCAATGCTCGACCCCGGCGTCCCGGCTGGCCTCACCCCCCAAGGTCAGCGGGGCGTTTTCGAAATTAATCTATGTGTGCTACCCGGAATATCCGGCAGCTAGAGTTTACTGGCTGTTGCGACGCCCCGCCGCTTGCCTTAGGGGGGAGGGTATTACGGCGGGGCGTCTGCGTACGGTGATCTGCAAATCTAGCGGCCAATAGTCAGATTGAGCACGGCTGCGGCCTTGATTGGCTGACAGTTAGACCAACCTTTTTGCAATCCTTTGTATTGCCACTTCGTGCAGGGCGGGTATCATGTGACGACCCGTTAGTGCTCCCCTGTGCAGCGGGAAGTGCTCCGCCGGCCGCCCCCCATCCGGCCGGCGGGGCGCTGTCAGACGCAGCGGCGGAGGTTGCCGGCGCCCCATCTTCTCCTCGATGTTCGGCTCGCATGATCGCCTGGCGGCCTTCCAGTCGATCATGCGGAAACTCCTTAATTTCCCGGTCAGGTCTCCGCGCTTAGAAAGACTGCGCTCGTTCGCGTCCCTTTAAGCGGCGAGAAGTGTCCCGCCGGTCATCCCGAAGAGGCCGGCGGGTCGCGACGTTCATTCTTGCTGATCGAGCTTCCGCAGCAGCTCGATCTGATCTTCCGGAGGCCGCGATTGAGCCGGGCGCCGATACTGTGAGCGAAGCGCCGAGCCGATCGGGTTCTCGTCACGGATGACGTCGATGCGAACGTTGTCGGGTGCGCCGCTGCCGGCCGGCACCTTGACGACGTCGCCCGCGATGGAAGCGCGCGTGAACTGATCCAGCTGCGCCTCAGCCGCTCTCATGAACCGCGAGCGCAAAAGCTTGATCAGGCGGTCGGATGAGACTGCCGCGAGCGCCGAGCAGAACGCGCGCACGTCGCCGTGCAGGTCGAACTTGTCGGAGATGATGACCGCGAACAGGCCGACCAGCCCGAGCAGCAGAGCGTCGCCCAGCATCGCGCGCCAGCTGAGCCGCCGCCCTTCGCCGAGCGCGAGGCCATAGCGAGCCGCCGTGCCGATCATCAGCCCCGCGCCGATCGCCCCATAGCGGCCCGCAGCGTCCGCCTGCCAGGTCAACGGAACACCCATGCCGCAGCGACCAGCGCCATGACGATCGCTGCGTTGACTGCCATGCCGCGATGCACGCGGGCGAGGCCGATCTCACGTTTGAGCGCGCGTGTGCCGAGCAGCAGGATGAGCGCGGCGCACATGGTCGCGATTGCCATGATCTCGATGCCGTCACCGATGAGCGGCGGCCACGGCGTGCCGAGCAGGCCCGGCAGGAAGGCCGGACCGAACAGCCAGATCCCGATCGCCATGACCGCGGTCGTGAGGCTGCGATAGCGATCCAAGATGGTGGTGGAGCGCCCTTGGGCGCCCCAGCTCAGCACGACCATGCTGGCGAGAAGGAATAGCGCGAGACGCAAACCGATGCGGGTTGCCTCAATCCATGCAGGCGCGCTCACTCTCCCGACTGCCTGCCAGCAGATGGTTCGATCATCATCGTGGTGTTCTCCCAGCCGGCTAAAGGCGCGGCGAGCGAGGTCGTTAAAGGGATGCCGGCACCCGTTCGCTGGCAATAAAGAGCGGGGTGGAGCGCGCCGCAGATCGACCTGCAGCGCGCTCCACTTCGTCGCGACATTAACTTTTAGGTAACCGAGGCGGCTTAGACCTCGATCCGACCAGTCTCCGCGACGGTCGCGCAACTGAGCACGTCGCTGGTTCCGCTCCACCCCCGGCGGCGTGCTCCATTTCGTCGTATGTGATCCGGATCAGCTCACGACGATCGAGAATGGCGCAGAAGAACGAGGCCACTGCGTTCCATTCACAATCTGAAATGATTGCAGGGGGTCGGCAGTGCTAAACGGACACCACCCGCGATTCGCTGGGGCAGACGGTGGAGCGCGGCGATACTGGACCGTCGCGCTCCATTTCGTCAGCTCACCGTGATCGTGCAGGGCAGGTCCACCGTGCCGCCTGAGATGCTATCCACGCAGTGGACGGTGAAATTGTAGGTGCCTGCGGTAGTCGGTGTGCCCGTCAGCATTGCCTGCGTTGCATTCAACGTCAGGCCCGGCGGGATCGTGCCGCCGGCGACAATGCTATGAACCTTGGCGGGGAGCGCGGTCGGCGCACCCGGCAGGGAGCCAGCGAACCCACCGCCCGTCGACATCAGCGAGCACAGGAATGGTGAGCCGACGGTGGCAGTGGCGCTCTGTCCGCCTGCGAGCTTGAGCGAAAGCGGCCAATAGGCTGCCTTGGAGGCCGCCGGATTGTACGTCGCGCCCATGGCGTTGAGCTCGGTAAGGATCGCGTCGCGGATCTTGGTGGCCATGTACCACTGGCCGTCCTGGTTGGCGTAACCATCGTTGAGGTGATTGCGGTCGCCGTTCAGGATAAGGTCGTTGATGCCGTCGTAGGACGGTGTGCCGGTGTAGCCTTGGCCGAACTGCACGGCGCTCTGCGCCGCCCCGCCGGTCGCAAACTGCAGACGGACGAAGATGGAGAACGGATCGGCCCAGGTATTGAACTGCGCACGGATCTGCTCCTCGCGGTTCTGGAGCGTCGTGCGCGCCTGGATCACGCCGCCCCACATGCCCATGCACACGATCAGCGATCGCGGGAAATCGGCACGCACCTGTTGCCATAGCGCATAGAGCGCAGCGACGGTTGGGCTGACGGAGCCGTTGTCGTTGTAGCCGAGCGATATGACGATCACGTCGGGGTCGATGGCCGGTTTGATGATCGGCGTGATGAAGTTGGTGTAGATGGACCCTGCCGAGGCGGTCAGCGACCACTGCGCCGTGCCGGTCGTGGTTACCATCGACGACCCGGACAGACCGGCCGTGACGACGTTGTGGAAGCCGAGATAGCGACCGAGCGTGCGCATCAGGTCCTGGCCGCGGACGGCGTTGTACGAGGCGCCCGAAGTGTAGCTGTCGCCGAGGCACAGGATGGTGCCCGTGCTGGCGCGGGTCTGCTTGACGCAGGAGCCGCCAGCATCGACGCCAATGCCGTAGAACCGGATGGCCCCATTGCACTCGAGCACGATGTCGTAGTTGCCCACCGCGCCGAGATCGAACTTGGTATAGCTGAGGTCGCCCGCACCTGCGGCGTTACCGAAAGGCTGCTTGCCGGCGATCGCGAGCTGGCCGTTGACCCAGAGGCGCAGGCCGGCGGCCGGCGTGTCCTTGGTGGCGATCTCGATATAGCGGGTGTTGACGACGCGTGTGCGCCACTCGGTGCTGAACTGCCAATAGTATTTGCCGCCGGGCATGAAGGCGTTCATGCCGCCGCCGGTGTTCGGGGCGTCGTCCATCTGGACGATCACCCACAGGCGCGGGTCGCTGGTCACCAACGGCGCGCCACCGAAGGCCTCGAATACGCCCGGATTGCTCTGCTGCGTGTAGAGGTTGGTCAGCGTGGCCGCACCCGTCGCGGCGCCGGGCACCAGCGCCAAGGCGGCCGCGTCCTGGCGGCTGGTGGCCTGCTCGAGCGCGGTGAGCGCCAAGACCTTGGAGAAGGTCGCCGCGCGCACCGCATCGACAGCTGATCCGCCTCCCCGGAAGCGTCGGCGGATATCGCCAAAGATATCAGGAAACATCGGCATCGCGAGCACTCCAAACGGCAGGAGAAGGAGGGCCCGGCGGTTCACCCGCCGAGCATGGGTTGGGATTGACGGGCAGTCAGGAGCGGTCGGTCACCACTCGCGAGAATAGACGGACGCAGAGGCGACGGCGCAGATGATCGAGATCGCGCCGGTGCCGACGTGGCTATCCTTCGACTCGTAGAAGCTGCCGGCGGCGATCAGGAGGCTGTGATAGTCCTGCGTCGCCGTTCCGGTGCCGCTGATGTAGCAGGCGCCCGACGACTGGTTCTGGATGTTGAAGCCGCGCCGCGCGGTGTTGACCGCCATCAGCTGCTGTGCCGTCCCTGCCGTCGTGACGCTGGCCCCGCGGTCGGTCGCGGTGGACCTGATCACCGTGTCGACCGGCTGCGGCTGACCGCCGGGCGCTCCCTGAACGGTGATGACGTCGGCCGACGGCGCGCCTGCCGTGCCCAGCGCCGGCTGCTTGTCGGAGGTCGCCGGGTTGATGGTCGTGCCAGCAGCGTTCTTGACCTGGTGGCAGGGCACCTGAGTCGACGAGACCGCGGTCGAGCAGGTTGCGATCGTGGCGCCGGTGGCGTCCTTGACCTGAATGTCGGCCAGGGCCGGAGCGGACGCGACGAGGACCGCCGCGGCGAGCGCCGCGACGCGAAAGAGCATCTTCATGGTGGTGTCTCCCTTGTGGGTGGTGGTCAGATGATGCCGCCGGCGAGGCCGAGGCCGGTGCCGGACGGGTCGGAGAAATCGACGGTGCCGGGCGTCGTGCCGGCGGCGGTCACGACTTCGGTGACAGCGAGATCCGCGGTGGCGCCCTTGCTGTCGGTGACGCGGAGGACGTAGTTGAAGGTGCCCGCGGCAGTGTAGGTGCCGGTTACCGACAGGCCTGCGATTGAGCGACCGCCGGGCAGAGCGCCGGACTGCTTGGTTAGAGCGTAAGGCCCCGTGCCGCCCGAGATGACGGGCGTCAGCGCTGCATTGCCGCCCACGACGGGCGAGCCCGCCGCACCCGCAATTGCCAAGGCTGCCGCGCCGTGAGGCGGCATATAGGTGATGGGGATCGATACCGGCGCCATGGGTGGCATCGAGATCGTGGGGACCACATCGTTAGTCCCGCCGTGTCCGGACATTGGTCAGCCCTCTGTCGAAAAGAAAGGAGCGACGGGCGGGGGCGGACGCAGCGCTTCAGGCGCCCGCCGAAGCAGGTTCTTCATGGTGGTTACCCTTTCGGAGAGAGCCGGCGAGCCGGCGGGAGGATCAGATGCGCGCGAGGCTGTTCTGAAGCGTCGTCATGCCGGTGATCATGCAGGTCAGGTGCGACCCGACCAGCTGATCGCTCCCCATGAACGTCGCCAGATCCTTCGCCGTGGCGAGCAGCGAGGCAAACTCGGCGGTCGCGACCAGCGCCTTGAGCGAAGCAAGCCCGGCTTCCCGGCCAGCGGCTGCACTGGCGAGCGCCGCGGCGAGAGCTGCCTGCCGATCCGCTTCGGACGGCATCGGGATGAGCGAAGGGGTCGGCGCGGTGGTGGGCGCTTCATCTGCCATGGTGATCTCCGTGGTTAGGGCGCGGGCGGCGCGAGCAGGTCGAGCAGCGGCGGCTGATTGATGTTCGTCGCGGCCCACGCCTGCCCGCTCTGAACGAGCGCGGCTGCGGTCGACATGATTGCCTCGGGCGCGGTCTGCGCCGGCGGCGAGCCGCTATTCAGGACGGGGTCGTTGTAGTGGCCGAAGATCGTCGACCGGAACGCATCGGAGACGACCGTGCCGGTGTGATCGAGCACGCACAGGCTCAGGTCATACTGCAGCTTCGTCGCGTCGCGCGGCGCGCCGGTGCGCCAGCGATAGGTCACGAGGTAGATGGCCAGATCGTCCTGGTAGGCGAACTCCATGACGTCGGGGATCTTGTCGTCCCCCTGCGTCCATTCGAGCGCGCGGTTCGGAAGGGTGGAGAGGCGAACGGCATCGGCCACGGGCGATCCTTACGGCTTGATCGGGTTGTGGGTTAGGACGCGCGCACGCGCCTCGGTGCCGGCGGCGTAGACCCTCCCGCCGACGTGGATGTGTGCCACCGGCCGCACCCCCCATTCCTGCACCTCGACGATGCGGTCGTCGGCATGAAAGGTGCCGTCGATGAGAGACGCCACCTGCGCATCGAGCGCGGCGGGCGCCATCAGCACGGTGCCGTCGGGCAGCTCGATCGGTGTGTGGATCGAACAGACCAGCTCGGCGCCACGCGCGGTCCGGAGACGCACGCATGGTTGCGGGCTGATCTCGACCGAGTCGACCGAGGCCCGCTCTGCACTGCTCCAATCGTGCCGCAGCAGATCGATCGGCGCGCCAGGTGCCGCGGCGCCCGCCTGCAGATCGTCCATCAGCCACGCATCGACCGCGACGCAGGCTCCGCCGCCGCTGCCGCCGCCAGACGAGCCGCCGGGCGAGCCGTCGGCCCGGTTGGTGTAGAATGCCCCCATAAGGATCCGCTGCTTATCGGTGTTGCCCTGGAATGCGGGGGTGACCGAATAGCTTGCGCCGGCGGCGCTCATGTTGGGCGCGATCAGGTAGAGGTAGAGCTGCTGATTGTCGCCGAAGCCGGTGAAGGTGCCGCCGGGCATGTAGGTGAAGCCGTCGCCGAAATCGACCTGCCAGTCGCCGAACTGGATGCCGCCTTGGACGCCCGAGACGAAGAACCCGGCTGCCTGCACCGAGGCCGAGATCGCGAACGCCGTCGTCAGCTGCGCGCTGGCTTGCCGCCCGTCTGCGCCGAGGTTCTTGGCCGAGTTGGCGACCCGATATCCCTTCGGATTGCGGATGAAGCCATAGCCGCCCGTGATCGGCTGGGCCTGAATGTACAGTTGGCAGGCGGCGAAGTTCTGCCAATTGATGTTGCCGCTGATCCCCTGCACCGTGATGCGGCCGACGAACTTGGTCCACAGATCTTTGACGCAATTATCGGTCTTGATCGCCACCGCCGGATGCTGATCGCAGTAACTTCCATTGCCGTCGAGGAACGACGTCCAGATGCCGAGATATCCACCTTCGCCGTTGGCCGGAACGGTGCTGCCCTGCACGTAATACTCGAACTCGATGTCGATGTAGTCGTAGGGCCCGATCACGAAGCGTTCGGTCGTGACGTTGACGTCGCTGCCCTGATCAGGAGGAAATACCAGCCGTCGCCCATCACCGCTGTCCTGCGGGATCGCGCGACCATCGAAGCCAGCCCAGCAGGTGGAGTCGGAGGGCGATCGGAAGAGCGGATCGAGGAAGACGTTCGCGCCGGTGTCCTGCGCGATGATCTTGGCGCGATCCTGCAGCGCCTGCGCGAGCACGGTCTCGGCCGACGCGAACGCATTGCTCAGGGTGTGGAAATAGCCGCGGTCGAAATAGGTCTGGTGACCGACGTCGTTGATCTGGACGGTGTTGATTAGGAAGTCCTTCAGCACGTTCCATGCGTTCTGCATTGCGTCGGCCTGTGCCGCGCAGCCGAGGCCTTCCCCCTTGATCCGCTCCGACGAAACCTGCGCGTCGACGTCGTTCACGAAGCCGCGATAGCGCTTCTTCTCGTCCGGCGACGCGTGGTTGTTGTCGGCCACGTCATCGGTGAACGCCTGCACCGCATCCGCCGTGCTTTTTGCGGTCGCCGCGGTGCTGTTGGCCGTGTCGACGTCGGCGGCGATCTGGGCGGCGGAGCGGCCCGCCAGATTGGTGGTGTCGAGCGCGACGTTCTGTCCGGTGACGTCGCCCATCGGATCGCCAGGCCCGTCGGTGTATGGAGGCAGGGCGGTCTGGCCGGAGGTCATGTGCCCCATGGCCGGCTCGGTCATGAACATGTAGCCGTCGCTGGCATCAGCTTGGGATACGGTGGGGTTTCCGTAGCGCCCGTACATGCGCCACATCAGCATCATGTACGCGGCAGTCTTGCTCGTATCGATCACGTCCGCGACGTTGAACACCGCGCCGATGACGTTCATGGTGGCCGGGTCGCCGTTCTGACCGCCGCCCCCTCGTGCGCCAGCCCAGCTGGGCGCTCCGATCAGGTTGCCGTCCTTGTCGAAGATCAAGCCGAACATATTGACGTCGCAGCGATGGTTGGCGAGCGAGCATCGGGCGTAGACGCGATCGCTGTTCTTGACCTTGAGCATATACGGGGCCGATGCCGCCACGCTCGGGCGGGCCGCATTGAGCGGAGTCCACGGACCGTAGGTCGAGAAGACATCGAAATATTCGTAGTTGTTGATGAGGCCGAAGATGTGCGCCCAGGCCGAATTGCGCACGCCAAACCAGCCGGCGAGGTTCGTCGCGACGTCGAAGGTGTGACTGACCTGGGGGGCGCCGCTATAGGTCGGCTGGGATTGTATGGCGCCCCCGCCGATTGGCGCCGACGGCAGGAAACCGCGCAAGCCCTGCGAAAAGTCTGACAAGGGCAGCTCGTTCGGGGCCGCGCCGGCGTTGGTCGCCGACTGCGTCATCGACGCGATCAGATTGATTTTTGCCGTGTAATAGCTGGTGAACGCGGCACGAAAATTGACCGGGTTGACCGGGCTGTCGACGGTGACGTCGGCCCAGGCGCCGGCATAGGGCCCGATGCTGGTCAGATAGGTTGCCAGCGCATCGCGGGCGGCGATCAGGAGCTGGGAAGCGACGCCGAGCGCGCTCGCCTGGGCGACCAAGGGGTCGATCTCCGCGGTGATCGCATTCCAGTCGGCGATAACGGCAGGCTTCTCGCCACGCGACAGGATCCTGTCGCTGGCGATGACGCCCAGCTGCGAAAGCGCGGTGCCGGCGTCGCTCGCTGCCTTCGCCGCCTCGTTCACCAGCGCATCGAGCCCATCGCCGCTGACGTTCGCAAAATCATAGGCGAGCTGGCTGACGGTGACCGGACCGATGATCTGCCGCGCGCCCTGCGCGCTGCGGCGTAGGTACGAGACGGCGACTTCGTACTGCTGGCCCGGAATGACCGCCGTGATCTTGGTGCCGGTGGTGCTGGGCGGCAGCGTCGCGGCTGCGATCCATGCAGCATCGGCGCCCTGCCCGCTGATGAACACGCGATACTCGAACACGATCGCCTCGGCCGTCGGCCGATCGACAGCGCCGGCAATGACGAGCGCCGGGAGGGTGTTCGCGCCCTGGACGATCGACGTGCCGGTGATGGCCCAGGCATTGGCTCCGGGGGTCGGCACGAGCGTCGGGCCCGAGACGCCCGGCGTGGGAGGCGCCACGGTCGTCTGGCCGAGCGCGAACGGATGCTTGGCGACCGTCTCCGATCGGGCAGTGAAGATGGGCGTTAGCGAAGCTGGATCGAAGCTGCGGTTGAGCAGCAGCACCGGCTGGTTGACGAGCCCGCCCTCGGGCAAGTTCACGGCGATGCAGTCGCCGGGCTTATAGCCGATCCAGCGCAGCTTGAGCGGTAGCGAGATCGCGCCGAACTCGCGGCTATTCTCGATGTCGTAGCGCGCCGCGACGGCGATCTGCGCATCGACGTTGATCAGCGGATAATCGATCTGCTTCGTGCGCTGGCCGCCATCAATCGGGAAATAGTCGGCGACCACGATCGGCGTACCGGGCAGCAGCTGCCACTGGTTCGCCTCCTGATAATAGCGCGGCACCACGCGGTTGATGCGCTGCAGGCGGCTCTGCGTCGCCGGCACCACCGCGTCGCCCATCAGGTCGGACGGGTTGACCGTGTCGAGCACCACCTTCGGCGCGTTGACGTAGCAGCTGACCTTGGCTCCCAGCTGGATGGGCTCGCCCATGCCTGCCTGGAGGATCTTCTTCATCGTGTCCCAGCGGCCATCGCCGCTGTAGACCACGCCGCCGGCCTTCCAGCCGTTCGTGCGCGCGACGTTGGCGCCCTCGACGAACGCGGCGACGTCGACCGCTTCGATCGGCGCGCCCATACCGAACGTCTGGACGTAGGTGCTGCTTGTTACCTGGCGATCGCGCTCCCACGTGCCGAGCGCCCAGCGCAAGCCGTGAAGATAAGGGTCGTCGCTATATTCCCAGGTGTCCATCGCCGCGTCGAAGGCGGCAGTGTTCTTGGGATCGGCCCAGCGATGCGAGCCGCTGCCGCCGGGATAGGTCGAGTCCTTGCGCGGATCGTAGCAGAGATGCCCGAGCATCACCCAGATCGGCTTGGGCACGCCCGACTGGTAGTGATCGCCCTTCGTGTCGAAGCGCAGCGTCCAGGTCGCCGCGGTCATGCCGTGCAGGCGGCGGTCGGCGCCCCATCCGGGCGGCGTGCCGGCGCCGGTGCCGAAGCCCATGGCGGTCGGGGTCGGGATCGCGCCGAGCTGGCGCGTCTGCCACATGAAGCCGTCGAACGGCGAGCCCTGCGCCGGCCCATCGTTGGCGAAGTTCACCGTGGTCGTGTCGGCGTTGAAGCTCTCGAACGCGAAGGACGGGCCGCCGGCCGACAGGACGACCACGAAGCTCTGCCGGTCGTTCGTGCCCGCGTCGCTGGTGTCCCACGCCTTGCGGAAGACGATGTTGCCGG
This sequence comes from Sphingomonas nostoxanthinifaciens, assembly GCF_019930585.1. Classification (NCBI taxonomy): domain Bacteria; kingdom Pseudomonadati; phylum Pseudomonadota; class Alphaproteobacteria; order Sphingomonadales; family Sphingomonadaceae; genus Sphingomonas; species Sphingomonas nostoxanthinifaciens. Next base: position 3,194,624 of record NZ_CP082839.1, on the reverse strand, counting down.
CGGTGCCATGGCGCCCGATCCCGTAGGGCAGGAAGCCAGCGGGATCGGCGGTGAATTGGTCCGGCGTTCCGGTTGACGTCGCGGTAGGCTTTTTCGCCGTCAGCGTCGCGCCCACCTCGAGCCCGATTGCGCCGATCGCCGCGATCGACGCCACCTGCGATGCGACCGAAGCGACCGCTACCTCGCCCAGCGTGCCGGCAGCCGCGGCACCGGCCGCACCAGCGATCGCGCCCACGCCGGTCGCGACGAGGGCGACCGCGCCGACGACCAGCGCGGCGGTGCGCAGGACGTGGCTCACTTCGACGAACCGAAAGGATCGACGCGCCAAGCGTCGAGGAACTCCACGGGCTGCAGCACCGCCGCACCGCCGGGCACGTCCTCATGATAGCCGACCACCCGGCCGTTCCCGAGCGCGATCGTCAGGCTGCCGAGCGCCGTGTTCGCCGGCAGCATGAGAAAATCGCCGACGACAGCCGACGCCGGCGGGATCCGCGGCAGACCCATGGCGTCGAGCGCCGCCGCCACATCATCGAACCCGCGCGCCTGCAGCTGCTTCAGCGCGCCGCGTACCGTCGAATAGGCACCCGTGGGCGGCAACTGGACCTTGCGGCCCATCTTGCGCAGGTGGAACGCGCCCATGCGGACGCAGTCGTTCACGCCCAGGCGCAGCTTGCGGGTACGGAAGCGGTCGAGCGTCGCTTGCGCGGCATCACGGCGCCTGAGCATATCGGGATCGGTCATCGCTCTTGCAGCATCCCGCCATAGGAGGTGGAGGCGCCGAGGCCGCCAGAGTACGAATAGGTGACGGCGGTGCTGTCGCCGGCGACGCCCCAGTCGATCGGCTGGCCGACGCCGGTGACGTCGTCGAGCCCGGCATCGTTCGCGTAGATGGCGCGCTGGCGACCGGGCGACAGGCGCTGGCCCTCGTCATCGGCGAGGCAGCGCTCGAACACGCTGATGACCGTATATTCCAGATCCCGGCTGTTTGCGCGGACGTTGAGCGTCGGCACGTCGAGCTCGCCGAAGAACAGCTGATGCGGATCGGGGATCACGAGGCCGGTCGCTGGATTGACCGCGCCGACGTGGATCAGCACCTGGCTGCCCTGCATGTTAGGCGCGGCGAGGTCCGCCGCCGCGGCATCGTTCGCCGGATAGATGGTGATCTTTAGCTGGGGCGCGTCGTCGCCGGTGCCGTCGCTGATCTCAGCGCAGGTGGCCAGCACGCCATAGGTCGGGTCGCGCCCGAGATATGCGCGGCCGCCGAACGACAGCTCGGCCGAGCCATCGAGCAGGCCGAGCGGATAGCCGGGAAGCGCGATGAACACCGATCCGAAGATGGTGGGGTTCCATCCCGAGAAGGCGGCGTCCGTCGCCGGGGTGAGCTGGGTCATTCCGCCTCGGCGATCGTGAAGGTCGGCAGGTCGGTGTAGGGCTCGAGCCGCAGCTTCCAGCTGACGACCTGCCCCTTCAGCCACCCCTCGATGTAGGGCTGGGCGAACTCACAGGTCGCGCCGTCGGCGGGCGCGCGTCGCAGCATCAGCGCGAGCGGCAGGCTGACGTTGCCGGCGCCGTCCGCCGCGATGTCGGCGCCGGACGCGTAGAGGTATCGACGGCCGTTGAGGATGATCGAGAAGAACTGGTTGAACCGGATCACATAGCCGGGCGTGAAGCCGCGCAGCGCCAGCGTGGACCCCAGCTGGCCGCCGCCATTCACGACGGGCGCGCCGGGGTTGCCGATGGCCAAGCCCGGCTGCGGAAACGCAAAAAGGCCGCCCTGCGTCAGCGCCATCGACAGCAGGCCGGCATAGATCCGACCATCGGGCTCGGTGGCGACGGTCGGCGGCTCGATGTCGAGCGAATACCGATTGCCCATCCGGTTCAGCTTCTGCGCCGGACCGCCGAGGGGCGGGGTCAGGACTCCTCCAAAATCGGTGAGCGTCGGCGTGCCCGTCCGCCAGTTCTTGGTGCTGGGGATCAGGATCGACATATCACCTCATCCGCCGAGCGGCTTTTTGCACCACGCGCTGCTGGCCGATCCGACCGCCAGCCGCGGCGATCTGCGGGGCGGCGGCGCTGACCTGACCTGCCGAAATGCCGCCGATGCGATCCCAGAGGTTCTGGTCGACGAACGAGTTGGACAGGTCGTAGATGTTGTTCACGATCGGCCGCTGGGCGCTGGTGATGCCCGACAGCGAGGGCAGGCGCAGGCTGGCCGACCCGACCATTCCGCCGTCTGCGAAATGCGGCATCCGGTTGTCGTTGATCGCGGTCAGCAGCGCGCGGTGCTTGGCGGTGGCGGCGGCGTTGATGATGAACTCGCCATTCGACAGCAGCGCCGGGATTTTGTCGTCGCGCGGGCCGCCCGCGCCGAAGACGGGGCCGCCGCCGGCGCGCTTCAGGACCGGGCCGCCATCCTTCAACCCGAAGAAGCCGCCGCCGATCGTGTTCACCAGCAGCTTCTCGATTGCGATCTTCGCCAGATCGGCCAGGATCGAGGTGGCCATGTCCTTGAAGGCGGATGCAACGGATTTCGTGCCGGTGATGACGCCGACAAAGCCGTCTTCGATGCCTTTGAACCCGTCGACAGCCACCTTCTGCAGAGAGTCGTTCAGCGCGTCGCTGCTGCCCACGGCCTCGGAAAGCTGGCGCTTGTAGGCATCGATCGGGCTGGCGTTCGCCAGATTGGTGGCATCGCGCTGACGAGCGAACTGCTGGGGAAGCAGGGACTTCTCAGCTTTCGCGTTGGCGATTTCACTCGGGTCGTTGCTCTTCTCGATCGTGCGATCAAGATCGGCCAATCGCTGTTTTTGCTGCTGGGCGAGGAGTTGCTGCTCGATCGCCAGCCGGTCTTTCCGAGTGGTCGCAAACTGGAGGTCGATCTGGAGCAGGGCGATCTGATTGTCGCGCGCCTGCTTGTCCGCCTGATAGGCAGCATCATAGAGCGCGATCTGCAGTTTGCGCTGCTCGACCTCTTCCTGAATGCCGGCATTTTCGAGCAGCTGCGCTTTCAGCTGATCGGCATGCGCCTGCGTCAGTTTCTTCGCGCGAACCTGGTCGTCGATCGACTGGCTCTTGGCAGAGAGATCCGTCTGGATCTGGCCGAGCGCGATATCGTACCACTGCTGCGCCGACTGCGTCAGCTGCTGCAGCGCCTTGCTATAGGCATCGTTCTCGCCGCGCTGCTGATCAGTGAAGCTCTTGTCCTCTTCCGCTGCGCGTTCGGCGGTGCGGTCGACCTTCGACTTTTTTGGCTTCTGGTACGGCTTGAGATCGTCCGCGACGCCCTTGCCGTCGATGCCATCGACAACCAGCCCCTGTGCATATTGCGTGCTGCGGTCGGTCGCCTGGGCGAGAAGGGCCTTCTTTATCTCGATCGGGTCGCGCCCACCGAGCTGGCCCGCCTTAGCCAGCTGGTCGATGGCCGCCTTCGCTCCGTCGACCACGGCGCCGATCTGTTTGTCGAAGGCCTTGTTCGAGGTGTCCGGCGAAACCGCCGCCAGTTTGACCTGGAACTCGTCGATCACCTTCTGCAGGGGCGCCAACGACGCTTCCTGAGAAGCGACACTGGCACGGCCGAGCTGGACGCCAGCGAGATCTGGCGCGTCCGACGGTGTGAACAACGACAGGATCCCGCTTGCGCGCTCCGTGAAGGTCTGCTCGCCCTTGCCCTTCAGGGTCTTCGCGTCTTCCTTCTCCGCCGCCTCGGCCGCCAGCTGATTAGCCTGCGCTTGCAGCCGGATCGTCTGGATCAGCACCTCGTTGTGGGTCTTCAGGCGGCCGGTGGTCAGATCGATGATCTTGCCCAGCTCGGATTGAGCGGCGCCGAACGTGTCGGCGGCGGTGGCGGCCTTGCCGATATCCTCGGCCAGCATCTTCGCCGCGTCGTCCGACTCCAGCAGCTTGATCGCCAGAGGTGCAAGCACCGCGACGAACGCCGAGACGGCGAGGCCACCGGGGCCGCCCATGAACGCGCCGAACTTCGCGAACGCGGAGGTGGAATTGCCCGCCTCCTGGCCGGCGAACGCGGCGGCTTCACCCAGACGGCTGATCTGCTCGCCGAAGATCGTCGCGATCGGCAGGCCCGCGCTGTAGCTGTCAGCGCTGCTGCGCAGGACGTGCTGCAGGATGAGGCTCGATGCCGACATGCGGTTGTGTGCGGTCGTGATGACTTCGCCCGCTTTGGTGCCGGCCGTGCCGGCGGCGACCATTTCGCCCTCGACCGCCTGAAGCACTTGGGCTTGATCGCGGAGGCCCTTGGCGAACCGTTCCGCGCCCGTGGCAGCGGCAGCGGCGGCCGTCGCGTAGGCTCGGATGGCCTCGTTGTCGGCGCCGGTGGCGACCGCAGCGCGCCCCGCGGCATCAGCGCGATCACGGAGGGCGACAGCGACCTTCGTCGCCTGATCAGCCGCCTTTACGGCGGAACTGGTGTCGAGCGTCAGCGATCCGCCGGACAGCGCCTGCCGGGCTTCCTGCTGGATATCGGCAAAGCTGCGGCGGAAGTTCGTGACGAGCGCCTTCGCGGGATCGTCGTTGGCCGCCAGCTTGTCGAAATTCTCTTGGACGTCTGCGATCATCTTCGCGACGTCGCCATCGAAATTCTGGAGCGTGCCCGTCGCCGCCTTCATGGCGCGCGTGAACGCGTCGGTGCTCGCCGAAACCTGCAGGTACAGGTTCCGGCTGGACTGACCAGCCATCAGCTACTCCATGGAAAGCGGTGTGCTGCCGACGCTTAGCCGGCGCTAGAACTTCGTCTTAGGGTCCGGAAAACCCTTGAAAGGGGCTGGCTCGCAGTTGCCGTCGGCAGTCGAGAAGCCGATACGACCATAAGGCGCAAAGCGAAACCGAGTATACGCGCCTGTCGATCGATCAACGCTATGGTGCTGCTTTCCGATCGGGGAGTCGTCGCTCGTGATAGGCTCGTCGAAGTCAATGCGGCTTGCCTCGACCGAGAATATCGGACGCAACCCACGATCACAAAGCTCGTCGTAACAATAACGGCCTGCCTCAAGGTCTACTCGAAGTTCCAGCGTGAAGGGGCGCTTTCCTTCAAAATAGTTGGCCGTTTCAACGCCTTTGCAGATCAGATCAAACTGATCGGCAGCGACTGCCGATGAGGCAGAGAGAAGCGCAACAGCGCAAAGCAGCGATCGCATGTCGCAGAGCTATCACCCCCTCGTGGCCTTCTCAATCTCCGCGTTGGCGCGCTGCCGGGCCTCAATCATGGCCCACAGCTCGCACGGGGTGGAGCGCCAGAACGTGTCCGGGGTCCACCCGAACGCGTCCAGCGCGATCCCCATCATTCGGCGGTGCCGGCACCCTGCTCCGACGTCTTCGCCGTCGTCGTCGGAGCCTTCGGCTTTCCCGTGGCGGTGATCCCGCCGGTGGCCGCCTTGATCAACATGTCCTGGATCGGTGACAGCGCGTGAAGCGGCCCCATCTCGACGATGCAGCGCTGAACGGCCGCGTCGTTGACGTTCTGGTGGCTGGCGTCCGACTCCTGGCGGCCATATTCGCGGACGCACTCGCCCGCGATCGTCGCCATCTCACGCACGGTCAACGCCGCGTTCGTGGCATCATTGGCGAGCGCTATGACCGACTTGCCGGTCTCGGTTTCGATCGCCACGATCGCCTCGTAGCTCGGCCGCATGATGTGGTCGGCGCCATCGAGCGCGATCGCGAACTCGCCCTTGACCTTATTCGGCCGCATGCTCGGCCTCCGGTGCGGTCTCGGTCGGCACGGCCGCGTAAAGCGTCGCGACCTGCCCAGCGACGCTGACGACGCCGGCGTCGGCGATCATCATCGACAGGGTGGTGACGTCGGGGGCGTCGACCGGAAGGAACGGGCGCAGCGCGCGCGCGACGCTATGCGCGAGCGGCGCGCCCTGCATCTGGCGCTGCACCTCGGCAGCGCTGCAGCCGGTGATCGAGAGGATCTTCTTGTCGAGATCGTCCGGGCGGGTCGTCTCGAACTTCTGTTCGCCGATCGTGATCATGTCGGTGGCTCCTGAAAGGTTGGCGGATCAGACCGCGTAGGTGTCGGTGACCGGCGCGCCGTTGCCGCTCAGCTTCACCGCGACCGGCACGCCGCTGTTCTGGCCGAAATCGGTGCTGTCGAGGTTGCCGTAGACCGAGCCCGCGAACACAACGTCTCCGACCGCGCCGGCCTGGCCGCCCTTGCGGATCTGGATGTTGAACGGCAGCAACGGGTTGGCGTTGCAGAGCGACTCCAGCCGGGTGTAGCCCAGCGTGTCGGGAAGATCGGGCAGCAGCGTCAGGTCGATCGACCAGGTCTTCAGGCCCGGCGCGGACGAGCCGTACCCCTGATTATCCTTGGTCGAGAGATCGATATCCGACGTGCTGCGGTTCACCTTGCCGCCCTGCTGGCCCTTCAGCAGCGTGAAGGTGCCCGGCGTCGCGCTCTCGACCCACAGCAGGTAATTGTTGCCCAAACCTTTCGCCATCGTGCTTCTCCCATGTGAAAAAGCCGCGCTTGCGAGGCGCGGCGGGGTGGTTGAAAATCGGAAAGATCAGGCCGGCTGGCCGTAGGTCTCGAACTGGTTCACGCCGACGTAGGTGACGCCGTCTGGCCCGGCGCGGCTGACTGATCCTTTGAGCCAGCGCGCATTCTCGATGCGAGCGCCGTCCGCCGCGAGCGGCTTATTGTCGAGCGCGACACGGCCGGCGTGCATGGCCTGAAGGAGCGGCACGCGCGATCCGCCGCGGATCCAGAAGTGCACCTCGAACGTGATATACTCGAACTGGCCGTCGCCTTTGTCGGCCTCGCTCTCGTTGTCCATGTCAGCGACGACCATGTAGGGCGGCTGCATGCCCTCCGGCGGCGCCGTGTAGACGGGCATGCCGATGTTGGCCGCCACCAAAGCGTCGTAGACCGCCTGCTGAACGGCGGAGAGCAAGTCGATCATCAGGTGATAGCTCCCTCCGAGAGGTCCGCCCAAAAGGCGTCGATCTTGCCGTCGGCGATGGCGCCCAGGTCAGGCGCCTCGATGAAGTAGGTGCCGGGCCGGGCTTTGATGTTGAGGGTGTAGGTCGCGATGATGTCGGAGGCCCGCTTGCGGCTGCCGCGCGACTGCGTGCGAAGCTTCCCGTTCACCCGGCGGCGGCGTTGAACGGTAACGGTCTGCGCGCGGATACCGCGATCGACTGGCCGGCCGTAGAACGGGCGGGAGCGGCCGGCCTTCATGTCGAGGAGACCCATGCGCGCGCGGAGGTTCTCGACATCGACATAGGCGCTCAAGCCGGCCTGCAGATTGCCCTGATCGATTGGCGTTCGGCTCTGCTGCTGCGCAAGCCCCTCGATCGCGATCTCCGTGAGCAGGACGCCCATCTCATCCTTGGCCTTGTCGCCCATGCTCTCGAAGAGCGTTTGCGTTGCCGACAGGCCTGCTACCCGTTCGGGACTCATGTCGTGCGTTCCACCGCCGCCGTGTCGGCGATGATCAGCAGCTGCTCCCGGTCGCCGTTGGGATCGGTGATCGACAGGATGTTCAAATCGATGCCGCCTGTGCCGTTCAGCCGGATCTGCCAGCTCGGATCGATGCCGGTGCGCCAGCGGATGCGGATGCGATAGGTCGAGATCCCCTGCAGCGCTTGGGCGATCACTGCCTCGCGGCCGTCCTGCCCCAGCACCTCCGCCCAAGGCTTCATAGTGGCTTGCCACGTTTTCGTGCTCCCGCCGGCGCGGTCGGGCAGCTGAACCGGCTGCATAAATTCGATCTGATGCCTCAGGTCGCCGGCCCGGAGCGCGGGAAGCGTGGCCATCAGATGACGATCTTCGTCCACCGCCGCAGCAGCGGCTCGAACCCGTAGGGGATCTCGACCGCAGCGGCGCGCGTACCGACTTCGGCGGCGGCGCGATTGGAATACCAGTGGGCGATCAGCAGGTGCATGGCCTGCTTCACCTTCTCCGGCACGTCGTCAGTCGTGGGAAACCCGGCCGTTACGTCAATCTCGATCGGCAGCTGCTCCGGCGCGAAGTGGCGGCAGAGGCCGCCAGTAAAGCCGACGCCCCAGCCCATCTGGGCGGGCAGCAGCCGCACCGGCTCCGCCTTCAGATTGGTGACCCAGGCGCCGGCGGGCAGCGCGGTCATGACGTTGTGCACAGGATAGCGCACAGCGTCGACCGACTGGATCGGCCATGATTTCAAGTCGATCCAGCGGCCGAGCTCGGGCCGCGTCTCCGTAATGGGCCGCGGTGTCAGCACGAGATAGGTCATATCCTCGACCTGCTCGCGCGCGGCGACGATCAGCGACGCAATCCGTCCATCGTCGGCATTGGTGTCGACGCGAAGATTGCCCTTCGCCTCGTCGAGCGAGATCGGCTCGGGAGCGGTATCAGCCATCGGTCACCACTTCGCGCCGTCGGCGCCGAGCTGGGTCAGGTCGCGGCCGGCCGGTCCCTCGATGCCCTGGGCGCCGCGCTCGCCGTCCTTGCCATCGCGCCCGTCACGGCCGCGCTTCACGGCGAGCCGCCAATCCTCGCCTTCGCCGGGCCGCGCAGACGTCTCGCGACGCGCGATCCAGAGCGACCCGCCCCACGAAACGGCGTCGCCCGCTTCATAGGCCTCGTCGGCCTTGAACACGCCGCGGTCGATGACGACCGGAAGGCAGAAGGCGAACTCTTTCACGATTTCGCCGCGCTGGAAGCGAATAATGAAGCCGCGCTCGCCATCCTGCTCGACGGTCAGATCGTCGAAGCCGAGGCCGTCGATGCCGTCTTTCCCGTCGATCCCATCGCGCCCAGCGCTACCGTCGGCGCCATTGAGGCCACGAGCACCTTCCTTCCCGTCCACACCATCGCGGCCGACCACCTGACCGAGCTCACGAACAGTGCCGTCGGTCATCGTCAGCAGCAGATTGCCGGATCGATCGATCACGGCGCCGGCTGCTCCGACGCCGTCCTTGCCGGGCGTTCCGTCCGAACCGGGCGCACCATCTTTGCCGTCCTCCCCGTCGCCGCCATCGCGGCCGTCCGATCCGGGCAACCCGTCCTTGCCGGCCGGTCCGGGCGGCCCGTCTTGGCCATCGCGGCCAGGCGCACCGTCCATGCCGTCGACTCCTGGCACGCCGTCTGCCCCGTCTCTGCCCGGATCTCCCGGCGCCGGCGCGCGCTGCTCAAGTTCGAGAATCCGCGCATTCAACGGCGCGATCGCCTTGGCGACGGCTTCGCGAACGATGCCCGCCATAACGTCGGCAAGGGCCTCCGGATCAAGCATCCACGGTCTCCCGGAGGGTTTTCTCGCGAAGCGCCACGGCAAAGCGCGCGATCAGGCCAGCTGCCTCTTTCGCCGCGGCATCCGCCTGCGGCTCCGGTGGCGGCGTCTGCGCAGGCGGTGGCGTGGGCTTGCTGGTCGCAAACGGGTCATCCGATCCGTCGCGCTTCGCCAGCGCCTCGATCGAATAGTTCTGCTGCTGGAGATATACCGCATCGCCGCCGGCGACGGGCGGCTGATTGAGCTTCTTCCGGCCCTCGTTCGGCTTCAGCAATCCACCCTTCACCGCGTCCGAATAGGTCTTCACCTGGGTTGCGGTGTCCATCCGGAGCAGGTCGTCGAGGTCGAACTCGGTGCCGTAACTGCCGGGCAACGCGAGCCCTTCGTCGAGGCACAGCTCGATTTTCTCGATCAGGATCTGGAGGCACTGCGAATAATATTGCTGATCGAGCGCTTCGACATTGTTGTTCAGCGGCGCAGCGCCGACGCCCACCTTGTACGCAGGCACCTTGAAGCAGCTGCAAACGGTCTCGGCGGTCCATTTCAGCTGTTCGATCAGCTGGGAGTCCGACGCGGTGATCGTCAGCTGCTCGAACTTCAGCCCGTCGCCCGCGACCGCGATCTTGCCGGCATTCTCGCCGGAATAATTTTCGGTGAAATCGCGCTTGAGCCGGTCCGCGGTTGCCTGATCGATCGTGCTCGGCGCGGTGAGGATGCCGCCGGGGTTGGAGTTGTTCTCGAAGAACTTGGCCGAATTGGCCTGGATGCGCAGACCCTGCGTCGCGGCGAGCCCGCATGCATGGATCGGCGAGATGCCGACGAGCGGGTGATAGAGCGCATTCATCCGATCGTGGATGATCTCGCTCGCCGGAACGGTGATCTGGTTTTCCGGCAGGCCGGACAGGTCGTCCCGGCTAAGCTGATAATAGACATCGCCGTTGGGCGCGACGAGCGGCTTCACCCGGCGTGGGTCGAGCACGTATAGGCCGACCACGACGTTCCGGTTATCGCGCTCCTTCAGCACGTAGGTGTTGCCGCTGACGAGCTTGGAGATGACCCAATGCTCGAAAAACTCGATGCGGTTCTGGAAATGATTGGGCTTCGTCAGCACAGGCGAGAAGGCGGGCGTGGTCGTCTCGTTCCAGATGCCGTCGCCATCTTGTTGGACCAGGCGCATCCGCATCTTGGCGATGTCCGACGCGATCAGCGTCATGCACGCGTAGACCGCGCTGAAGGTCAGCACGCTCTCGACCCGCACCTCGACCCCGCGCTGCCACGCGCCGGCAAACGGCTCGCGCGCGACGCTGAACCAGCCGCGGCGCGTGTCGATCGGAGCCAGGGCAGTTGGGCCGGCTGCCTTCTCGCGGGTGACGGTCAGGCCGAACAGGCGCACCCGTCAGTCCTCGGCGCGCATGTCGCGGCGGAGATATTCGCCGCTTGCGGCCGATGGGTCGTCCTGCGGCTTGGCGGCGCGCGGCTTGGCCTTGGCCTTGGCGGGCGCGTCGTGCGCATTGCCGAGGGCACGGTGAACGCGGGCGTGGCCGGAGGTCAAAGCCTCGAACGGCTCATCCGGCTGAAGCAGCTTCCCGCGATAGCGAAAGGCCTTCAGCGCGATCATATCGGGCATGGCGGCCCTCCTGTAAGAAAAGGCCGGGCGCGAACGCCCGGCCTTCCAGATCAGCTCGCGACGTACTTGGCGCCGGAGATGTAGGCGACGGCCTGGGCACGGCGGCGCATCCAGTTGATGTACCGCTCCGCACGCAGTGCCACGAGGTTGTTCTGCCAGAGGCTGGTCAGAACGGTCGCGGCGGTGGCGGGGTTGTCCGGCGCCGAGTTCATCTGCAGCGACGCCTCGGTGCTGGCGTCGAGCTCCACCGCACCATCGTCCGCGAGCAGGATATCCGAGGCCTTCGCCAGGATGATCTGATCGCCGGCGACGGTCGGCGGCGCGGCGCCGCCATTGACGACCGACTGCGGCACGTTCGTCGACACGATGACAGGCAGGCCCATCCACTTGCCGCCGTTCATGTTGATGTCCGGATACTCGAACTGGCCGAGCGCATTGGTCATCAGGCCGATCGACATCGCCATGGTCGGCGTCATGATCCACACCGCGTCGGCGAGCGAGAGGTTCGCGGCGATGAACAGGCCGAACAGGATCTGCACGTCGTGCTTCAGCGCGGCCTGGTCGGTGCCGGAGGCGGTGATGTAGGTCGCGCCGTTCGTGATCGACGCCGGCGACACATTCGCAACCGCGGCGATGCTCGGATCGACGAACTGAGCGTCGAGGAACTGCGCCATGGTGTTGATCAGGTCGGTGCGGACGAGATCCTCGGCCGACGGGTTCGACAAGCGCACCAGTTCGTCGCTCATGACGACGATGCCGGCCGCCTTGGCCCAGCCGAGCTGGATCATGTCGAACGCGAGCGACCCGACCGGCTTCGGTGCACCTTCACCGACCCAACCAACGGAGGCGCCCGCGGTCTGGCGCGGGATCTTCACGTTGAACGGCACGTGACGGAGGCCGACAATCTTGCCGATGATGGTCGCCGGGCGGAGCAGCTCGACGAACTCGCTGGCCATCGTCTGATACTGGACGAGCGGCGCCGCCCAGGTGTTGCCCGTGGTCGTGCCGGCGGCGACCGCCGCGCGCAGGACGGTTTCCACCTCGGGCGTGCTGTCGTGCCAGCCCTTGGCGATCTCGGCGGCCTGCATCAGGTTGCCCTTCGACCGCATGAGCGCCGTGGCGTAGCGGGTGAAGGCGGTGCCCTTCGGCAGGTTCGTGCCCTTGACCTCGAGACGAACGCCCGCGCGCGCGGCCGAGGCCTGCTCGCCATTCTCGCCGACGACGGCGGTGGCGGCGGCGACGTTGTGCTTCTCGAGCGACTTCAGGCGCTTGATGTGGCCGTCGATCTGCTCGATGTCCTGCTCGAGGCCGTCATATTCGTCCTGCTCGGCCTGATCGAGGGTCGTGCCGTCGGTGGCGGCCTTGCCCATGATCTCGGTCATGCGGGTGACGGTGGAGGTGCGTCGCGCCTCGAAGGCGGCGATCTGTTCGGCAATGGTCTTCATGCTCGGATCCTCTTGATGGAGCGAATGACGAAAGGAGCCCCATCGCGGGCCGGCGCGTTCAGCCGGACGACCCGAGCAGAGTTGCCAATCGCGGCAAGCTCGGGCGGCGGCAGAATTTCGGGGTCGGGGATGCCCGCTTCGCGGCGAAGTAGACGGTCGGCCGACTTGATCGTGGTGATGGCGCAGTCGGCGTTCGCCGGGATCGTGACGGCGGAAAGCTCCAGCCACTCCCACTCGTCGAACTCGTAACCGCCGTCTTTCAGCAGAGAATATTTGATCGGGGCAAAGCCGATCGACACCGCCCGGACAAGGCCAAGCTTGATGCTCTGCCATGCTTCGTCGAGCCGGTTCTTCAGCGTGCCGGGATCGTCGAGCGAGGCGATGCGCGCGCTGAAGGGGATGCCGGACTCGGTCGGCTTCGCGAACTCAACCGTGCCGATTGGCTGGCTATGGTCGTGCTGCCAGAGCAGCGGCATCGGCAACTTGAACTTCGCGCCGAGCGGATTGACGACGTCGCCCATGCGATCGGCCTTGGGCGTCGAGGCGACGCCGCTCATCACGCGATCGCCGTCCGAGACGCTCTTCACGTCGAGGATGGAATAGGCACGGTTCATTGGGTGGCCCTTTCGGGGTCAGGCGAAGAACATCTGGAACTTGGCACCAGGAGCCGGTGGGGCGGCGAGCATGACGCCGACCGCCATACAAAGGGCGATAGCGGCGTCGATCTTGTTGGCGGCGCGCTCCTTGGCGAGCCAATAATTGCCCCAACGGTCTTCGTCGGTGACGGCCGACATCATCGCGGACACCAGCACGGGGTTGCGGCGCAGCCGTATCCGCCGCTCGAACAGCAGCATCTCCAGCCCCTTGACCGAGGCTGGCATCCAGAGCCCCTCCGGCTCCTTCTTCGCGCGCTTCGCCGCGGCAGTCATCGTGTCGGTCGGCTTGCCCTTCTTGGTGCCGCCCTGCGGGTGCTCGACCTGCTCGATCGAGACGCCGAGCGCGTTGAGTTCGGGCTCGAAGAAAGACCGATAGGCGTAGCGGTCATAGGCAAGCGCCATGACCTTGAAGCGGTGCGCGTCCTCGGCAACCGCCTGGGCGATATGCCCGTAGGGGATGCTCTCCCCTTTCGGCGCCTGCAGGAAGCCTTGCTTGGCCCAGAGCTCGTAGGGCTGCTTATCCTTGACGGCGCGCGCCGCCAGCGTGTCGCCGGGCGACCAGGCCTCAATCCATGCATCGTAGGTCGGAGCCACCACTTTGTAGGGTTGGCCGCGGTCGTCGACACGTTCGATCTCGATCTCGCCCGTCTGGACGATGCACGCTTTCGCGGTGATGTCGCGCGTCTGCGAAAGGTCGAGCCCGAGCGCGATCTCCTTGCCCTCGTGTTCGGCCGGGTCGAAGTCGGCGAGCGCGGGCTCCAGTGTCGCGCGGGTCATCCACGCCGTCTCGGCATCGGTCCACACGCAGAAGTGCAGCCGCAGGATGCCGTTCAGCTTGCCCGGCATGTCCTTCGCCTGCTTCACGACGCCGGCGAGATATTCCTCGGTGATCGTGACGCCGAGCAGCGGGTTCGCCTTCGGCCAGCAGCTGGGATCGTTCAGCGGGTCGTCGCCGGGGTCCAGCCCGCAGACGTACGAGAATGTCGTGTCGTCGATCGGCTCGCCGATATAAGCCGGATCGTCGTCTTTCGCCTCGCGATGCCGGCAGCGACCTTGATGGCGTGCTCGTGCTCTTCCCAGCAGATCGAATTGCGGTTCGATCCGCTGTTGGTGATCATGAAGAGGAGCGGCTGGCGGCGGAATTTAAAGCCGCGCTCCAGCATTTCCATGATCGTGCGATCGGGATGCTCGTGGACCTCGTCGCAGAGCGCGAAATGGGGGCGAGGGCCTGACCCCGTCTTGCCGGCCTCGCGGCTGATCGGCTTGAACCATGACGCCTGCGGCAGGAACGCGAGGTTATATTCGCGTCCCGGTCCGCCGCTTTTCTTGATCCGCGCCGCAAGGGCCGGCGACTTGTCGACCATCTTCACGGCGTCGCGGAAGAGGATGTCGGCCTGATCTTTGCGCGCCGCAGCCGCATAGATCTGCGCACCAGCCTCGTTGTCGGCCATCATGCCATAGAGGCCGATGCCACCGGCGATCGGCGACTTACCGTTCCCTTTGCCCTCCTCGATGTAGGCGCGGCGGAAGCGGCGGGAGCCGTCAGCGCGGAGCCAGCCGAACAGCGACCCGATCTTGAACGCCTGGCTCTCGTGCAGGCTGAACGGCCGACCCTCGAACTGCCCCTCGCTTAGCTTCAGCCGCGTTTCGAAGAACCGCATCACGC